>JBBRPK010000161.1:0-12508 GCA_038228235.1 Verrucomicrobiota bacterium
CACGATTTGCAGGAACCAATCGGGGGCGAAACCCGACTGCAATGCAGTAGGATTTTGTGCTGTAAGTGCTTCTCAATCCAATCGTTGTGTTAATGGCCTCAAGTATTTTTAGCGCCTCTACTGCATAGTTACGGCTAAGAGCCTGTTTTAAAATTGCGTGGGGTCCTGCGGTGAGTGATTTTGGCTGTGGCCAAGGCGGCGAGGCCGGAGCATCCCCGCAGCGGGCTGTGATGGCCGAGTCAACGCAAGCCGCAGACAAAAGACCCGCCGCCCGGAGGGTTTTCGCGGAAAAGGCCCGCTGGCTTTGTTGCTCCGCGGTCACAGACCCCTGGCGGGTATGCTCGCTCGTTGCGCCTCGCCATCCAGCCTTTTCCGCGAAAACAGCACCTTACGGAATTTTAAAACAGGCTCTAAGCTAACAGTTCTGGAACCGGTTTCGCGTCCGTGATGGCAACATCCGTTAGACTATCGTCGCGCCCTTCATGGGGATAGGTGAGCTTGCGGTGGTCCAGGCCGAGCGCCTGCAGGAGCGTGGCGTGAAGATCGTAAACTCTGACCACGTCCTGCACTGAGCGGTAGCCGAATTCATCCGTGGCGCCATGCACATAGCCCTTCTTGAAACCACCCCCTGCCAACCAGAGGGAAAACCCATGTCGGTTATGATCGCGACCGTCTTTGCCCTGCGAGACAGGCAAGCGGCCGAACTCCCCGGTCCAGAGGACGATGGTTTCGTCGAGAAGTCCGCGTTGCTTGAGGTCGAGCACCAGGGCGGCGCTGGGTTGGTCGGTCATCTCGCACAAACCCCGCAACCTCTCCGAATTCTTGTCGTGAGTGTCCCAAGGCTGCCCACCCAGATAGATTTGCACAAAACGGACGCCTCGTTCAACCAATCGCCGGGCCATCAAACAACGTCGGGCATAATTCGCCGTTGATTTGTTCGCATGATCCAAGCCATAGAGCCGTTTGATGGATTCAGGCTCCCGAGATAGGTCGAGCACCTCACTGACGGAGGTCTGCATCCGCGCTGCCACCTCGAAATTGCGAATGCGCGCAGTCAACTCAGAATTGCCCGGATGCGCGGCCAAATGCGAGCGATTGAGGGCATCGAGCAAGCGCAACTGGTTAACTCGCGCCGGCGCCGTCACATCCGCCGGCGGTTCCAGGTTGAACACCGGCGTCCCCTCACTCCGAATTTGCGTGCCCTGATAAACTGCCGGCAGCCAGCCGGAGGTCCAGTTATGAATGCCATCTACCGGCAATCCGCCTGGATCGCTGAGCACCACATACGCGGGCAGATCTTGTCGTTCGGCGCCAAGCCCATAAATCACCCACGCCCCCCAGGCGGGCCGCCCGGCCTGGAACTTCCCGCTATGAATGATCCGCAACGCGGACTCGTGATCCACCGAGTCAGTTTTCATCGACCGGATGAGGGTGATTTCATCCGCGATGCCCGCGGTGTGTGGAAGGAGTTCGGACAACTGCATCCCGCTTTGACCGTTGGGGCGGAAGACAAAAGGGGATTTCAACAACTTGCCGGCTTGTTTGTCGAAATGAATCTCAAGCTGTCCGGGATGATCCTGGCCGTCGCGCTTGTTCAACTCCGGCTTGGGGTCGAAGAGATCCATCTGACTCGGACCGCCATGTTGAAACAGGCAGATGACCGATTTCGCGCGAGGCGTAAAATGTGGAGATTTAGGAGCCAGCGGAGAGGGCAAAACAGTGTCTTTGTCAGCCGCCCGCGCATCCAGACTGAGCAGATGGGTCAAGGCGAGCGATCCCAGCCCGCCCGCTGAACCCCGCAAAAAAGCCCGCCTGTTTAAGGCATAGGTAGAATCAGTCCACATAAAGAAACGCGTTGCTCGCCAGCAGCATTTGACATAAGTCAACCCAACTTCGCTCCCTGGCGTCAGTCTTCCCGGAGTAGGCTCCTTCTTGCTTCCGGAGAAAAGCCTCCGCCGCAGAAAGCTCATCGGCTGTCGGGGGACGGGTGTAGGCCAGGTCAAAAGCGAACCGAAGTGCCCTGCTCCGTCCTTCCAAATCAACGGCCGGCGTCAGTCCGCTTCTCTGTTTCGAACTGGAATCATCAAGGGGCCTGCTTTGGTTCCCGAGAGGTTTATCGGGCAAGCCCTCCCTGCCCAGGACGCGCAGGGCGAAGGCCCGCGCCCGCGCGCGCGCGAATTCGGAGTTAAGCATGGAGAGTGATTGCAAAGCGACCGTGGAAGAAACGCGCTGCACGCATACCGGATTGTGGGCTGGCCCATCGAATGTCGCGAGAAAATTGACTGGGAACGTGCGCCGCTGCTGAAGGTAGATAGAGCGCCGCCGCCCCCCCGGCTGTTTCTCATCGATGATAACCTGCCCCTGCTGGTCAGTTGTCGTCGGCACGTAAGGACCGCCGGACGTTAGATCGAGTTCGCCGCTGACCGCCAGCATCGAATCGCGGAGAGATTCCGCATCAAGTCGCCGAGGTTCAGCGATCAAGGCCCAATACTTCGCCTCGACAGGCCGCGCTCCCCCCGCTGACTCCTCGCGCCGCCCTTTGCCTTGACCAGTTACTCCTCGTGATCCCGATTCCCCGGTTCCGGGAAAATTCGGCCCATGCTTCCAAGTCGCGGAGTTCAGAATCAGTCGATGAAGGTGTTTCAAACTCCAGCCCGATTCAACCAATTCGCTGGCCAGCCAATCGAGCAACTCCGGAGCAACCGGGGGTTTGCCACTCTGTCCAAGATTATCGACTGTGCTGGCCAGCCCTTCGCCGAAATGATAATGCCAAAGGCGATTGACGAGAACGCGGGCGACAATCGGGTTCTGCGGGGATGTTAACCAGTTGGCGAGCGCCAGGCGTCGGCCCGAAGAAACAGGTTTGAAATCTTGTCCAGCCGAAACCCCGCTCAAACCACTCTGAGCGTCCTCCTCCGAAAATCGAGCCGACTCCCCTCCCTTGCCAGGCAAACCAGCCGTTGTCTGGAAGGCCAGCCGGAATATGCTCGGAATCCCAGGAGCGATCTCTTTCCCCTCATTCGCATGATTACCCCGGAGGAAAAGATGATGAGGCGGAGGCGCGTTAGTCGGCTCGAACAAGGCGGCAATTCGTTCCAATGGGATCGGTTTATCCCTCTCCGCCGCCTTTATTGCCTGTCTCAGAGGGTCTGCCGCCGCCCCGAACGCGGCAAACTTTTTCTGGAGAATCTCCCCATTCAGGTCCACCAGCGCGGCGTTAGTCTTCAGCAGCGACTTCATCGCGTCAGTCCTCTCCTTTTCTTTGGTGTCGAGAGCTTTGTGGATGGCCTCCCGCAACGACGCGGGGATCGGCCTGAGATTTTCTTCGAGGGCCTGTTTGCGAAAAGGCGCGGTCAAACCTTCGAGGCTTTCCTGGAGGGTCTTTAAATCACGCTCGATCTGAGCGGTCTGGCGCTGATGGGCTTCGCGTTCCGCCCGAGTTCCTATCTCGATCGCCCGCTCGCTTGGCTTTAGCCAATGGTTGGGATCAAAGGCCGGCCGCAGAATCGCTTGCAACGCGTAGTATTCTTCCTGCGTGACGGGTTCGAACTTATGATCGTGGCAACGGGCGCATTGCAGTGTCAGGCCCAGAAAGGCCGAGCCGAAAATTTGCACGCTCCCCTCGATGACGGCATACTTGTCCACTTTCACTTCCAGCGGATTCCCGTCGCTTTCCATCGTGCCGTCCGGGGCATCGCGCCAAAAGTGCGTGGCGATCAGAGGATCAATCATTTCCGGTGTGATGTCGCCACCCGCCACGTAGCCAGCCAGTTCGTCCCCGGCCACTTGTTCTCGAATAAACTGATCGAGGGGTTTGTCCGAGCTGATCGAGCGGACCACGTAATCGCGAAACTTCCAAGCAAAAGGGCGGTCGGAGTCCGCGCTGAAATATCCATTCGAGTCAGCATAGCCCGCAATGTCGAGCCAGTGTCTCCCCCAACGCTCCCCATAACGGGCTGAACCAAGAAAACGTTCTACAAGCCGTTCATAAGCATCGCTTCGCTTGTCTTCGAGGAAGACGGAAACTTCTTCCGGGGAGGGCGGAAGCCCCCGCAGATCAAAACTGAGCCGTCGGATGAGAGTGCCACGGCTGGCTTGGGCGGGGAGCGAGCTCCCCTCCTTGGCCACAGCAGAGGCCACAAACGCATCGATCGCCCCCTGAGTCGAATGCGAGCGTCCGGGCACAGCCGGTCGCCTCAGGGGTTGGAAGGCCCAGTGATTTGAATTCGTGGCGGCGAAAGTTGCGCCAATGCCGGCCAGCATGGCCGCGCCGATCAGGACAAGACATCTCCGCCGAAACACCGCCACTCTCGCGATCATATCAGAGCAGGGATCCATGTATTGTGCAAAGTAACCCCGGAAACTCCTTCTGGAAAGCGCGAAAGCGGCCGCCGAGGACAAAAAAGTGTGCGGCGAACGACCGGAGGAGCCTTCAGCCAAACTTCTTCGCTACCAGGCAGGCATTATGGCCGCCAAAACCAAAGGAATTATTAAGGACGGCATCGACTTCCATTTCGCGAGCGGTGTGGGGCACGTAATCGAGATCACACTGCGAATCTGGGTTGTCCAGGTTGATGGTCGGCGGCACCGTTTGGCTTTCCAGTGCCTTCACGCAGATGGCCATTTCCACCGCACCGGCGGCTCCCAGCATATGCCCGGTCGCCCCTTTGGTTGAGCTAATGCCCACTTTTCGGGCGTGATCGCCGAAAACCGATTTGATGGCTTGTGTTTCACAGACATCGCCCTGCGGGGTGGAGGTGCCGTGGGCGTTGATATAATCGATATCCGTAGGATTAAGACCGGCGTTGCGCAAAGCCATTTTCATGCAGCGCGCCGCCCCTTCGCCAAAGGGCGCAGGCGCCGTCACGTGGTTGGCATCGGCCGTGTTGCCATATCCGAGCAGCTCACAATAGATCCGGGCTCCGCGCGCCTTCGCATGTTCGAGTTCTTCGAGCACAATCACCCCGGCGCCTTCACCCATCACGAAGCCATCCCGATCCATGTCAAAGGGCCTTGAGGCGCGCTGCGGTTCATCGTTACGCGTGCTCATGGCTTTCATGGCGCAGAAACCACCGATGCCGATGGGCACGATCGTCGCCTCAGAGCCTCCCGCGAACATCACCTGGGCGTCACCCATTTTCAGGGTGCGCCAGGCCTCGCCGATGGCGTGGTTGGAAGTGGCGCACGCCGAGCACGTGGCCACGTTCGGTCCGCGTAGTTTGTAAAACATCGAGAACAAACCCGAAGCCATGTTGAGGATGAGCATTGGAATCATAAAGGGCGACAATCGCCCTGGTCCTTTGCTCAACAAAACCTTGTGTTGTTCCGCCGTGGTATGAAGGCCCCCAATTCCCGAACCGATAAACACGCCGATTTCGTCGCGGTTCTCTTTCTCCAGGTCCAAACCGGAATCGAGCAAAGCCTGATGGGCAGCCGTGACGCCAAATTGAGTAAAGCGGTCGGCGCGCCGTGCTTCTTTCGGAGAAGGAAAAGAAGCGGCCGCAGAGAAATCCTTTACTTCGGCAGCAATCTGGGTGTCGAATCCAGCGGGATCAAAAAGAGCTATTTTGGCCACTCCGCATTTGCTGGCCAGCAGGTTGGCCCAAAGAGTCTCGATGTTATTGCCCAGGGGAGTGACCGCTCCCACCCCGGTAATAACTACTCTGCGTTCTGTCGAATTGCTGGCGGCCATAAAATCGACGGGGCAGCCTGCGCTGAGATCAACCGGAGCTGCCCCGCAAATGATTCCCGTTATTTACGCTGGGAATCTTCGATGTACTTGATGACATCGCCCACGCTTTGCAACTTCTCCGCTTCCTCATCAGGGATCTCATGCCCGAACTCCTCCTCCAGGGCCATCACCAATTCCACCGTGTCGAGGGAGTCCGCCCCCAAATCCTCGATGAATTTGGCCTCAGGCGTCACCTGGTCCGCATTGACGCTCAGTTGTTCGACGATAATCTCTTTTACCCGTTGTTCAGTTGTCTTTTCAGCAGCCATGAGTTTACTCCGGTTTCGTTGCTATCTGTCTACGCCAAGGACCTGAAAGCGTCAAGCCTCGACTCGCGCAAAAGTGCTCTGTTGTTCTGTTCTCGCTCTGCATCGCAGTCTGGTTTTTGGATAAGACCGCGCTTTGTCTATCGGGTAGCTGCCCCGCTGTCGAGCAGCAATTTACATCACCAACCCCCCATCCACGGTAAGGACTTGCCCGGTGATGTAGCGGGCGGCGGGGCTGGCCAGAAAGAAGACCGCTTCCGCGATGTCCTCCGGCTGGCCCAGGCAATTCAATGGGATGCTCTTTAAAACGGTGGCGCGCAGCTCCGGGCTTAGCGCGCTGGTCATATCCGTCTCGATAAAGCCGGGGGCCACCGCGTTGCAAGTGACGCCCCGCGAGGCCAGTTCGCGCGCGATAGACTTGGTGAACCCGATCAGGGCCGCCTTGCTGGCGGCATAATTGCATTGCCCGGCGTTGCCGACCAAACCAATCGTCGAGGTGATGTTGATGATCCGGCCAGCACGTTGTTTGAGGAAAGCGCGCGAGAAGGCCTTGGTGAAGGAAAAGGCCCCCTTCAAATTCGTGTTCAATACCGCATCCCAATCGGCCTCGCTCATGCGCATGATCAATCCATCCCGCGTGATGCCGGCGTTGTTCACCAGCACATCGACTCGCCCCGTTTCGGCGAGGATTCTTTCACTGCCGCCTGCGACTGCAGCCGCGTCCGCCACATCCAGCGCGTGCGCCCAGGCCTGCCGCCCTAATCCTCGGATCTCCCCGGCGACTTTCTCCGCATTCTCCACGGTCCGCGAAATGCAGACCACGTCCGCTCCAGCCTGCGCAAGTTTTAAGGCGATGGCTCGCCCGATGCCCCGCCCCGCCCCGGTGACAACTGCGATTTGACTGATCAGTGGATTCATCATGGCGGCGAGTTTTCAGAGCTTGGGCGGAGGTTGTCAAGGAAGGTAACGCTGAGCGCCTCCACCGATTCTCAACTGTCCCTTCCGCACCGAGGCAAAGCCTGGCTTTCCCAAGCGGCCCTTCTAACCCAAATCGTAGTGGCCTTGGATAGTTAAGCCGCCCAAACAAGCTCCCAAGCTCCGGCGGAGCGCCATGATTATAGCAAGCAAACCACCCACACTCCCCCGTAACCCCACAGAATCCCTTTGGGATTTGCTTCTACGCTTAAAAGGGCCGTCGATACTTTTGATTGCTTAACGGGCAGCAAGGCTGACGGTCCCACAAAGATGCACTTCCAGGCCCAACTCCGCCAGTGCCACGGCTTTGATGCGCAAGGTTCGATGGGCTTGTTTCTCATTTGGCGCATAAACGACTTGGATATGATTGGACTTGTGCCGGGCCATCATCTGATCGCGGGTGATGCCCTCCAATACCGCGTGCATGATAGGCCATTGCGGAGTGGTTTCGCGCCAGCGTCGTTCCGTCTCCTTCATCGGCAATTCCACAACTCTGCCGACTCCCAGATCACAGTGGAGTTTGCCGCCCATGATAAAGACGCGGCTCCATACGATATGGCCTGGCTTGGAAATGCCTTTGAGCGTTCCGCCTCCGAGGCGGAAGTACATGGGGGGTTGGCGTTCGCTGGCCGCTCCTTTGTAGCCGCCCAAAAAATGCGCAGGCGGCGCGGCGCCGGAGATAAGTAAGACCCAAACGTAATCGTTTACGCCATGGCCCTTGTAGTGCTGACCCCAGCGCAAATCGTGCAACGTATTCTCCGGGGCAAGCCCCAGCTCGCGCCAAAGCCGATAAGTGACAAGTCCGTCCAGGCCCGCGCACTCGTCCACTTCGTTGAAGTGGGGAATCGCTTCGTTGGCAAAGAGGAGACGTCCAGTCCCGGAATGCCTAACCGGCGGACGTTCCACGTTGTTTAACATCCCTTCCACCAGGTCGCTGGCAGGCGCCAAGTCCTTTAGTCCTTGCTGATATTGAATTCCGATGGCCGAACAACCAAATTCGTCGGCGATGCGCACTGCGGCAATGTACATTTTGCACTGCTGCAGAATTTGGTTCTCGGTTAGGTCGGTCGCTTCGTCAGTCCCCAGCACGAATCGGACGCCACGCTTCTTGAGCCACTGGTAAACCTCCCGCGCTTCCTGCTCCGGCACCTGCAACATGGCGGCATAGAGGGAGGACTGACTCAGGCGTTCCTTGAAAACACCGGTCGGATTGAGCAGTTCGTCGGGGATGATGGCATTGTGCATTCCCATGCAACCCTCGTCAAAAACGCCGATGATAGCCTTCTGCTGCTTGAACTCATGCGCAAATCGTTTTCCAGCCTGCTCCTCTGCCGGCGGCACCTTCAATAAAGCCAAATCGCGCACGTGGCTTTGATCATGAGTGATCACTCCGTCGTTAAGCCACTGTCGCAGTCCCGCTTTGAAGAAGTCGTCCTTAAAATTCTCGCTCCAAATTGTGCTGTAGCGGATGCCCATCTTGGTCAGAGAACCATTCAAGTTCATTAATCCAACCAGACCCGGCCAGGTCCCACTCCAGTTGGCGACTGTCAGCAAAGGCCCGCGATGGGTGGAAAGGCCCGGCAACACGTGCTGGCTGTATTGCCATACGCTTTCGGCGACAATCAGCGGCGCGTTCGGGTCTAGCGCGCGGAAAACCTCCAACCCCATTTTTTGGGAATCGATAAACCCATGTTTCCTGGCACGGTCAAATGAGTGACCTCGGACGATCCCCCAGCCTTCGGTCTGGAGCGCCCGCGTCAGTGTCGCCTCCATCTTCTCCTGCTCGGGCCAGCATTTTTGGTTCGCCGTGAGGCGGAGGTCACCGTTCGCTATGAGGCAAGCCTGTTGGGGCTTGAGGGTTCGTTGTTTTTTCATCAGAAGTGTGGCTGGGAAACTCCAAGCAAATCATCGCGGGGCAGAGGGAGAAGCATCGGCCGAAATTGCCCGCACCAGTCGCGCGACTTCCTCATCTTGTGCTGGAAAAATTGTGCGCAAATCGAGCTTGAACCTGCCGCCGGAAATGCAGCCGATGAGAGACGGGGAGCCAGCGCGCAATCGCCCCGCAAATTCAGGCAACGAAACATTCACGGGCAGCAAATCCACCGTCACCGATGGAATTATCGAGCGGGGCAAGGTCCCTCCGCCAATCTGCGCCTTCCCCGCTCCAACTCGCGCCTCCAGTCCGAGCCCTTCGAGGGCGGCAATGATTTTCGCAGCGCGGGCTCGCAGCGTTTCGTTTGGTGTGTTGAGCATCTGCAAGACGGGAGTGGAGGTTTCGGCATCGCCACTGAGATACTGGTCCACCGTCGTTTGCAGGGCCGCGAGAATCAGCTTGTCGCACCGCAATGCTCGGAAAAACGGCTCCCGTTTGAGCGCCGCCACCCACTTGGATTTGCCGGCGATGATCCCGGCTTGCGGGCCGCCAAACAGCTTGTCGCCGCTGCAACAAACAAGATCGACACCCTGTTTCAAAACCTCTGCCGGAGTAGGTTCATGCTCAATGGCGCCGATTTTTTCCGTCATCACCATGGCCCCGCTGCCAAGGTCCTCGACCAGGGGAATGCGCTTCTTCCTGGCCAGGGTGGCCATTTCTGCTGTCGCTGGGGAATCGACAAAGCCGCCCATGAAAAAATTGCTGCGGTGAACTTTCAAGATCAGACCCGTCTCTCGTCCAATCGCTTTGGCGTAATCGTTCAGAGAGGTTTTGTTGGTCGTGCCCACCTCGCGCAATTTTGCGCCGCTCGCTTCAAGGATGTCCGGAATCCGAAAACCGCCCCCGATTTGAATCAACTCGCCCCGGGAAATGATGACCTCACGCGAGGGCACGGCGGCAAAGTGCCGCAAGATTAAAACCAAAGCGGCAGCGCAATTGTTCACGACCGTGGCCGCCTCAGCCCCGCAAAGAAGCGCCAGGTTGTGTTCGAGGTAACCGGCGCGGCTGCCGCGTTCACCGCCATCCACATCGTACTCGAGGTTGTTATACGCAGCGGCAATCGAGCCGAGGGTCTCCACCACCGCGGCGCCGAGCGGCGCGCGGCCAAGATTGGTGTGGATGATGATCCCCGTTCCGTTGATCAGCGGCTGAAGTCGCGTCCGCTTTAGCCTCAGGAGTGTCTCGCGGATTCTTTTGACCACGCTTTCGACCTCTGGAATTTTCCCGGTCGCGCGTATCGCCGCTAATTCGCGGCGAACCACCGCCGCCACCGCGGGCCGCGGCATTCCCGTGTCGCCCAGTGATTGAAGCACTTTCTCGACGGCGGGAATGGCGCGCAAAGCAGCCTGGATCATGATTTGACCTGGATGATGGGTTTTCGGGAACGCTGGATGCGTCCAATGATGCTCGCGCATTGAGTACGGTGGCGCTTTAAAACCTTCAGAACCATTTCCAGCCGGCGTGGCGGCACACACAACAACAAGCCGCCGCTGGTTTGGGCGTCCGCCAGGAGCATTTTTTGCGCTTCGCTGATTCCGTCCCATTCTGTAAACTGGCCGGCGAACTCAAGGTTGTCGCGAGTGCCGCCGGGCACGCACTTTTGCCGAATCAAATCGAACACCTCCGGGCTGATGACCGGCACGCGCTCCGCGAAGAGCTCTGCCCCCACTCCACTGGCGCGGCACATGGAACCGAGATGACCCAGCAGTCCGAACCCTGTCACGTCCACTCCCGCGCGGACAAGGCCCCTCTCACCTAATTCCGTACCCGCTGTGTTCAGCCGACGCATAAGATTGATGGTTTTGTTCACGAGGGAGCGGGGAGTCAATCCGCGCTTGAGGCCGGTCGTGGCGATGCCCGTGCCGAGCGGTTTCGTTAACACCAGCCAGTCCCCTGCGCGCGCGGCCGCATTCGTGACCATGCGTCGCGGCGAGACGAGCCCCGTCACGGCCAGGCCATACACCGGCTCCGGATTCCGGATGGTGTGGCCTCCCACCAGCGCGCACTTGGCTTCTTTCAGCTTCGAAGCGCCGCCCCGCAGGATTGCATTGATGACCGGGGGCGGAACAACCTCTGTGGGCATGCCCATTAAATTAAGGGCGGTGAGGGGACGGCCTCCCATCGCATAAATATCCGAGAGGGCGTTCGCGGCTGCGATTTCTCCATAAACGAAAGGATCATCTACGATGGGCGTGAAAAAATCAACCGTTTGCACCAATGCGCGGTCGTGATCCAGCCGATACACACCCGCATCATCGGCCATGGCCGTTCCCACGAGCACGTTGGGATCATTTATTCTGGGTAGCTGGCGCAAAACTTGCGTCAGAGCCTGTTGGCTAAGCTTGGAAGCTCAACCGGCGCAGGAGGACAACGAAGTCAGCTTCAGAATTTCTTTACGCGACATGGCTCCTCACCTCCTTTCCTCCCTTTGCGATCGGTGGGTTGCTGGGAATGGCGGAGAGGGTAGGAATCGAACTTACCTCGCCCCGTGAAACGGGCCGACAACGGTTTTGAAGACCGCAAGGGCCACCAGGCACCCATCACTCTCCGGCAAATCGAAAAAACATTCCTCATCAACTTCAGTCCACCGAGTCTCCCCTGTGGGCTTAAACAAGGCCAACTTAACGGGTTGCTTTCTCGCCTGACAACTTCTTTCGCCGCCAGGGGCCGTCCTTCCGAGCAGCATGGCAGGATGTCGGTCGGCCTTTACTCGTAGGTGATACACAAAACCTCTAAGACCGCCTCACCCGACGGAAATTTGAAGGCCACACGTTCCCCGAGCCGGGCATTAAGCAATGCTTTGGCAATGGGCGAGACCCAGCTTATCCACCCTCTGTCTATGTCCGCTTCGTCCACGCCGACGATACGATAGCGTGCTTCCTCGCCGCTCTGCTCGCGCACCGTGACGGTGGCCCCAAAACGGACCCGGTCCTCAGGCGCCGCGGAACGGGACACGACGACTGCTGACTCCAGGCTTTGGGTCAAGTGGGCGATTTTTTGGTCCAAGCTTTGAAGTTGCCGCTTCGTGTCACTATCGGCAGGCATGGCTGCGAGACGGGGGCGTTCCTCCTCTGCCAGGCGAGCCAGTTCCCCACGCAGGCGTTCGGCCCCGTCGGGTGTAAAATAGTTTTTTGCGCCGGGCGGTAATGGAGAGGGCCGCCGCGGGAAGGCCGGGACTTCCGGAAGATCCTCCGATTCCCGAGTGAATGCCTTGCTCATTGGAAATAATTACTCTGCCAAAACGTACTGTTGATCTCCGTTTCGAAGTTGGTAAAAACTTTCGAGAAACCAGCCACAGGATTGTCCGGCCATCTGAGATTCAAGCCCGCATTCGTCAATGCGCCCAAATCGCTGCTGCTGGCATTCAGCCCGGTCCAAAGCTCGCGATAAACCCCAAAAGTCTGAGCGAAGGCGGGACATCCACCAAAAAGCAGCCCCGCCCATAGGCATAGCAGGGAGAGCGTTCTTGGCGTGGAGGACGCACGAGAAAAAATGGTCTGCATTTTAACAACTGATCCACGGAGGTATGATTGCAACTAAGTGGTCTGAGGCGTAAATACGATGACGTTCGTTGCGCCCAATTTGGCCTGTGGCAAGACGCGA
>JBBRPK010000162.1:0-12350 GCA_038228235.1 Verrucomicrobiota bacterium
GATTGCGAGGCTAAGCGAGTTCATCTATCGCTTCCGGCAGGCGCGTATTCCACGCGCCAATCCTTCTGAGTAAGAGCCTTCGCTCGCACTAAAGGTTATCGGGATTTTTCACGTATCCAAGAAAGTTTTATGGTCGCCTGTCATGGCTGGTGCCATGTCGTTTTATTTATACGCGGACAGGTAGTAATCGTCTGGCAAGAGAACGGTGGTCACAGCTCGGTCTGCCTCGGTGACAATCCAGAATTTTCTTCCCGCGCTCGATTCATACCTGGAGAATAGCCGGGCACCATCCCGAAGGGCCTTGCCGCTACTTGCCCAATCCGTTTGGTCGAGCGTTCCCCAATCTCCAGCGGCATGTCGCTGAACGGCTTTGAGCAATTCATCCGCCGGCACGGCGGTCACTGCATTTTCGGTGAAACACGGCCGCCCGAGATTGAACCGGGTCTGGAGTTGGACCTGGATTGCCAACTTCACGCTGCAAGGCGGAAACAGCAGCCCTGAACCTTGGGAATAACCTCAATGGTCGTCGTTTTTGCGCGACGCCGATTTGGTTGCGCCCTCCTCCTGATTTTGCGCAAAGATCCAGGAGTGTGTGTTGTCCGCCACTTTAGACAGCAACAATAGGTCATCCCGCCCGAACGAATCGGTGGAATTCCAGGTGTCGCCATCCTTATAGAGGCGGCTGAAGGTGACGTTGTAACGAACGCCAACCTCGGTATCGTTTCTCCAGACAGCGGCCTTGATATGGCCGAGCCGGGCCTCGTGTAATGGTTTTTGTTTTTCTTTCATACGGAAATCATTTGCGGGCGCGTAAATGTCGGAAACCATCTGTCCTCCTGTTGTGAAAGCAACCCCATCGAAAGCAGCCTTCTTGTGATACCACGTTTTGAAACCTTAACCAACTGTTCGAGCCTGTGCTGAAATGCGCTGTGGGTTCGCGCAACTGCATGGGCTCGGCAGCCTCAGGATTTTCAAGAACGGGCGTTTTACTGTGGCCGAACATCGGCACCAGCATGACCGAGAATCAGTCCTGGGAGTTAGCGAATAGTCGGCGAGCAATGGGCGGATTCTGGAGGATTATGCGCAAGCAGTCCTCGTGGCGCCGAGGTCGATGATCCATTGGCAGTGGTTCACCCTCAGATTTCCGGCTGTTTTGGGCAGAAGAATTCAGGTTGACATCTTTCACAAAAGGAGCTTGGGTCAGGGGACGCACTAAAACTGTGACCATGAAAACGCCTTTCCGTAGCTTATTGGCGCTGGGACTTGTTCTGAGTTGTCTTGCTTTCCCCAACTACGGTTTGGCAGCAACGGTTTCCTGGGTCGGCGGCAGCGGCGATTGGAACATGCCGGCCAATTGGAGCTCCGGCGCGCTGCCGGGGCCGGATGATGACGTGGTGATTGACCGACCCGGAGACATCACCGTCACGCACTCTTCCGGCACGCACAGCGTAAAGAGTATCTTAAGCCAGGAATCCTTCGCCATTTCTGGCGGTTCGCTTTTAATCTCAAACACGATCCGGGTGAACAATCTTTTCTCTCTGTCCGGCGGTTTGCTTCAAGGTGCTACCATCCTTTCGCCTACCAACGGTCTTACTGTCGCCGGCACGGGTGGCACACTGGACGGCGTGGTGCTTAACGCGGCCATGCTGGTGGCCGGTTTTTCGGAGTTGAGGATTACCAACGGCCTAACGGTCAATGCCATCCTGACGGTTGGTTCTACCTTGACGGGCAGCGGTCGGATGTTGTTTACGGGCGACCAGACTTTGTCTGGTAGCGGGCAAGTGGTGCTTAACGGCTACGGTGACACGGGTTTGTATACGCTCACGGGGGGAACCCTGACCATCGCACCGGGGTTCACGGTTCACAGCTTGGGCGGGATTATCACCGGGGATTTCCTTGGGAATGGCACGGTCCTCAATCGAGGGACGATCCTTGCCGATAATGGCGTGGCAACTATTCTAGGGAACAACTTCACAAACGCTGGAGCGGTCGTGGTGTCGGGCGGAGCACCGGTATCCTTCCAAGGTCATTGGGGCAACATTGGAACGATCGTGGCGGTAGATAGCACGCTGGAGTTGGGAAATGGGCAGGGTAATATCTCGCAGAGTTGGACTAATTCGGGCATGATCAACCTCACCAATACGACTGTGACTCTTGCCGGCCTCTTTTCCCAATCAAGCCTGAACAACTTTCAACGCAGCGGCGGCACAATCCTGCTGGCTGGCACGCTGGACAATACCAGCGGGATCCTGGACCTGGACAAGCTTGGCTCATGGCAATTTGACGGTGGAACGATCCGACATGGGACCGTCGGCAGCACAAATGCTCTGGCCCAGATCAGTACTCTAGGAATAAGTTCCGGCACACTGGACGGCGTAGTGCTTAACGCGGCCATGCTGGTGGCCGGTTTTTCGGAGTTGAGGATTACCAACGGCCTAACGGTCAATGCCATCCTGACGGTTGGTTCTACCGTGACGGGCAGCGGCCGGATGTTGTTTACGGGCGACCAGGCTTTGTCCGGCAGTGGGCAGGTGGTCCTCAACGGATACCCAGGCGGCACTGGTCTGTCCGCCCTCACGGGAGGAACACTGACCATTGCTCAAGGATTTACTGTTCACAGCCTGGGCGGCGATGTAACAGGGGATTTCCCTGGGAATGGTACGTTCCTCAATCGAGGGACAATTCTGGCCGATGGCGGCGTGGCAACTATTCTAGGGAACAACTTCACAAACGCTGGAGCGGTCGTGGTGTCGGGCGGAGCACCGGTATCCTTCCAAGGCCATTGGGGCAACATCGGAACGATCGTGGCGGTAGATAGCACGCTGGAGTTGGGAAATGGGCAGGGTAATATCTCGCAGACTTGGACAAATTCGGGCATGATCAACCTCACAAATACGACTGTGACTCTTGGCGGCCTCTTTTCCCAATCAAGCCTGAACAACTTCCAACGCAGCGGCGGAACGATTTCCCTTGTTGGCACGATGGACAACACGGGAACCACCCTGAACCTGGATTTATCCGGTCCTTGGAACTTATTTGGTGGTACGATCCGCCACGGAACAATTTCCGGCGCGAACAAGCCGGCGCTCATTGCCACAACCTCGGGAGGCACTCTGGATGACGTGATTATGAACGCAGATCTTGACCTGACGAGCGTCATACAGCTCAACGCTACTTTGAACGCCGTGACGCTGAACGCGCCAATGCTTGTTGCCTACCAGGCGACGCTGAGAGTTACCGGAGGGTTGGTACTCAACAACGTCATGACCCTAGGGGTCACGGGCGATTCTTATTATCCGGGACAGGTAGTTTTCGCCGGCAGCCAAACCTTGAGCGGCACGGGTGAGATAGTTCTTAACAACACTAGCAGCACACTCTACTCGGAGACTGGTGTTTTAACCATCGGCCCAGGCATCATGTTTCATGGGTTGGGCGGTTCTATCGGTGCGAGTGGTCCAGGCGCGATCATTAGTCAGGGCCGGATCGTCTCTGATTTCACCATCGGCCAGATCTACATTGACGGCAGGTTCACGAATTCCGGAAGTGTGAGTGTGTCAGTCGGCAAGCTGGCAATCCGAGGGAGCTTTAGCGGTTCGGCGGGCACCATTGAGGTCAGCGGGGGCACTCTTGACCTTGGCGGTTTATTGACGACTGCCGGTCTTAATCTACCCGGCTTTATCGTGACGGGCGGAAATCTAAATCTGAGCGGCTTGCTCGACAACACCGGCGGCATTCTGAACCTGGACGGGTTTAGTTCTGTTTCTTTGGCCGGTGGCACCATCTTGAGCGGCACGATTCGAAGCACAAACAACCTGATGATTGGAGGCCCGGAAGGTGGCGTCCTTGATGGGGTGAGAATCGATGCGCCCATACAGGTCGCGGGTGGGGCGATCTTAACGGTCAGGCATGGCTTGGTGCTCAACAGCGCCCTGTCCATCGGAAACGGGCAAGTGGATTTCGCGGAAAGCCAGACCTTGAGTGGCACGGGAGAGGTGTTGCTGCACAATTCCAGCGCCCGGTTTTACGCAAACGATGGCTCCGTTTTGACCATCGCTGCCGGACTGACGATTCATGGGTCGAATGGGAAAATAGGCCAGGGGATTGGCACGATTATCAGCCAGGGACGAATCGTATCGGACGAGACAGATGGCCTGCTAAACATTGACGGGAACTTCCTCAATCAGGGATCCCTGGCAGCGGTCGTCAGCCGAGCAGCGATCGCCACCGCCGATTCAGGCGTTAAAAGCAGCGTGGGTCAGATCGACGTCTTGGCCGGGTCAACCATCGATTTCGTAGGATCGTTCCAATTCGACGGGGTTCAAACCTTGAGGACGCAACCTGGTGCGACCCTCCGGCTTGGAGGAAACCTCTTGGGAAACACTCAGAACAGAAATGAGTTCTCACCCTTCGGCTCGCTGGTTTTCGATGGCTCTGGAACCGAAGGGAATCCGCAACTCCTTGAAGTGATGGGACAGGATTTGAGTGGCAGCCCCTCAGGCTTCGCGGGCAATTCTGCCTACGGAACCATCGCATTGACAAACAACACCTATGTTCGTCTAGTCGATCAATCGGTCAACGCCCCCGGCACAAATGCCGAAGCGCTCTACGTAAATTCCCTCGTGGTTCCGTCTCGAACGACACTCGACCTGAACGGGCTGCACCTCTACGTGCGAGGGACCCAGATTACCGGCGCCATCATTGGCGGTTCGGTTTCGCAAACCCCTGACGGCGGACCAATCACCCAAGGCAACCCTTCGGACGGCGCGATTGCGGTACCAGGCCAAGCCGATGAATGGACATTCTTTGGCCGTGCAGGGCGGATGATGACGGTCGTAGTCGATCCTGGCAGTGCGAATGTGCTCTCACCCTACCTCAATTTCGCCGACGTGCGATTGCTGGATACCTCGACCAATCTTCTGGCGCAGGCGAGCAATGCCGCCCCCGCGCAGATGTTGATGCTCACGGACGTGACGTTGCCGAGCGACGGCATCTACCGCATTCAAATACGCGCGCCCGACAACCAATCCGCCAGCACCGGCAATTATCAGGTGACAGTTTGGGACGTCACACCGAAGGTGAATCCGTTAATCCTTGGCCAGAAGTGCAACGGACGCATTGCCACACCCTACACTGTGGACCAATGGACATTCTCCGCCGTGGCTGGCCAGCAGGTTAGCTTCGAGTTGATCAATTCCTCCGCACCGGGGCTGGCCTTTGACCTTCGTGGACCGAATGGTTGGATTGGGTTCAGTAACATGACGGATGATTCCGACTTGCTTGATCTGCCTCAATCCGGCGGCTACACGCTGAGCGCCTATGGCACTGGAGGCCAATACGGCATGGATTACGCATTCAGGCTCGCCGCGACGCTTCAGACCGATCTCGCGATTGGTACGAACTTCACTGGGGATTTCATCGGAAACGGCCAGGCACAATTGTTTAGGATCGCCAATCCCGGCAACCAGCCGTTGCGTATCACCTTACAGAATGGAGGCGCAAACAATCGCGCCGAACTTTACTCTGGTTTTGGCCTGCCGCCGACACGGGGTAGCTTCACACAGTCCGCCATTGACGGAGCCGGCGCAAATCGCGAGATCCTGCTCGCGAACGCTTATCCAGGTGCCTGGTACGTGCTGGTCTATGGCGACAACATCCCGACGCCAGGTAGCTTTACACTGAGTGTTCAGTCAGGGGCGATATTTATGACGTTACTAACCCCCGCGCGGGGCGCGAGCGGAGATACAGCAACCGTCCAGATTGAAGGCGCGGGCTTCCGATCAGACGTGCAAGTTGCACTTGAAGGAAATGGGCGCTCCGTTGCTGCCAGCAGACTTAGTTGGGCGTCCAGCAGTCGCCTAGTGGCGGATTTTGATCTCTCTTCGATTCCGACAAATTCATATCAAATCGTCGCTCGGCAGGGTGGTAGCATTGCCAGCCTTCCCTTCCAAGTAATTAGCGCAGTGGGACCGAAGTTCGAAGCTAAATTGATTACACCTGCCGGGATCGGACTGAATACGGTCAACACCTTTTATGTAGACTACTCCAACACGGGCGACAAGCCGATTGTAGCTCCACTACTCACGGTCACGGCGATTCCAATTGGTGACGAAGATTGCCCGCCACAAGCCAGGTTCTCACTAGACTCTGCCCAGCTTTCGCGCGATTTTTGGGCAGCCAGCGGGCCTTCGGCCGCGTCTGACAAAGTCACGTTTTTCGCTTCAGGAAAGATCCCAGGAATCCTGCTCCCGGGAGAGACAGGTCGTGTTCCAATTTACTTCCTCGGATGGCAAAATCGATGTCTTGAGGGAACTCTCGATGGTCATCATAGCACAAATATAATCGGTTGGAGAGTTGTGCATTTGCCTCCTCCCAGCTTCAACGGAGGAGGAGGGTTTAGTTTCCAATTGTTGCAGCTACTGGCCCCATCGGTCGTTGGAACAGGCGCCTTCGCCGAACCCGATCAGCCAATTAATTGGCAGAGCCTACGGACCAATGTTCCACCTAGCATCCCGCCCGATGCGTGGGAGGCAATCTGGCAGAACTACACCAATGCGGCGGGGAACACATTCTACTCCTACTTTGGAATGTTGCAGAATGAAGTGGATTATCTCTACCGCCTCGGTGTTCTTGGCACCGCGATTCGTCAGGTGGACGACTTGTCGGCATTCCAACTGGCGCTGGCGGATGGCATTCATATTCTCGGTTCGCTCGCTTCAGCGACCGACGGCTTCACGCCGACACGGGGTTTGCGGTTGAGCTTCGAACGGAGCTTTCCGAACAGCATCTCCGGGCGATACCGCATAGGATCATTGGGCCGGGGTTGGTCGCACAATTGGGAATATCGCTTGGCCACAAACTTAGTGGCTGATGTGACGATCTCCGGGCCTGGTGGCTCCCTACGAACATTCAAACCCGACCTGCGCGGCGGTTACTCGTCGGGCCTGGGAGATTATGGCCAGCTTATTTCACTCGGCGCCGGAGCTTTCAGTTTGCAAGAGAAAGGTGGGTTCGTGCGGATGTTTTCGGCGGACGGGACGTTGGAGCACGTCTCAGACGCAAATGGCAACCGCATCATGTGCATCTACACGGGCGGCGTGCTTACCAGCCTGTTGCATTCGTCAGGGCCACGCCTGGACATTGGCTACAACGGGCAAGGGCGCATCCAAACAGTTTCAGATCCCGTGGGACGGGTGACGCAGTTCAACTATGACGCGAGCGGAGAACATCTGGCAACGGCCCAACATTATGATGGCCGAGTTGTCCAATATCAGTATTCCGTCGGCAATGGGGTTCAGCGCGAACACGCGCTCACCCAGATTCAGAATCCCGACCAAACGCACCAATATTTTACCTATAACACACAGGGACGGATCCGGACCGTTAGCCGGGATGGAGGGGCTGCCCTGGTGACTTACTCTTATGACGGTGTGGGTACCATTTACGCGACGGATGCGCTGAACAACACCTCAAGATTTTTCCTCGACAATCGCGGGCTCTTGGTGCGGACGGAAAACCCGAAAGGTGATGTGGTGCAAATGGGGCGCGATGAACGATTCAACCTCACGGGAATCACCGATCCGGCTGGACGCTCCTTCCAATATTCTTATGACAAACAGGGAAACGTCACCGGCATCACCGATCCGCTTGGGAATCGGACCCAATTCGCTTACTACGGCCCGCTGCAACGGATGACGGAGTTGACGGATGCGAAGAGGAATCCGACTCGCTACAATTACGACCCGCGGGGTAACCTACTCGGAATCACCTACGCGGATGGAAGTTCCGAGGCATGGGCCTACGATTCCTGCTGCACCCCGGACAGTTGGACGAACCGGCGCCACAACAAGATCGATTACCAATACAACTCGACGAACGGCCTTCTGCTGACGAAGCTCTATCCCGATGGTTCGCGGGCCGTGTATGGATATGATCAGCGCGACAACCTGATTTCCGCCTCCAATTATGCCGGCGCGATCACGCTGGAATATCATCCGACGAGTGACCGGCTCCGGCGCATCACGTATCCCGGCGGCCAGTGGCTGGAATACAGCTATGGCGATGGAGGCAAGCGGAGCAGTATGACGGACCAGCGCGGTTATAAACTCATGTATGATTATGATGGCGTTGGACGACTCCGAAGCATAACCAACTCTGACAATGCGCGGGTGGTATTTTACGAATACGACGCGGCCGGACGACCGGCGCGAAAGACCTTGGCTAATGGTGTTTACACAGCGTACGCATACGATGCGGCTGGCCGCACTCTGACCCTGACCAACTCAATGCCAAACGGGTCCGTCGTGTCCTTTTTTAATTACACTTACGACGAGCGCGGACGCCGCATCGGCATGGCCACAATCGATGGCCAGTGGGCACACGAATATGATGATCTGGGCCAGTTGACCCATGCGGTTCTTATTTCAGTGAACCCGCAAGTGGCCAGCCAGGACCTCAGCTACCTCTACGACGCCCTCGGGAACCGGCTCCACACCTTGTTGAATGGCTTGCCAAGGGATTGGACCGCCAACAACCTGAACCAATACATCGCGGCAGGCGCCACTGATTACATTTTCGATTTGGATGGCAACCTGGTCCAAGCGAATGGGGGGCAGGAGAACATGACCTTTACTTATGATTTCGAGAACCGACTTGTCGGGATCAAAGAAGAGACTAATTCGTGGCAGTACGCTTACGATGCTCTTGGCAACCGGGCTACAACAATTCAGAACGGAGGGATTACTCGCTTTTTAATCGATCCCAGTGGATTGGGCAATGCTGTTGGCGAATACGATGCAGCGGGCAACCTGACTGCTGGCTACGATTACGGCTTATCGTTGGTCGCACGTCGGGATTCGGACAACCACCTTGCCGGGTACGCATTTGATGTGGGCGGCAATGTGCAAGCTTTGGTCGCGGGTAACGGCTCCCTTGCTAATAGTTATACTTACGAACCGTTTGGAGCGGCAATCCGTGTCACGGAGACAATCCCGAATCCGTTCCAATTTGTCGGACAGTTCGGCGTCACCCACGAGCAGAAGAGCGTTAACTTTATGCGTGCGAGGTTTTTTAACTCCAATTTAGGCCGGTTTATTTCGATGGATCCGATAAGACTCCGAGGAAATGATAGTGATTTGTACAGGTATGTATTCAACAGTCCGGTAAACCGCCTCGATCCGGCGGGCACGAACGATACTGGCGACTCCGAAGACCTCGACAGTTGTGTTCGTGAAAATGACTGTGCTAATGATCCCCGGAAGCCTATCGGCCCACTTACGTGCGTTAAGGAGTGTTATGATAAATGCAATAGGCCATCTCCCTCCCCGACACCATCACCAAGCCCGCCGGCAATCTCCCCGTATTCAATTCTTGGCGGTTTGAACTCGTTGTTGTCCCAATGAACTCAAAGCCCCTAACCAAAATTGTGCTTGTTGGGGCGTTTCTCGCAATCGCCTCCTCTCCGAGTCCTACCTTGGGTTCCGATATCGGTATTTTGAATTCATTCAGCGATCCCAGTCTTGGCCAGCTATGAAACGGAAGCATTTAATGGAGATAGCTGTTCTTGCAGCTCTTGTCGGGAGCGGCACAGCCTACCCATCTCTCGCTCAATCCGGAGGCTCTGGAAATAGTTGTGCCCCCCCAACTCCACCCAACAAAAGGGCTGAGATCGATTGGGGCCATACCACGGACGACTGGAAGCCGCACGCGGTTACCACCGACCACTTGGAGCCGATCTATGCTTTAGATCCGAACCAAAAGTTAGCTCTCGCCGGGCAAGGAGTTCGTGGCTTCGTCCGATCGGGCGCTCTCCTTCCTTACCGAATCGACTTTGAAAATGACACTAACGCTACTGCGCCAGCGCAGCAGGTTTTCGTGACTGACCGGCTTGCAAATACGCTCGACTGGCAGACGTTCGAGTTGACGGAGATCAACTTCGGAGACGAACGGATTGCGCTTCCTCCCAAGACGCAACACTTCGAAACCAATGTGCCTGTCACGTTGAACGGGGTCAGTTTTGTCGTTAACATCCAGGCTGGCCTCCGGCTCGACATCGGACAGGTTTCCGTGACCTTCCGCTCACTCGATCCGCAGACCGATATTCCGCCCGCTGCCAATGTCGGATTTCTACCGCCGGAAGACGGCACCGGACGGGGGCAGGGTCAGGTGGCCTTCCTCATCCGCCCAAAGGCAAATCTGGCCACGGGCATGGAAATTCGCAACGTGGCGCTGGTAGATTTCGCCAACGGAGAAACCATCGCTACCGATCAGGTCGCGCCGCACGATCCCTCGCAGGGCGTGGACACGAACAAGCAGGCGAGGGTGACAATCGATGCAGGCGCTCCTACCAGCAGCGTTGCTGCACTGCCCGCTCAAAGCGGACACGCCTTTGTTGTTCAATGGTCGGGGCAGGACGACGCAGGCGGCAGCGGCATCGCCAGCTATGATGTATTCGTTTCCACCAATGGCGGTCCATTCGGCATTTGGCAGAAGGGCACTGTTGCGACCTCCGCAGTATTCATCGGCGACCTGGGCAAGACCTACGCCTTTTACAGCATCGCACACGATCAGGTAGGGAATGAAGAAGCTGCTCCCGCGACGCCGGACGCCCAGACAAGCGTCATCACGAATGCACCCCTGCTCGCGTTAGTCCCGGACCAAAGCGCCAGCGTAGGAGCGGGATTAACCATCAGCAACATGGTCAATGGCGCTGCGCTCGGTTCCTTCACTTTCAGCGTCGGCGGCCACCCGCCTTTTGGCACTAGCATCAATGCAACCAACGGAGTTCTAAGTTGGACCCCTGCCTGCTCGCAAGGGAGCACGACCAACCAGATCACGGTTTGGGTGACCGATAGCGGCCGCACGAACATCAGCGATGCAATCTCCATCACAGTCGCGGTGCGCGAATGTGTCGCACCGCAATTGGGCCGTTTGGTTCTGCGAACCGGGGACACGGGGCGGCTGCCGATGGAACTGATTTCGAGTATTCCTCTGACAAATTTGAATACGCAGGTGAGCGCAGCGCTCGATCGATTGGCGATCGTGGGCGTGGAACCGGTCGTGACGCAGATCTGCGCGGTGGCCCTCACCCCAGCCCTTTCCCATCCGATGGGCGAGGGAGTGTACACGGCCACCCTCGGAACTTGCAGCAACCTGTTTCTCGTCGGGACACAGCAGGTCGCTTGGCTGGTTGTCACGGCGGTGACGAATCAACATTCGGCGTTTGTCCCGGTGCAGATCGGTCCCAGCGTCGGCACGGAGGCGGATGGAACCTTGGTCACTAATTACGTAACGCAAGCGGGCCAGGTTGTCGTGGTGGGCGAAGAGCCGTTGCTGGAAGCGGTGCGGTCAACGAACGGGCTGGTGCAGGTGCTTCTGTATGCGATCAACGGGACGACGAATCTGGTGCAAACAGCGGGTGATCCGACAACGCAGGCGTGGGCGACATGGCAACAGGTCATGCCGACGAACCTGCTTCAGGCCTTGCCGCCATTCGCGGCGACCAATCGAGCGCTTTTCTTTCGCGCTATTCGACCATAGGAACGGTGTAGCGTTCTTTCAGTTCATCTTCGTCTTCTGCGGGCGTTTGTGCGTTGGCAGGCTCCGCCCCAACCTGGCGAGAAGCCTGGCTCTTGGTGAGATCGAGTGAATCCTCGATTTCCAACTGGCGGTGGGCCAGTGAGGCGACGCGTTCGGCGTACTCGAATGGCGTGCCCACCTGGACCTGCGTATCCGCAAGGCGTTTGCGGGTGTCGGTGATGTTTTGCTCGAGGGTTGTCGCAAGGTCTTCGAGGTGCTGGATCGTGTGCTCGACGGAGCGGATCGTGCCGTGAGCCGTGTCCGTGACCTTCGCCACATAATTGGGTTGACCGGTTTGTGGCTGACTCGTGCCAGATGCGTTCGATTTCCTGAACGGCCCGGTTGACCTTGCTATAGGGATGGTCGGGCAGAGAGGGGGCATGGAGCCGCAGGTCGAGCGCAGCTTTGCGTCCACCGGTCGTGACGAGCAGCATGTTGTCTTCGCGCGGGTCCACGCGGCCAGTGCGCAGCGCCTCAGCCCTCTCGACCAGTGATTGCACGATCTCCTTCAGTTCCGGCGAACAAGGCGCACTGAGGACGATGGGCTTTCCAGTCTTGAGTTCGGGCACGGGCAGCTTGAGCATCGCCTGGGTTTGGATGTCAGTTAGCCGAGGCGGTGCCGAAAACAGCAGCACATGTTACGCACTTTTTTGTGGTCGTACTTTTGGCCGAAGTGTGGTCGTAGCGATTTTGGACTGAGTGCCGGAGTGGAGTCGTATTTTGTAGCCAAATAACCGCGGTGGCATCATAGGCTTATGACCGCAGCGGCTGTTTGC
>JBBRPK010000163.1:0-12340 GCA_038228235.1 Verrucomicrobiota bacterium
GCGAGGGATTTTGGCTGTGGCCAAGGCGGCGAGGCCGGAGCATCCCCGCAGCGGGCTGTGACGGCCGAGTCAACGCAGGCCGCAGACAAAAGACCCGCCGCCCGGAGGGTTTTCGTACGCCGACTACCTTTGTTGCTCCTCTGTCGCAGATCGCTGGCGGATATGCTCGCCTCGTCGCGCCTCGCCATCCGGCCTTTTCCCCGAAAACAGGACCCCACGGAATTTTAAAACAGGCTCTAAGATTTCGATATCGAATCACAGAACTTTTGACTTGCTCTTGTTGCGACCGGCCATTTCGAGCCAGTCCAGTGCTTCTTCTATATGATGAAACGCAGTCGTCACCGATCTTGTCGTGAGCGCGCATGGCGAGAACAGCCTCTCGGGCGCAAGAAGGGTCAACGTGGAGCGCAGGAACGAGCACTTTTTAAAACCCGCAGCACTGACAGACAATGGCGGCCAAGCAGGGAAACATAGCAACCTTCGCCCCACCTCATTTCGTTCGGAGTCTTTCCTGTCAGTTGGCCCCGGACAACTGCATTCGGAGCGTGGGCTGATCACGTGTGACCGCTCCGGTCAAACGCCTGGCCGTTGGACGTTCATGGCCCGAGCAGGACGCGGAAAAACGCGACGCGCCACCAAGCAGGTTTGTTTGGGTTGGTGAGAGGTGGGATGTGCTCAATCTTCATACGCTCGACATTCACGGTTTCGGCAGCGATAGCGCTGGCGGGCTCGATGGTGCGAGTGTATTCGGTGCGCGATCCCTGAGGCCGCCGGCAGTCAGCGGCAACTTCTTGCCCCGGATGCGCTTCACATCGCTTATCCAGGTGTTGGAATCGAGCTCGGTCACACCACGCGCACCTGTGATCCGTTACCGCCGTTATTCCTGCACACCGACGCGGTAGAAGAATGGGCCAGGACCGATTGCGTTGGTGTCGGTAAAAGTTGTCGTACCTGGCTGTCCGGCGATGTTGGTCGAGAGTGGAAGGAAAGGTGGCTGCACTGCCAGGTTGGTACCCCGCTCAAGGAAGTAATTCACGCCGCCCACGCTTTGCCAGCTAACGACCACGCCCGGCACATCGGAGGCGGGGCTGAGCAGGCGCAGCACGGAGAGGGCGTCGATTGGGCTAGTGCCGGCATGCCACTCCTGCCAGTTGTTCAATCCATCGCCGTCCGTGTCGGTGTAATCCACCGAGCCATCGGTGGGCAAACTGTATTGCTGCAGCCAGCCGTAGGAAATGAGCGAGCGTGGCCATTGGAACTCGTAAGGACCCACGTCCACCGTGCCGCCGGCGATGCGCGGGTTGCCGTCCAGGTCCGGACCGGCGGGCGCAGAGAGGTTCGCGCCGGCGTTGATGCAAGGCGAATCGGATTGCAAGCGCAGGTTGCCTCCATCGTAATCCACAAACCGGGGCTCGTCGGGGAGATTACGTATCCCGTTTGAGGGGAGTGGTGTCGTGCAACAGTAACTCAAAAGACTAGAGTGGTAGTTGGCTACGTTGGGAGCGCTGTTGTAATACACGATGCAGTTGTTCACCGTGCTGTTATCCACCCCTCCGCCTTCGTGGCTGGCCGAGTTGTCCGTCAGCGTGCAATTGTTCAGCGTGCCGAAAGCCGCGCCGCCGCCGTCGGTAGCCGAGTTGCCCATCAACGCGCAATTGTTCAGCACGCACCCATCCGCCCCACCCCCGTACCAGACAGCCGAGTTGCCGCTCATCGTGCAGTTTTTCAGCGTGCCGATGGACAGCGAGTTACCGGCTGCCCCGCCGCCGTAGGCAGCCGAGTTGCCGACCACCAGACAGTTGGAAACCAGTGCAGTTCCTGATTCACACCACACCCCACCACCGCCATCTCCAGGGTAGTTACGCAGCGTCGCCCCATGCGTCAAGGTGAACCCGGACAAGCTGGCGCCGTTGGTCAAATACACGCACCGGATCGCGCCGTTGCCGCAACCCAGGTACGCTCCGGGCACCTGGTAGCCTTGGATCACCGTGAATTGCGGGCCGTTGACGCTCCGCAATGTCAGCGGCCTGTCCACCGCCACGCGGCTGGTCAGCGAGCCATCCACCACGCGCCCGCCTGTGGCATAGGTGCCATTGGTCACAAGTACCAGCGCCCCCGTCACCCTGGCCACGTCCACTGCGTCCTGGATGTTGGTGGCTGCCGCAGCCCACGAGGCATACGGGGCGAGCGGACTCTTGTTCCCTGCCGCCACATAGTGAACCGGTTGGGTTGCCACATGGACTAACACGGTTGCACTGATGCCACTCGGTTGGCTCTCGTTATAGGCGCGCAAGACCACGGCATAATCCCCCGGCACCGTCCAAAAATGGACGGTCCGGGGCAAGTTCGTGGCTCGCAGTCCGTCCCCAAAATCCCACACGCTAGCGGTAGGCCGCCCTTCAATCAACGCCACCAAGCCAACCGGATAGCCCCTCGCCACATTTGTGAACGTTGCGGCGATGCCAACACTCAGCGGTCCCGTAACTGTCCCCGGAGAGTATTCATCGCAGCCGATGGACGCTGGAACACCCCAAGTTTCACCGTCAATGTCGGTGCCCGTTGCATAGACGGCGCTGCCGGCTCCGCGACATGGAGAACTGGCGCTCAAGTGCGAAGCGCTGGCCAGTTGCGGCTCGGCGGAAATGTTGCCTGTCCCAACCGGTAGTGGCGTCGTGCAAGAGTAACTCAAACGGCAGTAGAAGGAGTTGTCCCCCTCGAGAGCGCTGTTGTAATACACAATGCAATTGTTCAGCGTGCTGTTGTACGCGCCGCCGCCGTAGGAAGCCGAGTTGCCGGTAAGCGTGCAATTATTCAGCGTGCCAAGGACCACCCCGCCGCCGGAGGAAGACGAGTTGTCGCTGAGCGCGCAGTTGTTCAGCGTGCTGAGATATGCCCCGCCGCCAGCGCTGCCGCCAGGGCGGGTCGAGTTGCCGGTGAGCGTGCAGTTGTTCAGGGTGCCAAGGTAGGCCCCGCCGCCGTAGGAAGCCGAGTTGCGGGTAAGGGTGCAGTTGTTCAGCGTGCTCTCGGCTGCCCCGCCGCCAGCGCCGTCGGCGCCACCGGACGAGTTGCCGCTGAGCGTGCAATTGAACAGCATGCTTTCAGCCGCCCCGCCCCCGCGCGGAGACGAGTTGCCGGTGAGGGTGCAATTGCTCAGCGTGCAACTGTTCGCCCCTCCGCCGGGTCCGGAAGACGAATTGCACGTGAGCGTGCAGTTGTTCAGGGTGCTGAAGTATGCCCCGCCGCCGCCGCCGTCGACGCTATCGGCGGAGTTGCCGTTGAGCGTACAGTTGAATAGAGTGCCACCGCTCGCCCCGCCCCCTCCCCCAGCGGAGCTGCCGGTTAGCACACAGTTGGACACGATGGCACTGGTGGATTCGCACCTCACGCCACCACCGAGGTACGCGGATCCGTTGGTCAGCGTGAAACCCACCAAGGCAGCGCCGTTGGCCAGATACACGCAACGCACTCCGCCCTGGCCGTCGATCATCGTTACCGCCGCTCCGTTAACACTTCGCACCATCAGTGCAGTGGTCACGGCCACCCGGTTCGGAATATCCCCAAAGCCTGACTCAAACAACACCCCCTCGCCCGTCTGGTACACGCCATTGGTCACCAGGATTTGGTCACCGGTTACCGCTGCGTCAACGGCGTCCTGAATGGTCGTCGCCGCAGTCGTCCAATTGGTATAGGGCGGCGTGGGGCTGGTGCTGTTCACATTCACGTAGCGCACGTCGGCCAAGGCGCTCATCGCCGAGAGCACAAGGACATTGGTTGCCAGCAGGAGGAGGCGGGATTTCATTTTTCCTTTCATGATATTTAGATGAATTTTCTTTTCGATGCTTCGCGATGAGGTACCTAACAGCTCCGAAGTTCGGCTGACGTTGCACGTCTGCTTTGGGATGCTGCATAAGCCGTTCCGCTCACGGCTGACCCGAGGCCAGCACAACCCGGAAACCGGCCATTCAGGTTGAAGTCCGGGGGATTGCCGGCGCACCGCGCTGACCGGCAGAGATTGCCGGGGCGGAGCCAGAGGCCACCTCGACCGGCGCGGGCTGCGCCGGTGGGCGGTCCCTGCGGATCCATCGCAACCCTACCGGAATATGGGCCATACCAGTCCTGGCACCGCGCGGCAAGATTCCCGTGCATATCATACAATCCCCAAGGGTTGGCTAACTTCTGCCCCACCAGGTGCGTCATACTGCCGCTGTTATTGGTATACCACCCATAGTTCATCAAGTTCGTGTAGCCAGGATCGTCGCCATAGCTGAACCGCGTCGAGGTCCATGCACGGCACGCATACTCCCACTCCGCTTCGGTCGCCAGACGATACATACTATTGGTCGAGATTCTCCCCGCCGCCCGTTCTCGCAGTGTGAGCTTGCCGCAGTAGTTCGTGGCGTTGAACCAACTTACCGAATCCACCGGACGATTCGTGTCGCCCGTGAAACTACTCGGGTTGGTGCCGGTCACCGCCAGATATTCCCCTTGCGTCACCTCATATTTCCCCATCCAAAACCCCCGGCTGATCGTCACCGCTGTTTGCGGACCCTCATTGTGCTCCCGATCGATTTCGTTCGTCGGGCTGCCCATCCGGAAGGTGCCTGGCGGGATGAATGCCAGGTTGGTAGGCGCGACAAACACTACCGCCCGGTAAAACCGCTTACCCGTGGCCGGAGCGGATTTGTCGGCCCAAAGGTACGGGCTGGCGGGCGGTTGCAGGAATTCCAGGCAGCGCCAGGAGTTCGTTTGCGCCAGGTCCGTGACATAGTCAATGGAGTAAACGGCCCCCACCGCACCTGTGATGCTCAGCCCCGCATACAGATGAAGATTCAATCCGGGCGGCGTCTGGGCCGCACCTTGGGGAGGCACCGCGAAAGCGGTCGAGAAAATGATCGCTGCGGGGAGGTTGCGCAGTATTGGTGTAATCATGACTTCGTTTGATCTTTCTATGTTTGTTTTTATTTGTTGACAGGCATTCGCGCCTGCATGCTTAACAGTTCACCCGTTCCTACAACGAAGCCGTGGGGAGGTTACGAAGTATTTGAAACCGTCCCGTAACCGAGAATTGGGGGACGAGGAAAACGACTTGAACTTGTGCAACTCAAACCCCAGCAATGCTCCTTATGGCACCAACCCCGGACGCCGGTTGGTGCACCCGGTCTACAAGCGGTGGCTGGACTATGGAGTTGCCTACGGCAGCATAGACGCCGCCCCCGCGGGTGACGCCGCTTGATCGAGTGTCGCGGCGCGAAACAATTTCAAGATGCCCCCTACGGTTATTGCACCGAGGGTGTTCCCGTCCGGGGAGAAGGCCAGCGAACTGATTTCATCGGGGACGCCCGGATTGGCGCTGGTGAAACGCTTCAAGATTCCCACTTCGCGGCGAAAGGAAATGTTCCAAAGTCTGATGGAGTGATCGCCGCTGCCACTGGCCAAGGTTTTGCCATCCGGAGAAAACGCCAAAGTCCAAATCGGCCGCTTGTGCCCGTTCAGAGTGGCCAGCCATTTTCTTGTTTTCAGGCTCCAAAGCTTGATCGTGCTGTCGGTGCTGCCAGAAGCCATCATTGCGCCATCAGGGGATATAGCGAGACTCGTGACGTGCGAAGAGTGCGCTGGAATCGACGCCACCCACTGCCGTCGAGCCACATCCCAGATATCGATAACGCCCGCCAAACCGCTGCTAACCAGCATGTGGCCGTCAGGAGAAAGTGCGAGCGTTGTCGCCACACGGGTGAGGCCCTTCAATAAAGCAACCTTTCCAGAGGCAATGTCCCAAACCCGAATGATTGGAGTTTCGTCGGCGAGGGCGGCGGTCCGTCTGTCCGTCGAAATGGCCAGAGATGTCCAGTAATCCAGGGGAGCCATCGGACTCTCCTGAGTCACCTTTCCGGTCGCCACATCGCAATGCCTCAGTGTCCGTTGCCCGAACCACGCTAAAATGGTTTTGCCGCCATTACTGAACGCCAAGACACGGGAAGCGCCGGGAAGAACAACCCGCGTTTCCAAAGTTGCGGCATCCCAGAGCTTGACTTTTTCGTCCTGGCAACGGCCTGCCAAGAGCTTGCTATCCGGCGACCAGATGAACGGGTAGCCCTGCGCCAGACCGGGGAGGGATGGCTCCGCGGGCTTTCGTCCTGTATTCCAAAGCCTCACTGTTTTGTCCTTGCCGCCGCTGGCCAACCGCCTGCCATCGGGAGAAAATGTGACTGCCCTGACTCCACTGTCATGTCCCTTGAGAGTGTCGAGTTCGCGCCTGGTGGCGAACTCCCAGAGTTTGATCGTCTGATCCAGGCTTGCGGTGGCCAGTACCTTCCCATCCGGCGAAAACGCCGCGGAAATGACCGGCTCGGAATGCGCTTGAAGAGGACGAAGAAGCTCATCGCCTGTGGCCATGTTCCAAAGCCTCACCAACCCATCAAAGCCTCCCGTGGCGAGGATTTTCCCGTCTGAGGACAGTTCAAGGAATGTCAACGGGACCACGGCGCGTTGATCGAGCGAGCCGTTCAATATTTTACCTGTCGCGAGATTCCACAGCGTGATGCCCTTCTCAAACCCATTGCTGATCGCCAGCTTCTTGCCGTCGGGCGTGATGACAACGCCGGCTCCGAATTCCGGTCCCCGAAGATCGATCCCCCCCTTTCCCGGCAGACTGAACGTTTCGTGTCCGGAGGCGATGTCCCAAAGTTTCACGACGAACTTCTCTGCTGTGGTCGCAACGGTTTTTCCATCGGCCAGCAACGCGACAAGATCCCCCGCTTTTTCGAGCGAGTGAAGTGTGCGCCCGGTGCTGGCTTCGCAAAGCCTGACCGAGCCGTCATCCGTGCCGCAGGCGAAATGTTGCCCATCGGAAGTGAACCCGCCCAGCGCGGTCACATTTGTGAGCTTGAACCGTTCTGTCCGAGTGATCAGGTCCAAGACTCTCAAATAATTGTCTCGGCTGAGGGTAGCGAGCGTGTTGCCATCGGGCGAGAACCTGAGTAATTTGGGGATGTTCGAATACCCGCGTAGCGCATAAAAATCGTCGCCGCGGCAACGCTGCCATAGCAGGCGCCACTCAAAACCTCGCAGATCAGTTTGACCTGCCCGTGGCCGATGTGCTTCAACCAGTTCCCTGGCTCGACCCAGATCACCATCGTCCAAAGCCGCTTCGGCACCGTGCATGTCGGCCGCGTAGAGATTTTCTTCGGCGCGCTGCCGCTCGCGATTGATGCGAAAAGCGGCGATAGGCGAACCGAGGGCGACGGCGAGCAGCAGCAAAGCGGTGGCCGCGCCGAGAATGGCGATGGCGGGTTTGCGTCGGCACCAGCGCCAAGCTTTCTCGAAACGGCTGACAGGCCGTGCCTTGATTGGTTCGTCGCACAGGAAGTGATTGAGTTCATCAGCAAGGTCTTGCGCTGTTTGATAGCGGCGCGGCGGCTCTTTTTGCAGGCACTTGACGCAGATCGTTTCGAGGTCGAGAGGGACGCTCGAATTGAGCAGGCGGGGTGAAACGGGTTCGGCATTGAGCACCTGATTGATGACGCTTTCAAACGATTCGGCGTGGAAAGGCGGGCGAGCTGTGAGCAAATGGTAGAGAATGGCGCCCAGTCCATACACGTCGCTGTGCCGGCCCACCTTGCCGCGTTGCGAACCGGCTTGCTCCGGCGGCATGAAGTTCGGCGAACCGAGCATCTGGCCGGTCACGGTAAGGCTGGCGTCGCCATCGAGCCGCTTGGCCAGGCCAAAGTCGGTGATGCGCGGCTGATCGCTTGCGTCCACCAGGACGTTTGAAGGCTTGAGATCGCGGTGCAGGATGCCTTGCTGATGCGCGTAGTGGATGGCCTCGGCAATGAGCTTGACGTAACGCGCGGCTTTCGCGGGCGACAGGGGACGGTTGCCCACGAGCTGTGAAAGGTTCTGTCCCTCGACGTAATCCATCGAGAAATAGTGCTGGTCCTCGTGGATGCCCACGTCGTGAACGGCGACAATGTTCGGGTGTTGGAGCAGAGCCGCCGCCGTGACCTCGCCCCGGAACCGCTGAATGATTTGCTTGCTCGCGAACGGCCCGGCCAGAATCATCTTCAGCGCGACGATGCGCCCGAGGCTAAGTTGCCGCGCCCGATACACCACACCCATTCCGCCGCGGGCAATCTCTTCGAGCAGTTCGTAATCGCCGAAGTTCCGAGCCGCCCCTGTTTCGACTTTGGAGGATTGGTGTTCGCTCTCCGTCGAGAGCGTGTGGGATGGGCCAGAACCAGGGAGTTTCGGCTCCGCCATGGACTCTTCCAGCCCGATCTCGAGCAAGCATCGAGTGCAGAAGCCCTCGGAGTTCTGAGCGCGCAGTTCGGCTCCGCAGCGGGCGCATGAGTTCAGTGCAGGCATATCATGAGGCAAATCCAGATTCAAACGTTCCTACACTCTTCCGGCGCCAAGGTTACGAACGGACCGCGGAGATTCTCCGCCCCCGTCCCCTCAACTGAGGACCTTGATCAGATGGCGAAGCTCGCCATCGATGTCTTCCGACCGGGCGACAGTGTGGGCGACTTCTGCGCGCAGCAGTTCGCGGAAACGCTGCCGGAGCCGATGGACTGCCACTTTCACGGCTCCTTCGGTCAGGTTCAGCTTTTCGGCAATCTGGGCGTAAGAAGCTGAGGTTGAGTCGCCCCAAACGAAAACCTTCAGTGTCGCGAAGAGTTGGGCTTTGTCGGCAACAGCCCATTCGTCGCGTAGAATCGAGAGCACCTGTTCGATCATGGCGACCGCCCATTGTCGCTCGTAGGCGTTGGCTGGTTCGGATTCGTCAATTTGCTCCCCGGCATAACGCTCCGAAGCTTTGTTCGCGTCAAAGGAAAGAAAAGTCAGATCCCCGCCACGTTTCAGACGACCCGCCCGTTTCCATTCATTGATCAGGAAGTGTTTGAGTGATCTCAACAGGAAGGTGCGGAACTTGCCGCGCCCGGGATCGGCCTTTACGAAATGGTTCTTCTCCAGCAGGCGAGTAAAAAATATTTGCGTCAAATCCTGAGCATCTTCCGGGCTATTTCCCTGCCGCCGCACGTACACATAAAGCGGGTACCAGTAGGTGCGGCACAACTTTTCCAGGGCTTCAGCCCCAGGCGGAGAATCCTGCCCCGCCAGGAGCACTACGCTCCAGTGAGTCGTGGCAAAAACGCCCGGACCCGCGCTGGCAGACACGGGGCCTGCCTCTGGAGTCGCGTTGGACACGATCGAATCCTTGCACCGCCCCACAAGAAAGCCAATACCAATGTTGAAAACTCCTCCCAAGAAAGGTGCTGCTCCACGACCTCAATCAGCCCTCGTGTCGTCAGAGCGCGTGTTTTCCGAATCGGCGAAAATTTTGGATGCTCGCTTGATCTGCCTGCTTCTCAGTTTTAACCGCACCTCGAACGTATCCTCTTCGAGGACTGCGGGTCATAACTGGTGAAGCCAGTAACCCGCGGCTCCTTCGCGACTTGCCAAGCCTCCGATAAGTGTTTGCGTTATTGCGTCGAAACAGCTCAATGCAGAGAGATGATGAATCATAATGAATCATAAACCATCGCGTGCCATTGCAGCCTGAGCCCTTCAGTGAAACCTTCAGTAATGGAGTCGTAAATGAGTCGCTTCGGTCGCTTCGGCGGCGTCATTAATTCGCTTGCGTTCCAGCGGAAGATCTCCATCATCGCCCCGAACCTGAGCAAAAGGCGCTCAAACACCGCTAAAATGCGGGTTCTGTGATACTTAGGCGGGTCCGGGAGTGGAAAAGGCAGCGAGTTGCATGAGTCCGATTCCGACCCTCGCCTCCATGTCGAACCGCGTGTGCGGCAAGGCCTCCTGAAGGGGAGGGGTCCAAACGGACACCAAAACGGACACCAAAAATGGTCGCTCGGGCACTGCTCCGCTAACGTCCTTCCAACATTCGCCCGGTGCTCTCTAACGAGAAGGAGTCGCAAACAAATAGGATCGTGAGAACGCGAAACTATGAAAATGCGATTCCGACTCATCCGCCGAAACATCCGGGGAGGGAAATTCTACTGCGTGGACACGATCTCGTCGCCCGCCACGGCGGCATCCACGGCGTCCTGAAAGTTCGTGGCCGCGCTGGCCCAATTGGTGTAGGGCGACGTGGCGTTGGTGCTGTTCAGGTCCACGTAATGCACGGCGGCCAGGGCGCTGCCGGAGGAGAAAAGAAAAACATTCAACATCCCACATCGAACACTGAACATCAAAGCGTCGATCGGTTTCGTTTGATTTGTTTTCATTTTGGTCTTTCGTTTGGAGATTTCATTGGTTTGATTTCTTTTTTTAGGTAGGGCGGGCAGTCCTCTGCCCGCCATCGGCGCGCACGGAGTGACGCGCCCTACCCTGCCGCGCCTACGGCGAGCGGATGCGGTAATTGCGGGCGGGGTAATTGGTCCAGTTGGGATCGCTGAAGTAGAACAAGCCGCCAACATCGACACGAAGCAAGGGGAACCCAAAATCCGTTGGCAGCGGGCTGCGCGAGAAAAGGCGTTCGATCTCATGCGCCACAAGATTATCGTCGAGACACATGCCGAACTCTTCCTTGCGGTCCTCAAAACGAGCACCATTTCCACGAACGTTCATCTGCGAAAAATCCACAACTTCTGCCTCGGCATGAACAGGCTGCCGTGGCCGATCATTACTGTCACCTCACGGACTCGGAGGTCGCAGGCCCCTACAGGCTGCTGGGTGAACGCTTTTTCACGCTCGCTGGGCTTCTACCCGCCACAACGAACTGACGGGCATCGCCATCAGATTTTCGCCGAAAGGCAGCACTTCACGACCGGTGTAAAGCACAACTCCCCGAACAAATCGGCCCTTGGCATCCGTGGCAAGATTTTTCAGGCCCTTGAAATCGTCCGCGGTCACTGTCGAACTTGCTTTCACCTCAATACCAGCCAGGCGTCCGCCGGTTTCGAGCACCAAATCCACTTCTTGCTGCGAATGGGTGCGCCAGTGAAACAACTGCGGGCGCTCTTTGCTCCACGTGGACTGCTTTCGCAACTCCATGCACACAAAATTCTCAAGCAGCGGGCCGAATTGTCCGGGTTCTTGATCCAAACGCTCCTCAGAAAGATTGAGCAAATGGGCGACCAGCCCCGTGTCTGAGAGAAAAACCTTCGGCATTTTCACGAACCGCTTGGCGACGTTACTCGACCAGGCGCGAAGCTCCTGGAGCAGAAAGACTGTCTCAAGGAGGCTCAGGTATCGCTTTAGCGTCGTTTGTGCGATTCCGGAGCTGCGCGAAACATCCGCCGCGTTTAGAAGGCCGGCCACACGCGCGGCAAGAATTGAAAGGAGGCGCGGCACGACCGAGATGTCCTCAATCCGGGATAGATCGCGCACGTCACGCTGGAGTATCGTGGTCAGATAGGAGCCAAACCATGGGTTGCGCCGGCCGGAAGAGAGGCGGGTCTGAACCTCCGGAAATCCTCCGATTAGCACCCGCCGCCGCACTTCCTTTCGCTCGTCCCAGTTGCGGACTGATTTCGGAGCAGGAAAGGCACGCGCGAAAAGTGCGTCCACAAAACCTTCCCGCGTTCCCTCAATTTCACCTTGGGAAAACGGCCAGAGTGTAAGCACTTCCATCCGTCCCGCGAGCGAATCTGCAACCTTTGGCAGGAAGAGCACGTTCGCAGAACCGCTGAGCAAAAATCTTCCGGGAGTTCGGTCTCGATCGACAGAGGCTTTGAGGGCAAGAAAAAGCTCCGGGACTCGCTGGACCTCATCCAAGGCGAGGGGGCCACTGTATGCACTGAGGAAACCTGCAGGATCCGCCTTGGCGGCTGCGAGCACGCTCGCATCGTCGAAAGTGAGAAAGCGGCGGCCTCCTTTATGAAACTCGGAAGACTGAATCAGCGTGCTTTTGCCCGACTGCCGGGCACCCGCAAGCAGCACAACCGGGCTGTCCGACAGCCCCGCCAACACCGCGCTTTCCAAGTGTCTTCGGATCATGGCACGAGTTTTACCCGGCATTGGGTTGAAAATCAACCATTATATGGACGAATTTCACCCACCAAAAGGCCCGGATTATGGCTGACTTGCTCGGCACCCCCGCCAATGATCGTTTTGCGTGTAAGGGGTCAAGCTATAGTCTAGACTAATCCTTCAGGATTTTGTGAGTCTTTCGCCAGCGATGTAACTTGGCATTGAGGCTCTTCCAGGTTCCCAGGCGCAGCCGAGCTGCGATCCAGGGCAGCGTCAGGGTAGTTCCCCGCAATGATGTTCCCCCAGCTTCCCCCCATTCGCTCCAGCAAGCTCGCCTTGAACTCCGCGGGGCCTCAGAGCCTGTTTTAAAATTGCGCGCGGTCCTGCGACGAGGGATTTTGCCTGTGGCCAA
>JBBRPK010000164.1:0-12072 GCA_038228235.1 Verrucomicrobiota bacterium
AGATCGGCCAAATCCAGCAGATTACCCCCTCCGCTTGGGCCAAGGCCAAAAAATCCGAGGTCCGCAAAAAGAGTCTTTGAATTTTCCCCGCCGGAGTTTTTCCCGCCGATGCGCAATAGGCACTTCACCTGACGCTTACGAAGAAAGGAGCGCCACTCAAGGGTGATGTTCGTGCGAAGGAATATTCCCGCCGGATTCCAGATAGGCCAGCAGATCGAAAATCTGCTCTTTGGACAGCGTGGAGAGCAGTCCTAATGGCATCGCTGAGGCGCTCTGCGGCCGCCGCTCCTTGACGTCGGTTTTTTTCAGGATCTGAACCAGCGCATCGGAGGGACCGGTCTGCACGGTCAGGGTCTCGCCCTCCTCCTTCATAATCATCCCGAGGAGGTTATCGCCATTCTTCAACTCAAATTCATAATTTACATAGCGATTGCTGATGATCAGCGATGGCTCGAGAATTTGGCGCAACACCGCGACCCGATCATTCTGATACCGCTTGAAGACGTCACTCAGGTCTGGCCCGTAATTGTTCCCTTCTTTGCCCAGCTTGTGGCATTGTGCGCAGGCCAGTTTGGTAAAAGATTCTTTTCCACTCTCCAAATGTCGGCCTGCCGCAACCTTGCCCAATTCCGGTGACAAATCATCAATTGTCCATTCGGTCAAGCTCGGCTGTGGCGTCGCGGCCCGGCTCGCCAGGTAAGCCTCGACATCTTTGACGACCGCGAGCGTCCCGATCATGCGCCGCCAATGTCCGGGGAAGGTGCAGACATACTGGTAGTCTCCGGGTTCCTGAGGCGCGGTGAAGGACAACTTCACCTGTTGCGCAGGCTCGGCCATCCGAGTCGCAAACAGGATTTTGGAGGAATTCGGCACGTAAAGACGGCCCTGCCCATCCGGTTCCGGGGTCATTTTCTCCGCCGCCTCGCCTATTTCCTCGAGTGCGCCGGGTGTCACGATAACGAAATTGTGTGGCATGGCGTCCTCGTTAATCAGAATAATCTCAACCGGCTTGCCCGCTTCCGCCACGATGAGCGATTTGTCATAGAGCATCTGTTCAGGAATAGTTCGGATAACGAAAACACTAACACCGATGGCCCGGAGGCTTTTGTTCATCGTCTTTGCTTTTTCTGCCGGCAACAAGGCAGCAAGATCGGAGGCGAACTGAAATGCGCTGACAACGTCCGGCTCCGTGCGGTGTTCGACCGGCACTGTTTGAAGGTAAGCGGCCAAACTTTCCAGCAACGGCTCCACTTGGTCTTTGGGCCAGACTTTCCTGGGAATTCGCTGCAAAGCGGCCACGCTCGGGCTCCGTTCCGTTCCCGACTTCACCAGAGCGGCCAGTGTCTTAAATGTGTCCGCATCATGGCCCGGCAGAGTAACGATGCCGGTAATGGCCGCGCGGCGTACTTCCGCAGGCTCTGCATTGTGCAATAGTGGTTCGACCCTTGAGTAAAGTGCGCCGCGAAATCCTGAATCGCGCAGCAGCGCCACCGCCATTAACAAATCCGTCAGCTTTGCTGAATTGGATTCCGCCTCTGCCCAAGCTTTGTCGGCCGAACCGTCCGTCGTCATCAGGGCCGCGTAGCCGATTTGACGCGTGAGAGCCAACTGCGAAGAATCGGCCAGCATTCCAACGTCCGCGCGCTTCACAGCCAGATCCGCAGGCTTGGTCTGGAGGAGAAGGCCCCCTAACTCGCGCAGCACCGGCTCCGAGTCCTCCCCCTTTTTATCCAGGCCGCTCAGGGCGCCGATCAATTCGGCCAAGGCATCCGTCTTGCGGACTTTCGCCAGTCCGTCAATGGCCTCCACGCGAAACTTGCGCTCGAGCCCTTTGCGCTGCAGCAGCGCCACGTAGACGGACTCGCTGCGCGGCGCAGCTATCAACTCCTTGTTGGAGAGGCGGTTCAAAACATAAGCCGCCGCTATCGGATTTTTAGGAAGAAAGAAGGCGGTTTTCGGAGCCTCCGCCTGCGGGGCAACCCGGTTCGGAAAACAAGCAAGCGCGGCGAACATCACCAGAAAATGAGCGCGCGTTAGATTAAACACCATTCGCGCCAGCATAGGACATCAGACCTCTCAAATCAAATCTGGTTCTGAAATGTTTTCACTCCAATGTGCCACGAAGGAGAAATCCTTTCGCTGTCACCAAAAGTTTTTCCCTAACCGAGTTAGAAACCCGACTGGCTCCGGCGCTGTCACCTAATTCTCACCAAATCCGCCCAAAGGTTCCTGCTGAATCACCACCAGCATTCTCCTTCCCCGTTCGGTTCTCTCACGGTGCGGCTTCGCCCCTCAGGCCGGAATAACGGTGAGTTGAGCGCCTTCTGCGGTTGGCCTTTCGTTTTTCGATCCAGGGTAGTGATCGTTGTTGTCGCGCCCTGCCGCTTCGTTCTTAGTCTCGTCATTGCGTCCAGTGCTTCCATTGGCTCCGTTCGTTCCTTCGGCCCTTCGCTCGAAACGCCTTTTTGTTAGTGCGTTCTTCGGTCGCTACTATGGTCTCTGCGCACTCCCCGAGGTCTCTCAACCCCCGGGGTCTCCCCGGGTCAGTGTCTGTTCTTTCCGTTCGCGCCTCTGAGCTCTACAGAATGCCCTCAGTGACTCTTGGGCTTCGCGTGGGCTCGCCTGCTCGCCCCGGACATCCTGCCTCACTGCTCATTTGTGTTCCTTCGGTCGAACGTTTGCCTTCCACCCTTTCGCGCCGCCCCCTTGCGGAGGCAGCCTGGCGGTTCGGCTACGGTTGGCGTCACAAGCCCCCGTCGGGAACCTTTCATCCCGATAGACCAAACACCTGCCGGGCACACGAGCGCGGCTCTATGAGCCGCGGCGCTGCGGGTCACAGACCCGTGCTCCGATGTTGTTGGGGGGGGAATGTGCCGATGTTATGGGGGGAAGAGGGCGCTTTCGCTTGCGACTGAATTCGCCGGGACCACTTTATGCGCGCCGGGCCTTTAACTGTTGCTCCGCATGGCCCCCTGCGCCATTATAAGGCAGCATGACTTGGGCAAATCTGAGAATCGGTCGTGGCTTCGTGACCAGAAATCCTCTGGTGACGGCTTTCGTGCTTTCTTTGGCCGTCCATTTTGCTTTGTATAGCGGCTGGAAAGTGGGGAAACGGCTTGGGTGGTGGGACCACCAGGCAACCTGGCTGTTGGAGTGGAAAAAGAAACTTCATCCGCAGGCGCTGCGGCCGGCTTTCGAGCAAGCCGCCGTCCAGCCGGCCCAACGCGAAGTTCCCCTCACCTTCGTGGAAGTGGATGCTTCTGTGGCCACGCCGACGCCGCCCAAAGATGCCAAGTATTACGGAGCGCAGAGTACGCGCGCGGCAAATCCGGAGCCGGTCCTGGACTCGGTCGTTCCCAAAGCGGAAGGGGAACAGACCAAAGTGGTCCGCCTGGAAAACGTGCCCAAGCCCAGTCCGCAACCTTTGCAACCGGCCGCTCCGCCTGAAAAGACACCGGAACCCATCGAGGCCAAACCCAAGGGGGGCGAGAATCCTGGTGATATGGCCAAAGCAAAGCCAGCCGAGATCAAGAAACCGAACGACGGGCACGTCGAGACCACCCTGGGGGAGACACCGGTCATCCCGCACGAAAAACCGAGAACTTTGGCCGCCGCACGCCAACAAAAGGCCATGCTGGCCGGGGAAAAAATGAAACAGGAAGGCGGAACTCCGGAGCGCGGCAAATTCGCGCTGGCCGTGGCCAAGACGCCCTACGGCTCCTACGATTCAGCCCTGATCGCGGCCGTCCAACAACGTTGGTATGATTTACTGGACAATACCCGATTTTCCCAGCGCTCAGGCAAAGTAGTGGTTGAATTTCGCTTGTATTATGATGGACGCATCACCGATATGAAGGCGGATGGGAATGAGGTTGGGGAAATGCTGGGCTTGCTGTGTCAACGGGCGGTGATCGATCCCTCTCCGTTCGCTCCGTGGCCCAGCGACATGCGGCGGGCCATCGGAAAGAATTATCGCGACGTCATGTTCACTTTTTATTATAACTAAGCTGGCGGGATGGTTCGCGCAGGACCGCCCGCCCAAAACACGACATGGACTTATTTTTTATTGTAGCATTGTTGATGACCTCGGTAATGGCAGGCGCCTTTATCATCGAGCGCGGCCTGGCTTTGCGCTGGACAAAGGTGATTCCTCCCGCTGTGGGCAGCGCCGTGGAAAACTATCGCTCGAGCAGCGACTTGCCCCAACTCCAATCTATCTGCCGGCAAAATCCCTCGACCATCGCCCGATTGCTCCTCTTCACGACTGAGCACCTCGACTGGCCGAAAAACGAAAATGTGGATGTGTTGGAAACCCGGGCTCGCCATGAGGTCAGCAAACTGGAGCGCGGGTTGGTGGTGCTGGAAATCATCGTCGGCATTGCGCCGCTGCTTGGATTGGTGGGAACGATTTATGGTCTCATCCTCCTTTTCGGCAGCATGAACCAGACTGCCTCCTCGGAAAGCGCCAAGTTTGCCCAGGGAATCAGCCTCGCCTTGCGGGCCACCTTGATGGGTCTGCTGATTGCCATTCCGACCTTGGCGGCGTGGAGTTATTACAGCAAAAAGGTGGAAAATCTGGCTGTGGAGATGGAGAGCTTGTGCGACGAGTTTCTGCGCAAACATTATCGGGCCGAAAGTTCCTCCACCGGCCGCGCCCGGCTCGCGGTCAGAAGAGAGCGCGCGAAGCCGAGTGCGCTCGGAGTCGCCCTGCCTCCGGCGGCCCGTCTCGAAGCCCGGGAGAGCCAGGATGAGGGAAATGCGCCTGGAGAGGGGGACGCCCCACAGTCTGCATGAGGTTTATCCGGATTTTCCATCGGCAAAGTAGTCGTCTCTTCTATTAGCCATGCATTTCACCTCCGCCCGCCCAAGACACCGTGCGCCATCGGTCATCATTGTTTCGCTCATTGACGTTTTGCTGGTGGTGTTGATCTTTTTGATGATCACCACGACTTTCAAGAAGGCCGAACCCATGTTGAAACTGGCTTTGCCGGAATCCAAGCAAGCCAAAGCCGGCGCTTCCGATGCGAAACCATTTGTGATCTTTGTCGCTCCGACTGCCCCCTATTTTTATCTGGCAGACAAACCCGTGACAATGGATCGTTTGCAGGCGGAACTGGCGGCGGCTGCCCGAAAGGAGCCTCACCTCAAAGTCCAAATCAAGGCCGACAAGCGTTCTCCTGTCGGGGAATCTATCAAGCTCATCGATGCCGCAAAGCTGGCCAATGCCGGGTCGATTGATTTTGTCACTGAAAAAGCAGCGACGCCGTAGCTGACGGGTGAGGCGCGTGGAGCGTAAGGAGCGGGAACGCCGAATCGGGGAATCGGGGCCTGGTCGTCATAACCTGCCCATGAATATTTTGCAGGCGAGGCTCTCTTTCATTCCGCACACTCTGACGCTTTCACGCTCCACACTCCGACGCGCCCCTCGTTCACTTCATCAGCTCTTCGGCGATTTGGACGGCATTCAAAGCCGCTCCTTTGAGGAGTTGATCACCGACAATCCAGAAGCAGAGGCCGTTATCCAAGGCGCAATCCTGCCGGAGTCGTCCGACCTGGCAGTTATATTGTTCCGCGGCGTAGAGCGGCAGGGGATACTCTTTTTTTTCCGGATTGTCCACTACGTCCAAGCCGGGCGCCCGAAGCAAAACGGCGCGGGCGGTCTCGACTGTCACCGGCTTTTCAAACTCGGCGCTCACCGCGATGGAATGAGCGCGATACACCGGCACGCGCACGCACGTCACGCTTGCGCGGAAGGTGGGATGATGCATGATTTTGCGGCCTTCGTTCTCCATTTTCATCTCTTCTTTGGTATAACCGCTTTGGAGGAAGGAATCGACGTGCGGGAGGACATTAAAAGCAATTTGGTGCGGATAAACTTCCTTTGTCACGGGTTTATCCAGCACGACCTGCTGAACCTGCCGCTGCAACTCTTCGATGGCCTTGGCTCCGGTCCCGGACACTGCCTGGTAGCTGGAGGCAAAAATCCGCTTCACCTGAAAAGCCTGGTGCAACGGATAGAGCGCCATGAGCGTGATGGCAGTCGTACAATTGGGGTTCGCGATGATGCCGCGGTGGCCTTTGACATCCCCGGCATTGATTTCCGGAATAACCAGTGGCACAGCTTCATCCATGCGGAAGGCGCTGGAATTATCAATCACCACACAGCCAATTTTGGCCGCGACGGGGGCGAACTCCCTTGAAATGCCGCCGCCGGCGCTGAACAAGGCAATGTCAATTCCGGCAAAAGAGTGCTTCGTCAATTCCTGGACGACGACATCCCGAGAGTGAAAGGTGAGCTTCTTCCCGACCGAACGGGACGAAGCAAGCAAAGTCAATTGGCCGACAGGAAAATTTCGTTTTTCCAATGTCTTGATCATTTCGATGCCGACGGCCCCCGTCGCACCAACCACAGCCACATGCGGATTACGGTTCATAAAAACGGAGAACTATACCGCTTGTCGTCCCTCTGTCAAACCGCTCCTCGGCTAGAAATTCAATTCTCGTTTTGATGGGGTTTCTCGTAGGATGCAATCAGCGTGATTCGGAACATCATTTTTGACTGGTCGGGAACATTGGTGGATGACTTGCCGGCGGTGTGGCGGGCGAGCAATTTTGTGTTCAGCCAGGCCGGGATTCCGGAATTGACACTGGAACAATTTCGCGCCGAATTTTGCCTGCCTTTCACTCTTTTTTATGATCGGTTTACTCCGCATGTGCCCATGGCGCAATTGGAGGCTTGGTTCCACTGCCATTTCAGGCAGGTCCAGGAGTCGGTGACGGAATTGCCTCACGCGCGCGAGTTTCTCCTTTTTTGCCGCCAGCAAGGAGTGCGCATGTTCCTGTTGAGCACGGTGCATCAGGACCATTTTACGGCGCAAATCGCCAGCAATCGGTTTGATGAGTTCCTGGAGCGGCGCTATCTGGAAGTTCGGGACAAGCGATTTAAAATCCATGAGATTCTGGCTGAGAATCGTCTGGCGCCGCAGGAGACTCTCTTCGTGGGAGATATGCAGCACGACATCGAAACGGCAAAGCATGGCGGGATTTTTTCCTGCGGGGTGTTGACCGGCTATAACAGTCTGGAGCAACTGCGCGCCGCCAAACCGGATTTGATGGTGGAGCATCTGGGTGAATTGCGCGAAATCTTGGAGCGCGATTCGCTCGAAATGAAATCCGCATCACTCGCCGGGATTTCGCAGCCTGGCCAACATCCCGTGGTGACGGTCGGCGCCTTAATCTTTAACCCCAAAGGCCAGGTCCTACTGATTCGCACTCACAAATGGTCCAATCTGTGGGGCATCCCTGGCGGCAAAATCAAATTTGGCGAAACGTCCGTCGATGCCTTGCGCCGGGAAGTGGTGGAGGAAACCAATTTGGAGATCTCCGATGTTGAATTCGTTCTCGTCCAGGACTGCATACAATCAACAGAGTTTTATCGCGACGCCCACTTTGTCCTGTTGAATTATACCTGTCGCTGCCCGGACGACTCGAACGTGCGGCTGAATGAGGAGGCCGTCGAATTCCGCTGGGTCACGATGGCGGAGGGGGCGGCCATGAACTTGAATCAGCCGACGAGGACGCTTTTCCAAGCCGTCCAACTGAGGGGGCGGTGAACGACTGGCAGGGCCTATTGGTCATAGGCAAATTTGATTAACCTATGGATACAATCATCATCCGAGATCTTGAAGTGGCGTTTCGGGTCGGAATCACCGCCGCCGAGCGAGCGCAGCCTCAGCGGCTGCTTATTACGGTGGAGATGGAGCATGATTTCAAGGCGGCGGCCGCGCGCGATAATTTGGCCGAAACCATCGATTATGCCGCTGTCTCGGAAAGAGTGCTTCATTTCGGGGATGATTCGCACTGGGAACTGATCGAAACGCTGGCCGCGGACCTCGCGGCAATGGTTCTCGAACAGTTTTCTCCTCTCCAGATTTCAGTGGAAGTGAAAAAGTTTTGCATTCCGCAAGCGCGCTACGTCGCTGTTAGCGTGACTCGTCTTCGATAGGATCGGCCTCCACTGATGGCTTAGCCGCCTGGCGTGGAGGGTTCATGGTCTTAACCTGCCAGCCATTCCGATGGAACGAGAGGGTCACTGCTCCGGCTTGCGCAGTATAAATCACCGGAATGGTCCGCTGGTCCAACCGCTCGCGCAGCTTGCGACTCGCTCGCGCGGCCGCAGGATAATCTGCGTCGGTTATAATGATGAGACGTGGCTGGATGGCATCGAGAAGCGCTTCCGCCAATGGTTCGGTTTGTTGTGGCAGACCGGCCACGACAATCTCCGCGCGCAAATCCTGCTGGCGTCCAAAGAGGGCATTCTGCCCGGGCTTGCCCAGGTCGGATAAAAGCAAGACCCGCGTGCCGTTGATTTCGCCTTGGAGAACAACCGCATTATCGTCCGCTTGGGGGAAGTGATCCTCTCGGGTGGGATGCAACACTTGCCAGTAACCGACTTGATCGCTTCGCTGGATAACGCGCGTTAGTCCCGGTATCGCCTCCAATTCGCTCCGCACTTTCCGGCAGACCGCAGAACGGAACGGAACGGGGCTCAGATCGACTTGCGAGGGCGCAAAGTTTCGCTGCACCAATTCCGCGCCCCCGACATGGCTAACCTCTCCATGAGTGAGCAGGAGAGAGGGCAGATGATTCACTCCCTGGGCTTGCAGGAATGGTTTGAGGGTGAATTCCGCCGAACTCTCACTGCCACAATCGATCAGAAGATCGTTCTTGAGCCCCGGGGCATCAACAAACATGGCGGCCGCGCCTTTCAGAGGCAGAATCGTCAAGCGGGTTGTTTGACTCTGCAATGTCCACTGCAGGCACCATAAACCTGTTAGGCAACCCAGGCCCGTTAAGGCCCAGGAACGATGCCGGATTTTTAAGACCCAACCCGTAGCAAGCGCTAAGAGGAGAAGGTAATAAAGGCCGGTGGTGGAGAGAGACGGCGCGGGCACGTAAAAATAGGCCGCCGGGCAGGCCGCGGACCATTGGCTGGTTCGGCGAATGCACTCCATCCAAAACCATCCCGCGTGATTGTAGAATTCCGCCGCCCAGGGAAACCAGCCCGCCAGCAAAAGGCTGATGAGGTTGCAGAGAAGCACCAAACCGCAAAGAGGGACCGCGAACAGGTTAGCCGGGACGCTGACGGGGGTGAAAATGTTAAAATAATAAGCGGTCAGTGGAATCGAACCTAGCCATGCCGCCAATGAAACCAGGCCGGTTGCCCAGACGGAGCGCCAGAAGACGCGCAGGACCCGCTCCCAAAGTGGTTGCACCGGCGCTCGAACGTGACGTCCAACGGAGGGCATGGGATCCGCCGAGAGGATTCGCTGCCAAAAAGGCCGGAATAGTGGGGGCAGCCAGGGATCGACTCTAAACAGCCGCTCTCCGTATCGCTCCAGAACAGGCATAAGCAGGATGATGCAAAGAACGACAAAGAAGGAGAGTTGAAAGCCTGCCTGGAAAAGTTGGGCCGGTTCCCAAACCAGAATAACCAAGGCGGCAGCGAATAGGGAGTTAAAGATTTCCGGAGGCCGTTTCAGAGCCCAACCGCCAATCACAACCGTGGCCATGACGGCGGCGCGAATGGCCGAAGCTGGGAAACCGGTCAGGCAAGCATACGACCAGAGCAAAGGGAGCAGGAGCACACCCGAAAGGCCACGGGAAAGCCCGACCACTCGAAACAGGCTCAGAAAAATGCTGCTGATTATGGCGATGCGCAGTCCGTCCACCGCGAAAATGTGGTAGGTAGCCGCTCGAATAAATGATTCGGAGACTTCCTCAGTGAGAGCGGGTTTCCAGCCCAGTGTGAGCGCCCATTCCAACCGCAACGATTCATCCTCCACTGGAAGCCCGCGCGCCAGCGCCGTTTTTCCCCAGGCGATAAAGCGGTCACTGACTGGGCCAAAGAGGACTCGATCCGCTTCATTCAATTTCCAATCGGCGGTCGAGGCCACTTGTAACTGATAGTAAGTGGCCCGGCGGCGAAGGTATTTTCGATAATCAAATAAGCCATCAGCCACGGCGGCTTGGGGCATACGGAGCCGGCCCGCGACTTCAACTTTCTGTCCGGCAAAAAAGAGGGGACTCAGGGTTCCAGCGGTGCTGATCGTGATCCGCCCGAATGCCGGTTGCCAGTCAGCCTCGCTGGTATGGAGGCGGAGAGAGGTCGCCTCTAATTCCGCCACGGTGCGCGAAGAAATCTCGTCGCCGTGTTTATGGAGTTTTGGGGAAGGGGTTCGCTGAAGGGTTCCTCGCAACGTCACATCTTCGATCCGTTCACCGATGAGGAGGCGCAGATCGTGGGGTGAAACAATTGCGGTGTGCAGCGCGAGATTGGCAGCCCCCGTTGCAATCAATAAGAACCCCAACCAGACCGGTCGCGCCCGCGATGGGATCAAACAGCATAGAACCAGCAGCAACGAACCGGCCAGCAGGACGGGCAGTGGCAAAACGAAAACATCCGCCAGGGCCACTCCCGTGACATACAATAACGCCACTCCCAGAAGCGGACGCTTCATAACTTATCCACGAAGCCGCCAACGGTCGAGGAAGGCTTGATGCAGCTTATCTCTGGCACTGACGGAGATGATTGTCATCCAGAGGAGGACTAGCAGCCAGAATTCGAGGGATGAAGATTTTCCCGCCACACCCCATAAAAGCAAGCCAACCACCATCAAAGCAAATGAATTCACGTTTGCCTGCACGCTGCGCTTCTGGCAATGATGAAGCAGCGGGTCTATTGTGAAGCTTGGAGTTAATATCGATCATGTGGCGACTCTGCGTGAGGCCCGTTACAGGGGACGCGGAGCGGGCGAACCCGATCCCGTCCACGCCGCTCGCATTTGCGAGAACGCGGGCGCGCAGGGCATCACCATCCATTTGCGCGAGGACCGCCGGCACATTCAAGACCGCGATGTTTGGAGCATCCGCGCGATGGTCAAGTCCCGATTGAATTTAGAGATGGCCAACACGCCGGAAATTCTGGCCATCGCCCTCAAAGTGAAGCCGGACATCGTATGCCTGGTGCCCGAAAGGCGCGAGGAAGTCACCACGGAGGGCGGTCTGGACGCCGCGGGCCAGCGAAACACCCTGGCTGAAACCTGCCAGCAGCTTAATGCGGGCGGCATCGAGGTAAGTCTATTCATCGCTCCGGATTCGCGGCAAATCGAAGCCGCCGCGCAAATCGGAGCCCAATTCATCGAACTGCATACGGGCGCATTTGCGGAGGCCTTCCAGGAGGCGCCAGAAGCTCCAGCGGAACTGGAGCGCCTGTGCGCGGGCGCAGAACAAGCGCATCGGTTGGGGTTGAAGGTCAATGCGGGCCACGGCTTGAATTATCAAAACCTTCCCCTCATCCATCGCGTGCCGCATCTGGTGGAGCTGAACATCGGCCACAGCATCATCAGCCGCTCGGTTTTCGTGGGTTTGGACATCGCCGTCCGGGAGATGCTGCGCCTTGTTAGTCCAGGAAGTAAAGCCCCCCCAGCGAAGCGGTGAAAAAAGAAAAATCCTGGAAGGCTCGGTTTACCTCCGTTAGCTGCGGATCGCAAACGGTCGGGCCGTGAATCGTGCGTTGGAGAGTGCGATTCCTAAACCAAAGAAGCCACAATGCACGGCGATGGCTCGTTAATTGCGAATCGAATATGCCGGTGCGGCGTACCGCGTCATGGCCCGACCCCGTTACAACCGTCGGATTTTCTGATGGGCCGAGAAGAGCGCGGCTATCTAAAAACCGTTTGGAACCCGGCTTGAGTGTAAGAGCCTGTTTTTAAATTGCGTGGGGTCCTGCGGCGAGTGATTTTGGCTGTGGCCAAGGCGGCGAGGCCGGAGCATCCCCGCAGCGGGCCGTGATGGCCGAGTCAACGCAGCCCGCAGACAAAAGACCCGCCGCCCGGAGCCTCGCCATTCAGCGCACGAAAACAAAACCACACGGAATTTTAAAACAGGCTCTAAGTCTTCTCAGTGCCTAAAACCAGTCGGAACACCCAACCCGTGAAAAAAGAAAAATCCTGGAAGGCTCGGTTTACCTCCGTTAGCTGCGGATCGCAAACGGTCGGGCCGTGAATCGTG
>JBBRPK010000165.1:0-11941 GCA_038228235.1 Verrucomicrobiota bacterium
CGCTGCTTCGGCGGCGTCCGTCAAACTCAATCGCTTGTTTTTCATGCGAATGAGTAAAAAAACTTTTCTGGCTCATGTCCAGCACCAAGCTTAACTCGTTGATTTAGAACCTGTAGTCGTTATGCATAGAACCGCCCTGCTGAGCGGCACGCTTTATTTGAACGGCGGGGCGCAGTTGGACGGGGCCTTCAGTGTGGCCGCGGGAGCGCGATTGGATTTGGCGGCGGGCCCGTTCGCCTTCACGCCCCCGGTGAACTGGACCAATGCGGGCGAGTATCGGCTGACGGGCGGCACGCTGACTTTGGACCGGATGATTCCGAATCTACAGTTGCTGGGGGGGACGCTGAGCCTGGCCCCGGCCTTTCAGGGGGGAGTGATTACCAACCTGCCCCTGGCCGGAGCGAGCTTGACGACCGACCTGCCGGTTACGGGGATGCTGACGGTGGCGGGCAGTGGGGTGGCAAACTTGACGACGGCTCTGCCGATCTCCGGCACGCTGAGGGTGGCGGATAACGCGCGGGTGAAACTGACCAACACCGTGACTGGGACAATGATTGTGACCAACAATGGAGCGGTGAGCGGGCCATTAGTAGTGGCCAGCGGAGCGCAGTTGGTCTTTGGGGGCGGAGAGATTGACCAGTGGGTGCGAGTGGAAAGCGGCGGGTTGTTGCGATCAGTGGGGATGGCCTACGAGAAGTGGCTGCGGGGCGGGATTACCAATGCGGGGACGGTGCTGCAGAGCGGGTATGGGCTGCGGGTGTTGGACGGCAAGGTGGCGGTGAACCAGCCCGGTGCGCTCTGGGAGACCACCGATGACAGCAGCGTGATTGGGCATCTGGGAACCGAGGTGTTTTACAACCAGGGGACGCTGCGCAAAAGCGGGGGGACAGGGGTGAGCGCGTTCAATCCGCGGCTGGTCAACAGTGGTCTGGTCGAGGTGCTGAGCGGCACGCTCTATCTCAACGACGGGGGCTTCACGATGCCGGACGGGCTTCTCCGGTTTGGTATTAGCAGCTCGAACACTTTCGGAAAAATTCAGGTTCAGTCTGAGGCGATCCTGGGAGGAGGGATCGACGCATTTTTCGAGAACGGTTTCGTGCCGGAAGTCGGAACCAACTTTCAAGTGATGACTTTCCCCTCACACGCCGGAACCTTCACCAACGCCGCCACGGCTTTCTACGTCAGCAACGGCCGCGGCTTCGCGCCCGTCCTCTCCTCGACCGATCTGACCCTGCTGACGGTGAACGCAAATCCCACCGGGCCGGAACCGGACCTGCAGGTGACGGGCCTGGCGGTGCTGCCGCCAACCAGCCTGCTCTCGGGCAACTCCATCACGGTCCTGTGGACGAATATGAACACCGGCAGCGGCGCCACCTCCAACTCCTGGCAGGACCGGCTCGTGGTGAGCAACGCCACGGTTGGCCAGCTTCTCCTGGTGACAAACGTTTATTACGACGCGGCCACGCTCGGCAACCTGGCCGCTGGAGCATCGACGGTTTTCCAGTGCAATCTGCGTCTGCCCGACGGCCAACCCGGAGCCGGTCTGCTCACGTTCTCGGTGACGGCTGACATCAACAACACCATCGCCGAATATAATCCAAGTGGCTCGGCGGAGCTGAACAATACCGCCACCAGCCTTCGTAACTCCGGATTGGCCCCTTATCCTGACCTCGTAGTCACTGCGATCACTACGCCCTCCAATGGCCCGCCGGGGCAACCTATCCCGATCATCTGGTCGATCACCAACCAGGGCTCTGCCGACGCGGTCGGGCTGAGAACGGACCTGATCTCGCTTTCGGACGATTCCCAAATCGGCAACGATCAGGCGCTGCAGACCTTTGACTCGGTTCAGACCATTCCGGCCGGGGGATCGATCAGCGTGACTCAAAGCGTGATCCTGCCCGGTGGGCTGGTTGGCGACCGGTATTTCGTCGTAACGGTAAACAGCTCCAACCGCATCTTTGAATTGGTGACGACCAATAACACGGCCATCGCCACCCAACCGCTTGCCACGCTCAATCCGGATTTGATTGTGCAATCGGTGGCAGCGCCCGGTGCCGCCCAGTTGGGACAATCCATCACCGTTGGGTGGGTGGTTCAAAACATCGGGGCCGCTGTCGCAAACGTCCATTGGAGTGACGGGCTCTATCTCTCGCCCAGTCCCAGCGATCTCGCTGGCGCGGTAATTCTCCAGACTCAGCCTTCCCCACATCCCCTGTTGCCGGCAACGGGTTACACCAATTCGCAACCAGTGGCTTTGCCACTCCCTGGCGCGCATCCGCCGGGAGGTTACTTCATCGTCGTGGTGGCCGACGTGGGCGGTGTCCAGCCTGAGTTCAGCAAAACGAACAATCTTCGCTCCAAACCAATCACCCTCCTCCAGCCCCCGCTGCCCGACCTGGCCGCCACAAATATCACGTTCCCGGCCTCGGTTACCCCGGGCCAAACGGTGCCGGTCAGTTGGACTGTCGCTAACAGGGGAACAGCGGCGGCGGTCGGCCCCAGTTCGGAGACGCTTCACCTTTCCGCTGGCCCGATGACAGCGAACAATCAACTGGTGGGTTTCTTTACCTTCACCAATGCCCTGCCGTCCGGTGGTTTCCTCATCCGCACGCAGCAAGTGACGATTCCGGTGACAGGCGTTTCCGGCGACCTCTATTTAATGGTTTCCGTGGACGTTCAAAACACCGTGGTCGAGGCAAACGAAACCAACAACGTCGCTTTTTCCACCAATACCATCCACGTCGCGCCGGGCCTCACGCTCACCGTTCCAGTGACGCAAATCCTCGAGAACGCCCCCAATCCAAATATCCAGGCCTCCATCAGCCGAAACGGTGACATTTCCGGTCCGCTCGCCGTGCAGGTGTCCAGCAGCGATCCGACCACGCTTTCCGGCCCCGGCACCGTCACCATTCCGGCGGGCCAGACCTCCGCCTCGCTCAGTCTCACCGTCCACCCCGACGGCATCGTGGCCAGCGACAAGGTCGTGACGATCACGGCCTCGGCCAGCGGTTTCACCGCCAGCATGGGAGTTGTCACCGTCGTGAACACCGACCTTCCGCGCCTGACGGTCTCTCCCGCCTTGCCCATGATTGTCGAGGGAGCCACCGTTTTCGTGGCCGTCACCCGGGACCTTGTCACCACTCAGGATCTGACGCTGACCCTCGTTTCCTCCAGCCCGGCGCACCTGCTTGTTCCGAACTTGGCCATCATCCCGGCGAACTCGAGTTCCACGGCATTTCCCGTCCTGGCGGTCGATGATACGGAGGTGGAGCAGTTGCGGACCTATACCATCACCGCTTCGGCGGGCGGCTACGCCAATGGCGCCGCCACGATCAGCGTTCAGGATAATGACCTGCCCGTCATCACGCTGGACCTCGCCAGCAGCAGCGTCAGCGAGGGCGCGGGCCTTTATGCCACCACCGGCACGATTCGACGCAATGTCGCCCCCGGCCAGCTTTATCTCGCCGTGCGCAGCAGCGATGTGACCGCGGCGCGAGTGCCGGCAACCTTATTGATGGCGCCGGGCCAGCTTGAAGTCTCCTTTCCCATCGCGGCGGTGGATGACTTGATCGTGGACGGCCCCCAAACCACCGTCATCTCGGTCTTTGCTCTGGATGCGGTTTCCGGGCAGCAGGTCGGACCGGCCGTCTCCCGACAGTTGATCGTCACCGACGACGATGGGCCGACGCTCACCCTCAGCATCCTCAACAAGGTGGTGGCCGAAGGGCTCAGTCCGGCCACGACGGCCACGGTTCGCCGCAACACCTCCACCACCACCAATCTCCTCGTGACTCTCAGCTCCAGCAACACCAATGAGGCGACCGTCCCCCTGACGGTGACCATCCCGGCCGGCCAAGGCAGCGTGAGCTTCCCCATCGACTCCATCCAGGACGGCGTCACCGACGGCAGCAAGCTGGTGACCATCTCGGCGAATGCGGACGGCTTCACCAGCGGGAACGATAAGTTACTGGTGACCGATGTCGATCTTCCAGACCTGGTGGTGAGCAGCGTCGCCGCCCCGGCCGTGGTTGAAACGGACGCTTCCTTCAGCCTTTCTTACCAGGTTGCCAATCAGGGCTCTGTCGGCACGGCGGCTGGCTTTGTGACCCGCACCTATCTTAGCACCGATCCTGTGGGCAGCCACGGAACCCTCGTCGATGAATATACCAACCAGGCCTTTCTCGCACCCGGCCAGTTCTTCGGGCGAACGCTCCAATTGTCCGCGCCCTCGGCCGTGGGGCAATACTGGGTTACAGTGGACACCGACATCCGCAACGATGTGGCCGAGATTTTGGAGAATAATAACTTCCGCATCTCGGCCACGCCGCTTTCCGTGCAGCCAGCCTACCGCGCGACCATCCACGCCAATTCGGCCAGCGCCCTCCCTGGCACGCCGATTGTTCTCGGGGGACAGGCTTTGCGCTCCGGTTCGGGAAGCCCTGACGCAGGGGTGCTGGTCAATCTCTTTTTCCTGGTCGGCGGTACTAGCCGGCTCATTCCAGTCACGACCGACGCCAATGGCAATTTCCTCGCCACTTTCACCCCGCTGCCGGGTGAGTCGGGTGATTTTACGGTCATCGCCGCTCATCCGGGGGAATCCTCGCCGGTCGATCATGGCAACGGTAACACCGCTTACTTTACGTTGTTGGGCATGAGGCTGGACATCCCGAATGCCTACCAGACCCTGGTCGAGCATGAAACCTGGCTCGGACGCTTCACCCTCCAAAACCTCTCCAGTGCGCCGCTGACCGGGTTGGCAGTCCAGGTCACTCAAAAGCCCGATAATATCACCGTCGCCTCGGTCTCGCTTGAGCAGGGCAACACCCTGTCCAGCCACAGCGCCAACACACTGGCCATCCAACTGTTCGCTAACAATACGACGAGACCCATCGGCGAGGTGCTCGTGCGCGTGACCTCTGACCAAGGCGTCACCGTCGATGGCCGGATCTACACCTTCATCACCCCGCAGCGGGCGCAACTGGCAGCCGCGCCCTCCGCGCTCGACGCCTCCATGGTGCGCGGCCGGGTTCGCGCTGTGGAATTCAACGTTGGCAACATGGGGGCGGCCCCGACCGGGCCGCTCACTCTGTTGTTGCCTTCCCTTTCGTGGCTGGCCAGCCCGCTGGGTCAAACCCTTCCTTCTCTCGCCCCGGGCGAAACCCGCACCATCAGCCTCAGCCTCAACCCACCGGCGGATCTGCCGTTGACCATTTACCAGGGATCGGTCGCGCTCAGTTGCCCCACCGCCCAGCTCTCGCTGCCGTTCAGCTTCCGCTGCGTTTCAGATGCCACTGCCGACCTGGCCGTGACCGCCGTGGATGAGTTCTTTTACTACGGAGCTGGCGCTCCAAAACTGACCAACGCTCTGGTCCGGCTGCTGGACCCTTTCACCAGCATTGAGGTCGCCCGCGCCTCCACCGGCACGAACGGCGTCGCCTCATTCACGGCGCTGGCCGAAGGCGCTTACACACTGGAGGTTAGTGCCGACAAACACTTCACCTACCGGAACACAGTGGCTTTGAAACCGGGGATGCTGAGTGAGACGCTCGCCTTCCTCTCGCGGCAAACCGTGACCTACGTTTGGACGGTTGAACCGGTGCAAATCGAGGAGCAGGTCAAAATCTCGGTCCAGGCCATCTTTGAAACCGATCTGCCGATCCCTGTCATTGTCGTCACGCCGACTCTCATTGACTTGTCCTCCCTTGCGCACCCGGGCCAGACCATGCAGGTGGATGTCAGGATCGCCAACCACGGCTTGATTGCCTGGCAGGGCGTCAATATAGCATTTGAGGCCAATCCGAATTACGAGTTGGTGCCGCTCATCGGCGATGTCGGCGTGCTCGCGGCCCAAAGCGAAGTAATCGTGCCGGTCATTGCGCGCCGCAAGGTTTCGGCGAACTCCAGCCTGCCACGCGCCCGGAAGACCCCGTCCGACGGCTCCTGCATCGTCAACGGCTCGGTTTGCGGCGATTACCCGTGCGGGCCGAGGCGGGTAGAAAATTGCACACCCATACAAGGCTATGCGAGCTGCCCTCCTTCAACCACCCCGCCCACTTTCCCGTCAGGCGGAGCGGGAGGCGGCGGAAGCTCGCTGCCGCCGGTTCCACCTGTTTTGTCGGCTCCGGGCCAACCCGTCGCTCAAGCCACGACGACGGCTGTCACAAGCCCCATCCAGCTCAACACCCAGCCTCCGTGCAATTGTCCACCTCCCGATTGCCCGCAACAGCCGGCAAATACGCACTGCACCTATTACGCGACCATTCCGCCCGCGACCAAATGCGATTGCCCAACTTACCAGGCGGTTCAGAAACCGCCGCCCAGCAACTGCCCGCCGATCCCGCAGTCTACCCCCTGCATCACGGTCCAGCAACTTCCGCCTCCCACTCCCTGTGATTGCCCGAGTTATCGCGTCGTTTACACCGCGACTCCCTGTGACGACGGCGATCCATGCACGGTACATGACCGCTGCCAGAACGGTGTTTGCACGGGCGATCCTATCCGAGTCAACACGGTGGACGCCCAGGTCGAATCGAAAAATGAAGTATTCGTGATCGCGAACCAATCCCTCAGCTTCACCGTAACCGCAACCGCCCAGAATTGTACCGGCCTAAGCTACGAGTGGGACTTCGGCGATGGGACCGCAAAGGCTAAGTCGCAGAACCCTACGCACTCCTACGCCACTACAGGCGACTACATACCTTCCGTCAAGGTCGAGTGTCCTGCCTGTCCTAAAGCAAGCGTGCAAGGGAGCCTCAAGGTGCATGTCGTCAAGGTGGAGATGGCCATGGACGGAAATAGGGACGGCATCATCGACTTTGAGAATCCACAAGACCATAAATACCTTTTCTGGGTAAATGATGACGTAGATAAGGCGCTGTACATAGACGATTTCCTGGATTGGGCGGAAGATGATAAGGAAACGGGTACACCAAACTGCGATGATGACGTAATAAACGGCTTGCGCGACTTGGAAGACTTCACCCGCCTTCATATTCGAGTGGATGCCAATACTGCCAACCTACCGGGCATCACCTACTGGCTGAAGTTCGACAATATTCTCGCAGGAACCCCGGCCGTGAATATCTTTGAAGCTGTCGATTCGTCCCTAGCCTACCTGACCGACGGCTTTATCGCCTTTGCTCAGATGCACCAGACCAAGCTCTTGGAGGTTGGTGCGGCAGAGCACCAATTGCAGAATCAGTATATAAATGCGGCAAGCCAATTGTCTTACTTCATTCTTGAAGGCAAGGTGGCCGGGAAGGGTGACTTAGTGTTTACCATCAAGATGAACGGACTGGATGTTTTTAGCACCAATGTGGTTCTGGATTTACGCCCCATAACCAGTTTTTATGAGAAGTATGTTGTTACCGGAACGGCGGACGGCATTGTCGGTATTACCAGCTCACCGCAACTAAACACTTATAACTACCAACCTGAAAGCCATGACTACTTGCTTTTCGTCCACGGTTGGAACATTGCGGGCTGGGAAACAGACAGATGGACCGAGACGGTATTCAAACGCCTCTGGTGGCAAGGGTACAAAGGCCACGTTGGTGAATTCCAGTGGCCGACACTGCTGGGGATCGACACGTACGATCAAAGCGAGCTTCGCGCCTGGCGCTCCGCGACCGCGCTCAATGACTGCATTGCCCTTCTAAACACAACGCACATGGGGCAGGTCCGCGTTCTCGCTCACAGCATGGGAAATGTAGTGATGGGTGAAGCGTTGCTGCAATCGCCCCCTGGACAGGTGCATACTTATATCGCGGCCCAAGCTGCGATTCCCGCGCACTGTTACGACAACAGAAGTTCGAACTACTGGACCGGGTTCACAACTCCAAACGTATACGGATTTTATCCTTCCGGTCAGGAACCGAGCGCCCCGTATCTTAGTGGCAATGCAGCAAAAGCCGGCGCGCTTTTCCGCTATTTCAATACCAATGACTACGCGTTGGGGGCGCTGGCTTGGGAGCTAAACAATGAGCAAAAGCCGGATAGCATTTCAGATAATTATCACTACGTGGATAGGGATAACAACGTAGATACCTACAGCCCGAGCAGCGGGTTCCCGGACTTAGGCGATGAATTTTACCGCGACTTATTCCCTTTCAGCAGCTTGAGGGTGCCGCTTTTGTTTGACGGTGATCGCTATTTGATCTTCGCTCGCTGCGCACAATCTCGGTCTCGAGCGCTTGGGAGCGAGCCTCGGGAGGTCGCTGGATTTGTGTCTCGAAACCTCCAGGATCCCGCATTTGGGTTCGATGGTCTCCACTACTCCCATAGCCGTGAGTTCAGGTCAAACATCGTGAGGGAGTGGCCGTTTTGGGCACAGGTCATGAAGGATGCGCGCCTTAGTCATTAAAGATTATGAACTCAGCGAAAAACGGCGCACAACATATGAATCAACTCATCTCGTTTCGCAGCGCCCGCAGGCTGGTATGCTTGCGATATGCTATTGCTCTCAGCCTATGCTGCTGCTGCATGGAATCTGCCCACGCCGCTTCCGACAGCGTCTGCGCCAAAGTGGGCCTGCGCCTGGACCAGAGCGCGGTCATGACGCGCACGGCATTTCGCGCCACGTTGGAGCTGAGCAACAACGATCCTGACGCACCTTTAAGCGCTCTTAGTGCGAGCGTCGAAGTCAAGGACGCTACAGGCCAGCCGGCGAATGGCCGCTTCTCGATTGAAGCGCCGATCCTCGACCATATAGATCGCGTGGATGGGAGCGGGAATCTTGCGGCCAGTAGCAGGGCCGTCATTCGCTGGCTGCTGATTCCGGCGGACGACGCCGCTCCAACCGCTCCCACGGACTTTTTCGTTGGAGGCCAATTCAGCTATCAATTGTACGGCAATCAGGTGCGTGTGCCGCTCGACGCAGTCAAAATCACCGTCTATCCCGATGCCGCGCTTGACTTGCAGTATTTCCATCAGCGGGACGTCTTCAGCGATGATCCGTTCACGCCCCAGATCGAACCCGCGCTGCCTTATTCGCTGGCAGTGATGGTCAGGAACCGAGGGGCGGGCGCGGCCAAAAGTTTGAAGATTTCCTCGGCCCAGCCGCAAATCGTCTCGAACGAAAAAGGGCTGCTCATCGATTTCACGCTGGTGAGCACGGCGCTGGATGGCACTAACGTGCCGAACAGCCTGGCGCTCGATTTTGGGCAAATCGATCCGGGCGCGATCAAGATCACTGAGTGGAAGTTCACCTCCACGTTGCAAGGATTTTTCCGGGACTTCAGCGCGACCTTCCAGCACGAGGACACGCTCGGCAGCACTCGTCTCTCCACTATCAAGAGCGTTTCCATCCACGAAATGACTCATCTCGTCCAGGCTGGCTACGAGTTCGAGGACGGGAAGAGCGATTTCCTGGTGAATGATGCGCCGGACCCGGACAACCTGCCGGACACCATTTACTTGAGCGATGGCACGACCAACCCGGTGAATGCCGTTCAGTCGTATATTTTCGACAGCATCCCTTCCTCGACCAACCTCCAGGTCCAGTTGACCACGCCAACGTTCTCGGGCTGGACTTATCTGCGCGTGCCGGAACCGTCCGGCGGCCAGCTTGCTCTCACGAGTGTGCGGAGGTCGGACGGCGTGACCATCAGGATGGGGACCAATGTGTGGACCACCGATCGGCTTTTCACCGGGCCGGGCGTTCGGCCCATCCGTACCAACCTCCTGCACCTGCTGGACTACAACAGCACGGGCGCTTACACCCTCTATTACAACAATGCGCTTCCGGCGGACACCACCGCTCCGGCCAGCCTGGTCGCGGCCCTGCCCGCCCAAAGCTCGACGCAAATTCCGGTCATGTGGTCCGGCCAGGACAACGACGGAGGAAGCGGCGTCGCCAGCTTCGACTTATTCGTCTCCGAAAACAACGGCCCCTTCCTGCTTTGGCTTCAGCAAACCGCCCTGCGGGGAGCGATTTATTCGGGGACCATCGGCAGCACCTACGCCTTCTATAGCTCCGCGACGGATTATGCGGGCAACCGCGAAGCGGCTCACGGCGCGGCGGATGCAAAAACGTCCGCCACCCTCATCAACCACCCTCCGGTGTTGCCTGCCGTAGCCGTGCAAACGTTGGATGAAGGACAAACCTTGTCCCTGGCGATAACCGCCACCGATCCCGACCTGCCGGCGAACGTGCTGACCTACAGCCTCGGTCCGGGCGCGCCCGGCGGCGTCACCCTCAACCCGAACTCCGGATTGCTCACCTGGGTGACGAGCGAGGCGCACGGTCCCAGCACCAACCTGCTGACGATCATGGTGACGGACAACGGCATCCCGCCCCTCACCACGACGGGGCTGGTGACCGTCATCGTTCGCGAGGTAAACAGTCCGCCGATCCTGGCGCCGGTGAGCAACCGGACGATCAACGAAGGCCAGTTGCTTTCGATCATGAACCTGGCCTCGGATCAGGACCTGCCGCCACAACACCTGACATTCAGCCTCCGCGCCGATGCGCCCGTCGGCGCCGCGATCAACCACAGCACCGGCTTGTTCACCTGGCGTCCGTCCGACATCCAGGGCGGCGCCACCAACACCATCGCCGTCATCGTCACGGATGACGGCCCGCCTCCTCTGAGCGCCACGCAAACATTCAGCGTCATCGTTCGCGATACCAACCCGAACTTCCAGCTAACCCTCGGAACCACCCAACTCCTGTCCGGCGCCAGCTCAAGCGTGCCTTTGCGCCTTCACTCCGGCATTGACTTGAACTCAGTCAGCCTGGTTATGGCAGTCAGTGGCAACCGTCTGACGAATCTGAAACTGCTCGCGCTCGCGCCCAACGTTGGGGCGGCGGACTTTGTGCCGTTGGATTCCGGCCGCTTTAACATCCAGTTCCACAGCCGCTCCGATGCGCTGCTCCAAGGCGATTTCCCGCTCGCGCAAATTGGTTTCGACACCATTTCAAATGCGCACTCGATCATCACGACCCTCCGCGCCGAGTCCTTGACGGGAGGACGCTCCGCCACGCCGCTCCCGCTGACCGGCAAAGCTATCCCCGGCGCTGTTTTCATCATCGGCGCGGAGCCCATCCTGGAGGCATGGCTCTCCACCAACGTCCCCCGCATGTTGACCCTCTACGGAAGACCCGGCTCGAGTTATTCGATCAGCTCCAACACGAACCCGGCGTCCAGCAACTGGGTTTCGGCATGGCGCGTGCCGCTGACCAACCTGGCCCAGACCTTTCCGGCGGACGCTCAGAGTGCGCAGATCTTCTATCGCGCCGCCGAATTCCTCGCCGATCCGCCCTCGATCGAACCACGCTTGGTCAACAATGCTCGAGCCCTGCTGGTCTATGGCATTCCCGGAACCCATTACCAGCTCCAGGCCTCGACCAATCTTTCTGACCCCGCCGCCTGGCTGTCGGTGTTCAATTACTCCATGACCAATTCGTTCCAACAGATCACCAATGTTGGCGGCGCCAACCCCATCATTTTTTACCGCGTAAAGCCCGTCGGAACATTTTGACAACAAAACACACTCTGAACTCCACTAATCCGCTTCCCTCCAGGCGTCCAGCACCTCGCAGGGGCTTTTAACTTGCGTTGCGGCAGCGACAGTCCAACAACCAGCCACAGCGTCTCGGGCCTGCCGATGCCCCAAGTCCAGTGGCATGTGATGGTGACGCACGGAACGGGGTCAGTTAAGGGTATTGGCATATTGCTTATTTCCGGGATGTTCCTTCTCGGTATAAAAACCACGTCAAATAGCCCCGGCTCCCCATCTTCAAACGCTCGGCAATCCAAGCTAATGGAACGGTCGTCTTGGAGCCTGTTTTAAAATTGCGTGGGGTCCTGCGGCGAGTGATTTTGGCTGTGGCCAAGGCGGCGAGGCCGGAGCATCCCCGCAGCGGGCTGTGACGGCCGAGTCAACGCAGGCCGCAGACTAAAGACCCGCCGCCCGGAGGGTTTTCGGGGAAAAGGCC
>JBBRPK010000166.1:0-11830 GCA_038228235.1 Verrucomicrobiota bacterium
GGGCGCACGACAGAATTCTTCGGTTACGCCGCCAGCGCCAGGCAATCGTTGCGGGCGGCGTGGGAGTTGAGCCGCTCCTTCCAGAACTGATCCAGCCGACGGCTGGCATGAATACAGCGCAACGCCAGAATGTTTTCTGCTCCCGGTTCGCCCCAGAACATTCCCGATTGCTTGCAGCGGGCCCCGATGACCGTCTTACAGCCGGCCTCGATGACACCCGAGCCAATGAAAAAGCCTTTGCGGCGGAAAGTGCCATATTGCATCCTCTCTACGTTGTTGGCGAAGTAACCCAGTTCCTCCTCCACCGCCTCTGCCCGGGTGGTGCCGGCGCATTCTTCGCGCGCTTGGGCGATGAGTTTTTCCACATGGTCTTTGAGTAACTCTTTGGCCCATTTGCTCAGTCGGTTTTTGTAGTCTGGATGATCTTTGCTGCCCAGCAACGCGACCAATACGTCGCCCGCATGTTCCAGCGCGTGATAGAAGTCCACGATCTGGATGGCGTTGCGAAAACAGTCCAATCCCATTTTGGCTAGGGCGCTGGCTCCATCAATGAGCAGCACAATCTGCATCGCCAAGCCCAAGCCCCGACGGATGGCCTCTTGCCGCAACATGGTGCCAAATTCAGCGATGGGATCAAAGGTGGAAACATAGGTCGTCGAGTCGTGGTCGCGAATGGGGTGGCCCTTTTCATCCCGGTTGTGCTGGGTGAACACACAGCCCAAATTCGCCATCCGGGTTTTGGCCTTGCCGTCGGCTCCTTTGCCTGCTCGGCCTTCCAATTCCTCTTTGCGCATAGTGACCCCGGAGGCATCGCCGCTGACGTACATCACTGGCGCCGCTTTGCTGTCGGGCTCGGGGACTTGAGCCTCTCGCTCTTGCCATTTCTGGGCGGCTTCTCCCACCGGCTGGACCAGCCGCTGGAGTTGACGGGCCGAAACCTCGATGCCACCGGTTTCGCGCATGTGGAGCTCGGCTTTTTGATAGCTGCTTTCATCAGCTCCCTCCAAGCAGATCAAACGCGCTAAGGCCGGGGTATTGCCTCCCTCCAGACCCAAGGCGGCATCCGCCGGGTAATGTCCGTGCTTTTTGCCTTCGTGATAATAATAGGCGCGCTGGAGCCTCCAGGAACCAAAAATGCAACCGACCCCCGCTTCCACTCGGCCCTTGCTTACTTCGCCCGGTTTGGGCTGGTAGGCGGCATCGATCCGGTCGGCGGCATTTTGCAACAGATAGCCAATGACTTGGTTGGCCGGTTTGAAGATGGCCGTGCGCAAAAGCACTTCCAGTTGCTGCACCGCCACTGCATTGGGTTCCTCGGACTGGAAGCGAGCCATTAACTGGCTGATTTCCTGGTCTTGTGCCAAGAGGATTTTGGGCGCGAGGTCTTCTTTTTAAAGCCGGTGGTCCGTTCCTCCCGTGTCTTCTGGATGACGATTTGAGCATACTTGCCAGTCAGATCTTGAAACTGCTCGTATCCGGCGATGGCTTCCTGAAAAGCGGGCACCTGGTCCTGTGGAACGTAATGGGAAACGTTCTTACCGTTTTCCCAGCTCTGGTGATTGTAGTAGGGACCTTCAGGTCCTTCCCGGAGGATGCAGAGCTTGCCTCGTTCCATGTGTTGGATTTGAGCGATTTGTTGGAGGAGAGACTGTGGAGTGATTTTAGCATTCATGGGCGAAGTATGTAGCACACTATATACTATGCAACACAAAAGACAGCAAAAGTCGGAAACAAAAGAATTTGGTCTTGCGCCCCCTTCCCGTTTCCGCTAATCCCTAACCTGGTCCGGCTCCGTTTCAGTTGAAGAATCCTGATGCCCCGAAGAAAGTGAACCGCAAAGAACGCAGAGAACGCAAAGAAAACCCTTGAGACACGTCACCAACTGTGTGGCGCGAATTCGGCGCATCTCTTCGGCTCCTGTAATTTGAGCCGCGCAAGTTTGCCTGGCCGCAAGAGCACCGCCCTCGTTCCTGTTTTCCGCTCTCTCTGCGTTCTTTGCGTTCTCCGCGGTTTGAAGCCCCTGGTTCAAGCGCCTTGCTCGCACTCAAGCCAGGAGCTCCCTCACCACGCGTCCATGGACATCAGTCAGCCGGAAGTCGCGCCCGGCGCTGCGGAAGGTGAGTTTCTCGTGATCGAAACCGAGCAGCCAAAGCATCGTTGCATGAAGATCATGAACATGAACTTTGTTCTCGGCGGCTTGAAACCCGAATTCATCGGTTGCTCCATGGACATAGCCACCGCGGACTCCGCCACCCGCCAGCCAGGTCGTGAAACCATAATGGTTGTGGTCCCGCCCGTTGATCTTCCCGGCGTTCGAACCGGGCGTCGGCAATTCAACCGTCGGGGTGCGGCCAAATTCTCCTCCCCAAATCACCAAGGTCGATTCCAGCAACCCGCGTTGCTTCAAATCTTTCAGCAGCGCCCCAATGGCCTGATCGCATTCCTTGGCCAGACGACGATGATTCACTTCGATGTCGTCGTGATTATCCCACGGCTGGCCTGAGCCATGCCAAACCTGGACGAAGCGCACGCCACGCTCAATCAACCGGCGCGCCATGAGGAGTTGCCGCGCCTGGGTGCCTTCGCCGTAGAGCTTGCGGATGTGTTCCGGCTCGCGCGTGATGTCGAATACGTCCGTGGCATCCATCTGCATTCGATAGGCCAGCTCGAAAGATTGGATGCGGGCCTCCACTTGCGCATCCTCCTTGCGTTTGGCGCGGTGCCGCTCGTTAAGTTGCTGCAACAGATCGAGTTGCTGACGCTGTTCCGGCAGCGAAGTGTAGTTGTTTTTGACGTGCTCGATCAGCTTTTCAATTTTGGTGTGCTGGGTGTCGATGTAGGTCCCTTGGTAAACCCCAGGCAGGAAGCCGGATTGCCAGTTTTGCGATTCCTGTATCGGATAACCCCCAGGGCACATGGAGATGAAGCCCGGCAGATTTTGATTCTCGCTCCCCAAGCCGTACGTGACCCAGGAACCCACACTGGGCCGAATCGATCGAGCTTCGCCGCAATTCATCAGCAACAACGAAGGCTCATGGTTGGGCACGTCCGCGTGCATCGAGCGGATGACCGCGATCTCGTCGATGTTCTCGGCGACGTGAGGGAAAACCTCGCTCACCTCGATGCCGCTCTGGCCATATTTTTGAAATTTGAAAGGGGAGGGGAAGGCCGTGCCGGTTTTCCGCTCGGTCGGCAGATTCTCCATCGGTAACGGTTTGCCGGCCAGTCTCGCCAGGGCCGGTTTCGGGTCGAAGGTATCGACATGAGACGGCCCGCCATTGGCAAAGATATGAATAACCTGTTTGGCTTTGCCCGGAAAGTGCGGCTGCCTGGGCGTGAGCGGATTCAGGAATCCCTCGCTCGCCTGGGCGGCATCCAAGCCGCCAAAATCGCTGAAGAGACTGGCCAAGCTGACGGCTCCCATGCCCATCCCGCAACGGCATAGAAATTCACGCCGCGATAGCGCCAGGTGTTCCGGATTTGGTGCGTGATGTGACATTGATTTTTAGGTTAAGGTTACCTGGAGGTCAGACGAACAGCCTTTCGAGTTTATTGAGAGAATTTAAGGGTTAGTTCCATGAGCGCGCCCCGGCAAATGTCAGAGCCGATTGACATCGGCTGCTACTGTTCAGGAGTGCAACGCGCGCCTGTTTTTAAACAGCCCCCTAATCCTGCCAATCCGGGCAACTGGATCGAAAACAATGCGATGTTGACAGTGCCACTGTTACACTGTAAGAATTTTTAATGGAGTCTGAAAGATACTCTGCCGCAGAGCTGGCCGACCGCGTAAATCAGTGGTGCAAACGTCATTACGTGGAACCGCTGCACAACGGCGCTGGCCTCCAAGTCACGGTGCGCAATATCCGTTACTATCAAACCTTCGGATTGGTGGATCGTCCACTTGCCGCCGATGGCCATGGTTTTGGTGAAAAACATCGGCTGCAACTCATTGCCATTCGTTTGCTTCAAGCCCAAGGTTTTCCATTGGCGAAAATCCAACGCTTGCTCCGCGGCCAGACCGAGGAGGAATTGCGGAATCTGGAACGAGATGGCGTCAACCAGAAAGCTCCGTCTTTCGAGGTATCACCGGTGGGCAACGCGCAGGATTGGAAAATCATTCCTCTCACCACGGATACTTTGGTATTGACCCGATCTGGGAGTGAACTCACTCTCGCGCAAAAGCTCAAGATTCAGGAAATTCTCAGTCTGGGGGCTCCCAAAACGGCCGACTCCCAAGGCTTGGGTCTTGAAAGCTTTCGGCCGGAAACAGATTAGTTTTTTTCGGTAAACGCATGAACCACTCGGTTAGAGGGCGCTCGTCGCATTTGCCACCCCTGGCATTCTTCGTTGTTTTGTGCGGTGCCCTTCTGGGGTGCGGGCCGCCTAAAGATGCGTCGCCCTCTCCCCGAGGCCGGCGCTCCGCGGACCAACCCACGCCGAGGGCCTCACCGAAATCTTTGCCTCCATTTATTTACGTCGCCAATCAAGTTGCGTCTGAAGGCCGGCTTCCGCTTTATGAGCTCAAAATGGAGCCCAGAGACCTCGCGCGGCTTGAACAGAATCCTTTTTCGAACGACACGTATCCAGCTACATTCATTTCCAGCGGCGTTGTCTATGAAGGGGTAAAAGTGCGCTTTCGTGGGCAGTGGGCGCGCACCTGGCCAAAAAAGCCTCTCAAAATCCTTTTCGATCACGACAAGATGTTCGACGGTCAGCGCTGCCTGAATCTGAACTCCGCCTGGCGGGATCCGGCGTTCGTCAGAGAGACCCTGGCCTATCAGGTTTACTCGGCCTGTGGCGTGCCAGCGCCTCAGTCTCAGATGGTGCGACTCCATGTCAACGGCAAGTTTCGAGGTTTGTATGTGCAAGTCGAACAGCCGGACAAAGAGTTTTTGAACCGCGTGAATTTCAAAGGAGCCTCGCTGTTTAAGGCCATCTCGAAATCCAACCGGGCCGACGAACGGGATCTGGGCGCCGAAGCATCCTACAAGCTTCATTACAATCAGGAGACACATAAGGCCGGCGGATACGGTGAGCTGCAAAAGTTTTGCCGTGATCTGGTGCGCACGACGAACAGCCTTGATTTCTTCACTCAACGCGTGGACCTCGAAAAATACATCAATTATCTCGCGGCCACAATTCTCGTGCAGAACTGGGATTGCTTCAACAAGAACCATTTTCTGCTCCATGATGGGCGCGCCTCGAAGAAGTGGTGTGTCGTACCCTTCGATTTGGACCGCACGTTTGGCGATGATTGGCGTGGTCCCTTCGATCAGGACAGGCTCTCCATAATGCTGGGAACACACCAAATGCCGGGCACCACCGGCTGGAACCGGCTGGAGGATCGCTTTTTCAACGAACCGGTCCTGCGCTCGAAATTGTATAAGCGTCTTGAGGAACTACTGGAAAAAGAATTTATCCCCGCAAAACTCTTTCCCATTCTGGACCGGCTCGAAGCGGACATCACTCCCTCGGCGGCGCTGGACCGCCAACGTTGGCCCAGCCCAACGCCAGATCTACACGGCGGGATAGCGGAAGTGAAAAGCTACATCAAGGGGCGGAAAGCTTATCTGTTGCTCGAATTGGCAAAGCTGCGCCAGAGCGAACCTGCTCCTTGACCGGCCAGACTCGCTGCCGAGACCCATAAGCCTTCGCCGCGGAAAACATTTTGCGGAAGCGCGAAGTTTTGCTAATTTTTGCGAGTCGCGAAAACACAAAGCGCGATTCATTATGCAGATCACCGCCTGAGTTGAAGATGCAAGCGAGTATGGTCCTTCAACAATTTTTATTATGGATGCCCAGCGCTTAGCGGGGCTTCCGCTGGGATCTCCTCTCCTTTACGAAATAAACACCCGCTGCTGGCTGTGGGAGCTCTCCGAAACGCAGGGCGTTCCAATTACTCTGGCCAACATTCCAGGAGCTGAACTTACGCGCTGGCGCGATCTTGGTTTCACCCATATCTGGCTGATGGGGGTTTGGAGTATTAGCCCTGGCAGCCGGTCGTTCAGCCGGCGCGCCGCTCGATTGCGAGAAACTTACTCCAAGCTTTTGCCGGGTTTTTCGGAGGAAGACATCGTTGGCTCCCCCTATGCCATCGGAGGCTACGAGGTCCCGCAAGTTCTGGGAGGTGAGGTGGGGCTTGCCCAATTTCGGAGCGACCTTCATGCCCTTGGGCTAAAACTCATTTTGGATTTCATCCCGAACCACACCGGACTGGATCACCCATGGGTAAGCATCTCGCCGGAGCTGTTCGTGCAAAGTCTCGTCGAAGCGCCGGGCGCCTTTCGGCAGGAAACATCAGGGGGCCTGCGGTGGATTGCTCATGGCAAAGATCCCTATTTCCCGCCCTGGGCGGATACGGCCCAACTCGATTACCGCAATGCCACCACCCGGGCAAGGATGCTAAAGGAGTTAAAGTCGATTGCCCAGCGGTGTGATGGCGTGCGATGCGACATGGCCATGCTCGTCCTCAACGATGTTTTTGTTCGCAATTGGTCACGATTTCCAAGACCCGCGCCGGAGCGGGAAACCAGGAAGGAGTTCTGGGCGGAGGCCATTTCAACCATCAAAACTCTTGAACCCAACTTCCTGTTTCTAGCCGAAGCCTACTGGGGTTTGGAAAAACGCCTGCTCGATCTCGGCTTCGACTTTGCCTACGACAAAGCGCTCACCGACCATCTCATCGCCCGCCGTTACGCGGAGGCGCAACGCCACGTTTTTTCGGTTGGCGATCCGTCTCTTTCAAAAGGTGTTCATTTTTTGGAAAATCACGACGAACCCCGCGTGGCCTCCCTCCTCTCAATTGAAGAACACCGCGCCGCGGCGTTCCTCCTCCTGGGTTTGCCCGGCATGACACTTCTCCACGAAGGTCAACTGTCGGGCGCCGTGGTGCGCGCGAGTGTCCATCTGCGGCGCCGCCCTCCCGAAATTCCGCAACCGGACATAGCTCGTTTTTACGAGCTTCTCCTCGCAACCATGCAGAGGAGTGCTGTGGGGCGGGGAGCGGCTGAGTTGCTCGGACCTGCTGCGGCTTGGAATGGCAATCCCACGGCTGAGAATTTTATAATTACCCAATGGCAGTCGGGGCCCGGACACTTTGACTTAGTAGTAGTCAACCTGGCTCCTCACCGAAGCCAATGTTACGTGAAACCCACGGTGGAGGGTCTGGAGAAGCAAAACTGGAGTATGCGCGATTTGCTGGGGACAGAGCGGCATGAGAAGTCTGGTGCGGACATGAACCGCGATGGTCTTTACCTCGACCTTGCCCCGCACGCTGCGCACTTATTCCAATTTCAGCCGAGCCGCGGGGAGTGCTGAGCGTGGAGCATGGGGCGCGCGCGAAACACTTCACGCTCCCCACGCTCCCCACGCTCCCCACGCTCCCCACGCTCCCCACGCTCCTCACGGGCCCCACGCTCCTCACGGGCCCCGCAGGCGGTAAAATTTGCTCCCAACCGGCGCTGATAGCTGGATGCTGATGGAATCGGCGTTAGTTTGGTACGGGGCCGGCACTTGCGTCCAGGAAGTCGCTGCGCTTTTCAGCAAAGTTGCTTGGTCCAACAGAAATCCCGTCGCTGTCGACGCCCATGACACCACGATGCTGCTCCCCGACCGGTCAATTCGAAGGAGCGGCGTTCCTGGTGGTTGAACGGGCGCGATGACGCTCCAGAAACCTCCGGCGAGTTGGTAGTTGCCGCCACGCAGTATCCCGGCATCGGGCTGGCCAATTGTGCCGCTCAGGGAATACGGCCCCCCCAGGCTAGTCCCACCGCCACCGCCGATGGTGGACCAGGTCAAATCAAAGCCGCCACCGCTTTGGGCGAGCGCTGCGCTGCCCGTGATGAGGGCCCAACTGCCAATTAAGGCCCGCAAGATAGTTTTTCCCGTCATCATATTTAGGTTGGGCTGCGGCTGTGTCTTCACACCTATAACGAAGTCCAGGCCGGGCGTCAACATCTTTCGGACTGCTTTTCGGGTTACGCGCTTATGGAGTGGTGAGTTTGTGCCGATGTTTCCCGATATGGTGAAGGAAGCAATTCCTTTCGATATCTATGCTACCGGGGTAGTTGATCTGCAGGCAGCCGCTTCTACAAAAGTTGGCGGCGGAAGATATTCGCTCCGACGAATGCTGGGCCGTGGCGGAATGGGAATCGTGTGGCTGGCGCAGGATGAGCGGCTCCAGTGCGAAGTGGCCTTAAAATTCTTGCCGCCAGGGATTCGGTGTGACCCCGTCGCCCTGGACGATTTGCGGCGTGAAACTGCTCGCAGCCAGAAACTGACGCATCCCAACATTGTCCGCATCCATGATCTTTACGAGCCGGAGGGGGAAGACGCCTTTATTTCCATGGAATATGTGGATGGTTCCCACCTTGGCACCGTCCGCGTGCAGCAGGCGGAGCGGGTGTTGTCCTGGGCGTTTCTGGAACCATTGGTCCCACAGTTGTGCGACGCGCTCGATTACGCGCACGCCCAGGGGATTATCCACCGTGACCTGAAGCCGGCCAATGTCATGCTTCAACAAACGCACCAATTGAAGCTGGCGGATTTCGGAATTGCGCGGGCCATTACCGACACGATGAGCCGCAGTTCCATCACCCAGACGACCGGCACTTTGCTCTATATGAGCCCGCAGCAATTGGAAGGGGGGTTGCCCAAGGTGACCGATGATATTTACGGCCTGGGAGCGACCTTGTATGAACTCTTAACTGGCAAACCACCTTTTTTCGCCGGGGATTTGCCTCACCAGGTTCGCAACGTGGCGGTGAGACCGCTGCAAGAACGGTTGCGCGAATTGAACCTGAAGAACAGCATACCCGGCCATGTTGAGGAGGTTATCATGGCCTGCCTCACCAAGAACGAATCGCAACGACCGCAGAGAGCCGCGGAAGTCGCGGAATGGCTCTCCTCAGGTCAAAGGCCGCTGGGAAGGCTGGTGCAGGCTTCCCATGGAAAACGGATCATGACGAAGCGGCAAAGCTGGTGCGTTGGTGCGGGCGCGGCCTTGGTGGCACTGGTTGCGTGGCGCATGTTTAGTCATCCGCACTCCAAAATAGAGGCCCGAAACACGTTGCCGCATGTTCAACCGCCCCCGGAGCGGACCCTCCCGGAGGCAACGGCTGTCCGCCCTCTCCAGCCATCACCAAAGGTCATGGTCCTGGCTGCTGCAGCCAAGGATCTCAGGACGGTTTCCTCCACTTCCTCACCCGCTCCATCGGAGCGGCCGACAAAAGGCCTGCTGCCCGCCCCAGTGCCTGCCGTAACGAATACTGCCGTTTCACTGGCTCCATCAGAAGCTTCGCCGAGCCCCATCATCGTTAAGACGCCCCCCACGGCCGCCGTACTTTCTAAAGGATCGGCAACCTTTGTGGCGGTCAGATCTCCGGCCCCGGCTCCCTCACCGGTGCAGCCGCTTCGGGTGTCCACGCTGGCTGTCCCTAAGCCGCGCACCGCTTTGCAGTTGGCGCGTCAGGGAAACACGCACGTGAGCGAGCGTTCCAAGGACAAAGTCGTGCAAATTGTCTCCGCTCAAACATCCATCGATTCAGCGCCGCAGGATTGGCGGATTACCTATTACGATCCCAAAGCTCGTTACAAAGCCGTGGAAGTTCAGTTTGAAGAAGGTCAAATGGCGCGTATTCATGAACCGGCCCGCATTCTGGGTTTTTTGACCCCTCAGTCCCAAAAGCCGCTGGACTTCGAGAAGCTGAAAATGGATTCGGACGATGCTCTGCGGATCACTTTGGCCCTTCCTGCGGTTGAGGACCTGATTATCGCTTCAGTGCAATTCGAATTAGAAAGGGGTTACGGCGGCCTGCCCGTCTGGCAAGTTCGCCTCTTTGGCGCCAGTCTGAACGACCCGTCGGCGGAGAAAGCCCTGGGCTACGCGATTATTCTGGCCGAGGACGGCAAGGTGCTAAAAGAAACTCTTTCCAAGAACATCCCGGTCTCGAAATGAATAAGAGCGCGCCTCAGTTAGCCAAAAGCGCTCTTCGCATCAGTGCCACCTTTAAGGGCGAGCAACAGGCCAGGACTCTTTACAAACCATCGATCATCGTCGGGCGCGCCAACGGTACCGGCAAACCGGATTTCGACCTCTCAGGCGATAACACTGTCTCCCGCAGCCATGCCAGAATCTGGGTCGAGGACGGAACCTGCTGGCTGGAGGATTTGGGGAGCAAATTCGGGACGAGGGTCGATGGTGACGACGTTCGCGGTCGCGGCAAAATTCGGGTTGATGAAACGAGCCTCGTCCTTGTTGGGGACACGATGCTTAAGGTCGAGGCGGCCTTAAACAGCAACAGCGGATTTGCTGAATTACTCCCCCAACCAGCCCTGGCCTCGACCATTGAAATAGATGAGGCCACTAACAGCTCCGCCGGGCGATTGATCCTGCCCACATCGGCTAGTCTTGACGCCGTGCAGACGCAGGCTTTGCTCTTGGAAATTCTCGTTCAGTTCAGTTTGCCGTCGCCGCTCGATCAACTTCTTCAAACGATCATCGGGCGGGTAGTGGACTTAATTCCAGACGCCAGGCGCGGCACCCTTGTGCTGCGCAACCCTGTCACGGACGGCCTCCTCCTGGCGGCATTCATATCACCCACCGAACCGGCGGTGAGTGAAACGCTGGCGCGACGGGCTTTGAACCAGCAGCAGGCATTCATCTGGCGCAACAATTTCGCTTCGGATCAGGCCATGAGCATTCATCGGCACCAGATACAATCGGGCATGTATGCGCCGCTGATTTATGATGGCTGCTCCCTGGGAGTTCTCTGTGTGGACAACCCCGAACGTTCCTCCGTTTTTTCGGCAACCGATCTGCAATTACTGGTCACAGTAGCGGACCATGCTGCCGTGGCTGTCAGCCATCATCAGTTGCGGGAAAGGTTGAAAGGCGAATCCAAGCTCCTGGAACAATTGTTAACCAAATTTCCTTCCAAAGTCCGCCGTCAGCTCTTGGAAAAGGCGCGCCTCGACAACCTGCGGCCGGGCGTTGAGAAATCCGGCGTCACGGTTCTGCTGGCCGAGATGGAGGGATTCAAAGCCAGGACCGCTCCCATGAATCCAGCCGGCCAGTTGGAAATCCTCAATGACTACTTCGCCGCGCTCACCGACCCCATTTCCAGATTCGGTGGAACCCTCCAAAACTTCACCGGCGACGGCGTCCTGGCGTTTTTCGGAAGTCCAGAGCCTGATCCTGCGCAGCACCAGAATGCTATCCAAGCCGCCTTGTCCATGCAGCAGGCCATCCAGGAAGTCAGCATACGGCGGATGGCTGCTGGTCAACTGACTTTTCAACTGAGCGCCGCCATCCATTCTGGCGAGGTGATGCAAGGGTATATTGGATCGGACGCCCGATGTGAGTTCGCCATCTTTGGGGATGTTGTCAGTGAGGGCATCGGGTACGCCGCCGCAGCCCGCGGCGGAGAAATACTGCTCAGTGACCACATCTATCAGAAGGTTTCCGAAACCGTGAACGCGGAAAAGACGGTTCGGCAAACCCAGTCGCAAGGCGAGCTGATTGTTTACAGGCTCAAAGCTGTCACTCCTGGCGAGGGGCAAACAGGCTAAGAGCCTGTTTTAAAATTCCGTGGGGTCCTGTTTTCCGGGAAAAGGCCGGATGGCGAGGCGCGACGAGGGGAGCATATCCGCCAGCGATCTGCGACCGAGGAGCAACAAAGGTAGTCGGCGTGCGAAAACCCTCCGGGTGGCGGGTCTTTTGTCTGCGGCCTGCGTTGACTCGGCCGTCACAGCCCGCTGCGGGGATGCTCCGGCCTCGCCGCCTTGGCCACAGCCAAAATCCCTCGCCGCAGGACCCCACGCAATTTTAAAA
>JBBRPK010000167.1:0-11766 GCA_038228235.1 Verrucomicrobiota bacterium
GCGAGGCCGGAGCATCCCCGCAGCGGGCTGTGACGGCCGAGTCAACGCAGGCCGCAGACAAAAGACCCGCCGCCCGGAGGGTTTTCGTACGCCGACTACCTTTGTTGCTCCTCGGTCGCAGATCGCTGGCGGATATGCTCCGACGTCGCGCCTCGCCATCCGGCCGTTTCCGCGAAAACAGGACCCCACGGAATTTTAAAACAGGCTCTCAAGCAACGTGACTTAGGTTCAGCTACCAGGTCGCCCGAGTATCTTCTCGGCTCATAAAAAGATTGGCAGAGGAGCCATTGGTCGATAGACAAGCAGAAGATGAGTTGGGAAGCCTCCAAAACATCGAAATGAACTTGAATTTTACGCAAACGGCAGGGTGGAAGAAACCAATCGAAACATGCTAAAAACTTTCCTCCGATTCCTGGTTCGACTGTTGTTCCGTTTCCAAGCCTACAATGACCTCGTCCTCAAGACACCTGGGCCAGTGCTGCTAATTCCTAACCATGTTTCCTGGATTGATTGGATTTTCATGGCGGTTTGCCTGGATGATGATTGGAAATTTGTGGTTTCGGGGGTTTCAGCTCAGGCCAGTTGGCTCCACCGGAAAATCATGATCAACAAGCGCACCTTTCCCATCGACACTATGTCCCCCTACGCCGCCAAACACATGGCGGCGTATCTGGCCGGCAAAGGCCGGCTGGTGCTGTTTGCGGAAGGGCGGCTCTCCCGAACGGGCACACTCATGAAGCTGTTTGACGGCACTGGCTTCCTGCTCCACAAAACGAATGCGAAGGTGATCACCGGTTATTTACGCGGGGCGCACCGTCTGCCCTTTTCGCCTAACCGCGACCAAAAAAAGCTCTTCCCAAAAGTGAGCGCCCACTTCAGCCAGGTGCTCACCCCTCCCAAACTCGAAAATGTGGGCTTTTCCCGGGCACGATCGAAACTCACCGAATGGTTGCGGAACCAAATGCTTTTGCAGCAATTCGATACGGAAATGGAGTTTGGGGCTGCGACACTCCCCGAAGCCATTCTGGAGGCAGCGCGGCAGCGTCCTCACCACGTCATCTTTGAAGATATCACTCAGAGATTAAAGTATCGGCGCGTCTTACTTGGAGCAGATCTGCTGGCGAAAGGATTTGAAAAGGCTCTCTTGAACGACTCCCAGCGCATTGGAGTTCTCTTGCCTAACGTCAATGCAAATCCGGTCACGCTGCTCGGCTTATGGATGATTGGCAGAGTCCCTGCCGTCTTGAACTATTCCTCTGGCATGACCACCATGTTGGCCTGCATTCAGTTGGCCGGGCTGAAGCAGATCATCACTTCGCGAAGTTTTCTCGAAAGGGCCAGGCTCAATATCGAGCCGCTGATGGACGCCGGTCTCCAGTTCATCTATCTCGAAGATGTCCGACAAACACTTTCGGCGTACCAAAAGATTTTCGCGCTGCTTCGCATCCGGTTCCATCCGTCATCCGCCATCGGAAATAAGCAATCCCCTGACTCCACGGCTGTTATCCTCTTTACCAGCGGCTCGGAAGGCCTGCCCAAGGGGGTGGAACTCAGCCACACCAACGTTCTCACCAACATTCGCCAGATGCTCTCAGTTTGCGACATGCAAGACTGGGACCGCATCTTTAACGCGCTGCCTCTCTTCCACAGTTTCGGGCTTACGGTGGGCACCTTGTTGCCGATGGTTCGCGGCCTCTACATCTTTTTTTATCCATCGCCGCTTCATTATCGGGTGGTGCCGACCATGTTTTATCACCGGGACTGCACGATTATGCTGAGCACCAACACATTTCTCAATGGCTACGCGCGCAAGGCCCATCCGATGGATTTTCGCAGCTTGCGTTACATGTTTGGCGGCGCGGAAAAGGTCCAGGAAACAACCATCAATACCTGGGCGCACCATTTCGGGGTCCGAATTTTGGAAGGCTATGGAGCGACCGAATGCAGCCCGTGCCTCAGCGTGAACACGCCGATGATTCTGAAGCCGGGTTCCACAGGCCGCCTGCTGCCGGGAATTAAATACAAGCTGGAACCGGTCCCCGGTGTGGAACAGGGGGGCCGCCTGTTCGTGCGCGGCGCCAATATAATGCGCGGCTACGTTAACGCCGATGCCAACGCGGCTTTCCAGGCGCTCGGCGGCTGGTACGATACGGGTGACATCGCCACCGTGGATGAAGATGGCTTTGTGTTCCTGCAAGGTCGCCTTAAGCGTTTTGCCAAGATCAGCGGCGAAATGGTGAGCCTGACGGCTGTCGAGGAGGCCCTGGCCGGGGCCTTTCCGCAATACGGTTTGCGTTGCCAGATAGCGATCATCAGCCGGCCCGATCCGGACAAAGGCGAGGCGCTTATCGCCGTCACTAATGAGTCGAAGCTGAAGCTGGAGGAAGTGCGCGCGGCCATTCGCGCCAAGGGGTACCCGAACATTTATGTGCCCCGCGAGGTTAAATTCGTCAAGGAGATTCCAAAATTGGGTACTGGCAAAGTCAACCATCGAGAGCTGGAAAAATTGATTTGAGATGTTACGATTATAATTATGATGAGGCCAGTGGATGGACCAAAAACCGCGGAGAGAAGAGGGCAGGGGAGGTCGGCGGGGTTTGCCCCTTTCCATCAAACCGCCCTCACTCCTAACCCCTCGTCCATTCCATGGGTGCGAGGAACTGCGCGTGTGGACCTACCCTTGTTACCTTCTGTTCAAAAAGTTTCTGCTCCTAACTTTTTGCCCACCCCCCGTTGGCCGCTTACTTCGCAGCTTTTTGGACTGGGCCAGGAGGCCCGAGTGGCACGGGCACGAATTCTTTAATCAATTCCCCCTTAGTCGTTCCGTATATGCGCACCTTCCCATCGTAGCCGCCGGCCGCGATCTGGTTTGTCCGGGGATTGAAAGCGAGGGTGAAGATGGCGCCTTCATGGCCTTTGAGGGTAGCCACTCGTTTGCCTTCCTTTGCATTATAAATTCGCACTTCGCTGTCCGAACCACCCGAGGCAATCAAGGCTCCATCCGCACTATAAGCTACAGCATGGACCGGACCCGGAAGGCGGTCGAATTCCTTCAAGAGGTTGACATCTTTGTTGGCGGCGGTCCGGCCCTGGTTTTCCGCGATTTTGTAGGTTCGGGTTGAACCTGATTCACCTCCATAAACGACCACGTCTTCTTTGGGATGGCGCGCGATGCAGAGCACGGGCTCCAACAGCTTATTTATATCGTCGATAAACTGTCCATTGGAAGCATCAATCAGTTTCATGGCTCGATCCCGGCTGCCCGTGAGTAGGCGCTTGCCGTTAAGAGTGAAAGTGGCGCCAAAAACCCAATCGCTATGATTGTCAAATTTTAGCAATTCCTTCCCGTCTTTGATTGCAATAATACGAACCGTTTTGTCCGCGCAACCAATTGCCACCCGCTCAGATTCCGGCGAAAATGAAATTCCGTAGATTGAGTCGGTGGAGATCTTGAAGGACTTGATCAGCGCGTTTGTTGGATTCGCCAATCCGTTAGTAGTCACATCCCAAATCTGAATTTCTCCGAAGCGGGCGGGGGCGCTGCCTGCCACGGCCAGCATAGTTCCATTAGAGGAAAAGGCCAGGGATTCGATCCGCGGCGACTCTCCGACCAAGCGGGCGAGCAGGTTGGAGCCATCTGGGGCGCGCAATAAGACCTCGTGATAACCGGAGACGGCGAGAATATTTCCATCGGGCGAGTAGGCCAGCGCAGAAACCACCGGCAGTGTCGTATAGATGGGTGGCTCGGCCAGCTTGAAGGAATTGGCGTTCGCCGGCGTATCATTCGTGCCGCCTTCGAGAATCCATCGTTCGATCAGAGCCACTTCTTCCTTCCGCAAGGGGTCCCCTTCCTTGGGCATATTCGGTTCAGCTCCGCTGATTTCCTCAATGAGGAGGCTGGACTTCGCATCGCCTGGCTTGAAACTGGCGCCGTGCTTTCCGCCTTTCACAAAGGCTTCATAACTGGTCAGATCGAACTGGCCCTTCAGTTTTCCTGGATGGTGGCAACCGGTGCAACTGCGTTTGAAAACCGGAACCAAGTCACCGTAATAACTTACGGGCTTATCTTCGGCCTGAGTCAGGGCGCAGGGGAGGAAGACTAAAACGAGCAACGCGAGAGGAATAAAATCTAAAATTTTCAATCTCAAATTCAGAACACTCACGCTCTCAGAAGCGCCAACTTGGGGGTGGACGCGCAGGTTTCTCTGGAAGGAACTTCGATTCATGCAATTATTTCGGCGCGGCAGTCACGGCTGCCGTAGCCGCTGGTTTGGCGGGAGGTTCCATCGCTTCAGGGGCGCTGATGACCAGGGCGATAGCAGCGCTGCGGTATCTGTAAGTGCGATCATTGTGCAGACCCGTGCCCATAATGGTGAAATTGTTGGTGCCAGCCAACGCCTTGTCGGTGGCCACAAGTTTCAAAGTGGTCTCCGCCCCATTGGCAGGAATGTTTTCCAAGGTCGGTTTAATTCCGGCAGGCAGCCCCTCTAACGCCAGCAGGACTTCATTGGTGAACCCGTCGCGCCGCTCCACTTTGACCGCCGTAGAAACTTCCGCGGCGGCCGAACTTGAGTTGGTCGGCAAAGCGGTTGCCGAAAGGCGAGTCAAGGTGGTCGTGACTACAAAGGGGATCTGGAGAACAGTCAACGGCAGTGCGCCGGTGTATTGAGTAAAGGGCTGGCCGTCGGCCGTCGCTTCGCCTCTGATGATCACAGTCCGAGTGCCCACTTCGGACTCCAACTTGGGTTTGAGAGAGATCGACCCCATCGTCTCGCTCCCCTTCAAAGTTGTTTCATTAACGTCGAGGCTTTTTGTAATGGGATCTTTCCCCGTCGAAAACCCCTCGGCGGACAGTTTGATGTCGCCAGTGAACCCTTCCCGCCGCTGGGCAAGAACGCCGATCTTGACCGATTGCAATTGCTCGACGCTCGCGCTCAGGGTGGTCAACTCCAGAGTAAAAGGGGGAGAATCCACAACGGTCAGGAACGCTGCCCGCACCTGTCGGTCGCCCGAGAACGGCTCCGTCGTCCGTGTGATCATCTTCCCTCCGGCAATTCCGGTGGCGATGAGCTTGAGCGGAAAATTCCCCAAGGGCGCATCCTTCAAAGCAGAGATGACCAACAATCCGCTCGCTGCGGCCCCGGTATTGAGCAAAAGTGGTTCGCTAAAAACCCCCGTCGGCAGCTCTTGGAAGGCCAATCGCACCGGCCCACTAAACCCGGCTAGCGGCGTGACCTCGCATCGAAGCCGTGAATGGCTGCCGCGACTCACCCGTAAGTTATCGGGCGAGAACCGGGCCGTAAATTCCGCCCCCGCCGCCGCGGCGGGTGGCCGGATTGAAAGGCGATAGGCAAAATCCTCGCCTCCCCGTTCCGTCAAATCACGCACCGAGAGGATGTACTCCGCATCCTTTTTAGCATCGAACTCGATCCGGGCGTCCGCCATGGCCGCATCATCGTTCTGGGTAATCAAGTTCCCCGCGGCATCGCTGAGGATCAGGAGTGAATCCAGTTTCGAGCCAAACCGGTTTGCCACCACATCACAAATTAACTTCTGTTCTTTGTCCGATTTGAATTTGAACCGATCGATATCCTTCGCTGGCGCGATCCGCCCGTTAATCACCACTGGGATGGTGACAACATTCACTTTATCGGTAGTGTTATTCGGCTCGATCTCCTTGAAATCGGGCAAGTCCGACACGTCAAAGGGACGAAGATTAGAATAGCCATTGGGTGTATGGGCGCGAATTTCCTGGCGGCCCACCGGAGCGTTAGGCGCTAAATTTAACAGCATGTTGGAGGTGCCCGCCAGGTTACGGCCCGTCAACCCGATCTCCACCTGCTTGCCCCGCTGGCCGCCCAATGGGAAAATCGAGTCCACATAAGGTAACGCCCCGGCATAGAGCCGATAATTGTAGTTGCCACCGCCCTGATAACGAAAATCACGGATTTGCAAAATATATTCTCCATCCTCGGGCACGGAAAAAGCCACCAGCGAATCGAGCCCATTGTAGTCCTCGTTGCGAGCCAACTCCTTCCCGGCCATATTGAGGAGCGCGAGGGAGGAATCCAACGCCGAACCCCGCCGCGACGCATCCACTTCAAAAATCAATTCCTGTCCCTTTGTGGCCTTAAAACGATAGTAATCCACCTGGGCTGCGCCGCCGATGACGCCGGAGATGGCGGCGGGCAAAGGAATTACCTGTGCTTGTTCGAGAGTGTTGTTCGGCTCCTTCTCGGCGATTTCAGGCAGATGCCCCACGTTGAGCAAAAGCGGGTTAGAAACCCCTGTGGGAGTGATCACCCGCACTTCCCGAATGCTCAGCGGAGCATCGGCCAGAGCGGTGACGTTGGCCGCCAGCCGGGTATTGTCTTTCACTGGCGGCGGATCGATGCGTGAAATTCCACCCAGATCCGACTCAACCGTCACAACCGATTTTGGCGGACTAGGAAGGGGAATGTTGGTGGCGGTCAACCCCGGATCGCCATTGAAAACGAAACCAGTCACACTGCCCAGATTCTCGCCGCTGAAAACAATTTGCAGAGTGGTGCCGCGTTGAATCCACTCCGGCGAGAGGGAGTTGAGCTTGGGCGTCGGTTGAGCAAAGGCGCAAACAGCGGCCAGATTCACGATGACTGCCCAGTAACAGATGACCAGTGAATGACCAGACCCCAACCCCCGACGGCCAACTCGAGCCTTTGCTTTATTCATCGGGGACTGGTCATTCAAGTGGAGACTAAGCGAATAATCCCGTAACGGGTTCAGCCTGAACAAGCTCACGCGGCTGGTTGAGATGGTTGTAAACAATCGTGTGCGGGTCGATGCCCATGGCATGATAAACCGTCGCCAGCATTTGGATCGGATGGACGGGGTTCTCGGAGGGCGATGAGCCGGTGGCGTCGGATTTGCCATAAAGCGCTCCGCGTTTGATTCCCGCTCCAGCCGCCAAAGCGGTATAGCAATAGGGCCAATGGTCACGGCCATCCGGCGCGTTACCGTTGCCGGAGGTGCTGACGCCCAGGCGGGGCGAGCGGCCAAATTCGCCGATGGCGATGACCAGGGTCTCCTTCAAAAGGCCGCGTTGATCCATATCTTCCAGCAGAGCAGAAAGACCACTGTCGAGCTTGGGGCAATGCAGGTTTCGCAACGGCCCGAAGTTCGCTGCATGAGTGTCCCAGGCGTCCACGGTCGGGTCACCATTGGCCACCGCTGGCCAGTTTACCTGGACAAAGCGTGTGCCGGCCTCGATGAGCCGGCGGGCCAGCAGAAGGCCCTGACCGAACGTGTGGCGGCCATAGCGATCGCGAAGCTTGTCCGGTTCCTGCGCCAAATCAAACGCATTGCGGGCGCGGCCCGAGGAAACAAGGTCAAACGCCTTCCGATAATAGCTGTCCAACGCGTAACTGGAAACCGCCTTCTCCATGTCTGGCATCGCTGCTTCCACTTGTTTGAGCAACGAGGCGCGCCGCTCCAGGCGGTCCTTCGGCACTTCTTTGCGCAGGGTCAGATCGTCCAGTTTAATCTCTTTATTTGGATCCTGATAAAAATAATAGGGGTCAAAAGCGGCGCCCAGAAAACCTGCCGTCCCACCTTTGCCAATGACGTTGCTTTCCTGCAAAGGCCGCGGCAACAGAACAAACGGGAGCATGGAAACCTCCGGCGGCTTCAACCTGGAAATCTGACAACCCGCATGAGGAAAATCGTTCGGGGAAGGGGGCTCGAGTTGGCCGGAAGGAGAAACACGATCCGGGGTGTAACCGGTCATCATCTGGTAAATGGCCGCGGTATGATTGAATAATCCCGCCGGGGTGTAGCTCATGGAACGGATGAGCGTCGCTTTGTCCATCTGTTTAGCCAATAATGGCATGACTTCGGTGAGCCAGATTCCGGGCACGTTCGATTTGATGGACTTGAATTCACCGCGCACGTTGGAGGGCGCATCCGGTTTTGGATCCCAGATATCAATGTGGCTGGGCCCTCCCTGAAGGAAGATCAAAATGACGGATTTGGCTTTGCCCCACCCCCCTCGTTGTTTGCTGTCGCCGGGAGAAGTTTGGGCCTGCGCTTGCAGGCGCAAAACATCAGCGAGGCTGACACCAAGAATGCCGGCGCCGCCCACGCGTAAAAATTCGCGGCGGCTGAAGCCGTCGCAGGTGCTGCCGGGTTGACCAGGTATGGATATCATAATTTGTTCTCCGCTAATTTTTTGTCAATTTCCTTTACCGGTTAAATAAGAACGAAGGAGTATTGAGCAGCGCCCAGGTCAGGTCCTGCGCGCCCTCCAGCCGGGAGCCGGTTTTAGAGAACTCAAGCGCCGCCAATTCATTCTCCGTCGGCAACCGATTCAGGCAAGCGAGGTAAATATCTTCAATCAGCTTCTTATCATCCTTCTGCGCTTCCACGAATTTGGCGATTTTGTTATCAGGCTTGGTGATGGCATCGCCGATGGTCAGCCCGTTAATCATGTTCAAGGCGTGCGAAAGAGTAATGTTGCTGGTGCGCTCGCACTCGCACGCTGAGAGCCGTTTGGGCCGGCCAAAGAGCGTCAGAAATTCGCTGCCCGCCACGTTGCCATCGGGCGCTTCGGCCGCATCCATTCCTTTCGGCAAGCCCGTGAAGCTGGGACGGACCCCCGTGGCCAGGGCGACCGCGTCAAAGAGTTGCTCCGCGCTCAAACGCCGCGGCACCGCGTGAGAGAAATTGCTTTTATCGTCTTCGTTCCACTTGTTCGGAACAATCGAGAGCTGGTAGGTGCGCGAAAGGCAAATGGTCCGCATCAACTTTCTAATATCGAAATCACTTTTCAAAAACTCCGCCGTCAAGGCATCCAGAAGTTCAGGATTGCTGGGGGGATTGCTGGCGCGGATGTCATCGACCGGTTCGATGATGCCCCGCCCGAAGAAATAGCTCCACACCCGATTGGCCATTGATTTGGCGAATAAAGGATTGTCTCTCGAGGTCAGCCAATCCACCAGGGAATCGCGACGATCCCCTTCCACCGCAATATCCTTCGCGGAACCGAACGGCACTTTCGGGGCCACCACCATATCGGTTTTGGGATGCTTGACCTCGCCGCCCGCATAATTCCGATAGATAACCTCCTCACCCGTCACCGGGGTGGTATCGCTATTATTGTTGCGAATGACCTCTTTGCCCAGTTGGCCCCGCTTGATCGCAACCTGGGCGAAGTAAGCGCCAAACTGGTAGTATTGGCTCTGCGTCCATTTCTCGAACGGATGGTCGTGGCACTTGTTGCAATTGAAGCGCACCCCCAGAAAAGTCTGGCTCACATCTTCGGTCATCTTTCCCGGCTCGCGCAGGACGCGAAGATAATTCACGGCCGGGTTTTCATAGCAACTTCCCTGGGCCGTCAGCAACGCGCGCACCATTTTATCATACGGCACATTGTCAGTGATTTGGCGCTCGATCCATTGGCGGAAAAGCCAGACGCCTTTCTGCCCGAGGTTCTCGCTGTTGCACTGCAGCAAGTCCGCCCACTTATTGGCCCAGCGTTGGATGTAATCTTTGCTGCCCAACAATTCATCCACAATCCGCGCGCGCTTTTCCTGGCCAGGAGTTTTGTCATCGAGGAACGCGCGGACTTTTTCGACTTTCGGCGGCACCCCAGTCAGATCCAAATAAACCCGGCGAAGAAATTCAGCATCCGTGCTCACTTCAGAAGGAAGAATCCGCATTTTCCGAAGCTTGGCATGGACATCGTGATCGATGAAACTATACTCTGCCGCGTCAGCCCACTGAAAACCCGCGCGGTCACCCATCACCGTGACCTGGTTTGCCGCATAGAGACCCTCATAACGGATGAGCATGGCGGCTTCTCCACGCCGCAACGCCTTCACCAAACCATCCTTAACTTCAGCGACATCGCCATTATTGCTGGAAAAAACGGCCTCCCGGGTAACATCGCGCGATGAGCCGTCCTCGTAATGCGCCACCACCAACATTTGTTGCTCCTGGCCCGGCAAATCCAGAGTGACTTCCACCGGGAGGATTTCAAGTTTCCTGGCGCGGCCAATCTCGATTTTTTCCGGTTTCACCCCCTCGAGAATCCATTGGCGCAGAAGTTGATACTGGCGGGAACCGGGCTTGATGGCCTGCCGGCCCTCATGCGGCACTTCGGCAGTCGGCTTGAGCAACATCAAACTTTCCTCCACGGCCACGCGATCAAAACGGCGCCCCGACAGATCATTCACCAGGGCCTGGTAATCAAAGTCTGGATCGTAGCCGCGCAGCGACAGTTTGAAGCCGTTTTTGCCTTTGGCGGAGCCATGACATGTGCCTGCATTGCAACCGGCTTTGCTAAGCAGCGGTTCGACATCACGGACGAAGCGCACAGGGGGCAGCGTCGCAGCCTCGACATTGACTGATAATTTCGTCGTCTGGCCCAACGCCGTGACGGACACTTCGCCCTTTCCGGCTGCTTTGGGGCAGATGTAGCCCAAGGCATCGACTTCCACATTTGTGCATTCGGACTTAAGCACAGCCCGCGAAGTGAGGTCGATCAACTTGTCGCCATCCGTTTTGCCCCAAACCAGAATCCGGCGCTCGTCGCGTCCATCTTTTAAGGTGAGAGATTCCGGTTGGAGCTTTAAGGATTGGATCGCGGGCAAAGGGGGCGGGGGAGCGCTGTTGGTGGAGGCGCCCGAATCGGCGGCCAGACCCGCGGAAACGAAACCGAAGGCCAGGGCAGCCAAACAAATTTGCAAAAAGGAATTCATCGACAATTTTTCCCGGCGGCTAAACGTCAAATGGCCAGCGGGATTGCTGGCGTTAATGAATCCTACCCAGCTTAGCCGGCGAAGGCAAGCCATTTCTTTAGGGCGGAGCGGTGGAGGCATGGGTAATTGTCATGGGCTGGATGAGGCCTTGGATAGCCCCTTTGAAACTTCGTAGCCGCTCCTGACGCGGTTGTTGTCTGGCTTGGAAACCATCAACGACAACATGAACTTCATGCTGCAAGTTAGACGTGCCGCAACTGTGAGTTATTCACCCTCGATGCCCCAAAAACGCCCAAAACATAGTTTGATCGAGTTCCACGAATTTCTCGGGAGCGTACCTACACTTCCACCCAAGCTCCGGCGGAGCGCCATGGAACTGCGAACCACCAATGATTGAAATCCGGCATTGGAAGCAGCGCTGGAACGCCTTCAAACTTTCTGCGCCTTCGAAGGTGCAGTTTTCCGACTAAGAGCCTGTTTTAAAATTACGTGGGGTCCTGCGGCGAGGGATTTTGGCTGTGGCCAAGGCGGCGAGGCCGGAGCATCCCCGCAGCGGGCTGTGACGGCCGAGTCAACCCAGGCCGCAGACAAAAGACCCGCCGCCCGGAGGGTTTTCGTACGCCGACTACCTTTGTTGCTCCTCGGTCGCAGATCGCTGGCGGATATGCTCCGTCGTCGCGCCTCGCCATCCGGCCTTTTCCGCGAAAACAGGACCCCACGCAATTTTAAAACAGGCTCTAAGTGCTTGATCTACAAGGAGGCAACAAGAGGAAGGTGCAAAAAAAGGTGCAGAAGTGTTTCGCGGAAATTCAATCACTGTTGGGCACGGATAAACACTGATGGAACTCCACCTTTACGCCGATGGCGGTCACGGCTTCGGCTACCGCAAAGGAAAGACTGGTCCGGTCTATGAGCCTGTTTTAAAATTGCGTGGGGTCCTGCGGCGAGGGATTTTGGCTGTGGCCAAGGCGGCGAGGCCGGAGCATCCCCGCAGCGGGCTGTGACGGCCGAGTCAACGCAGGCCGCAGAC
>JBBRPK010000168.1:0-11736 GCA_038228235.1 Verrucomicrobiota bacterium
GGCTGGATGGCGAGGCGCGACGAGCGAGCATACCCGCCAGGGGTCTGTGACCGAGGAGCAACAAAGCCAGCGGGCGTACGAAAACCCTCCGGGCGGCGGGTCTTTTGTCTGCGGCCTGCGTTGACTCGGCCATCACAGCCCGCTGCGGGGATGCTCCGACCTCGCCGCCTTGGCCACAGCCCAAATCCCTCGCCGCAGGACTCCACGCAATTTTAAAACAGGCTTTTAGGCTCTCAGCCCTGGATAACGGGTGGTGCAGCTTGCAACCTTATTAGTGCTTCACTCTCGCGTTCTGCACTTTGCATCCGACGCAACCAATACGACAGCCTGGTGTTTTAACTCTTGCCCATGCAGACGTGGTCATGGTCGAGCTTGGCAGCTAGAAGGCCGCGTGTGCGTTTTTCTTCCCAAAAATCCTCAAGGAGTTTAGTGATTGTGACCGGCGCGTTGACCGCGCGCCGGGCCAACCTTTTATCACATCGTAAGGGAACTTTTCAGGAGAGTCCGTAGGCAACAGATTCGATGATTTTCAAACCTTCTTCCGCTTCGTGCCGTCGCAGGTTCAGCGGGGGCAGCAAACGGAGGACTTGGTTCCCCGCCGGGATGGCTAGCAGGCCGGCCTCGTGGAGCCTATTCACAAATTGAATAGCGGGGGTCTTTTCTTTTCCAACGAAGGCCGGGATATTCGACGCGAGTTCAAATCCGACCATCAGGCCCAACCCGCGCGCTGAATTCAGGATTTTTGGAAATTTCTCCGACAACTGCCTGAGGCCATTTTTGAGAAATTCTCCTTCCCCACGCGCATTATCTGCCAGTTTGTCGCGCTGGATAACTTCCAAAATTTTCAAAGCGACGGCGCAGGCTAATGGGGTGCCGCCGAAAGTTGTGGCGTGGGTGCCGGGCCCCAGTAGATCAGCATAAGGCTCGCGGACCCAAAACGCGCCCATTGGAAAACCCCCTCCCAGGGATTTGGCCATCGAAATGCCGTCGGGCAGAAAAACTGAGGGGCGTGGGAGGGTGGGAGCGTGAGAGCGCTGGGCGTCTCCAGCCTTTCCGCTCTCCACGTTCGGCGGTCCATCCTCCAGTATCCGCTGGAAGCTTTGGAAACGGCCCGTTCGAAAATGTCCGCATTGCACCTCATCCATGAGCAGAAGCAGTTTTTTTTCATCGCACAACTGGCGCAAACCCAGCAGGTATTCTGGCGTGGCCGGGGTGATGCCACCTTCGCCTTGGACCCCTTCGACCAGAATCGCCGCCGTTGCCGGAGAGAGCGCATCACGCATCGCTGCCAAATCGTTAAAGGGCGCATGCCGAAAGCCTTGCATCATCGGCTCGAAACCCTTCTTTACCTTTTCCTGTCCCGTAGCGGCGATGCCAGCCAGCGTCCGGCCGTGAAAGGAGTTTAAGGCGGTAATGATTTCGAATCGACCTTCCTCGTGGCCGAACTTGCGCGCCAATTTGAATAAGCCTTCATTGGCTTCACCGCCGCTGTTGCAGAAGAAAACTTTGCCGGGGCCGGTCAATTTGACCAGCGCCTGCGCCAACCGGCCCTGCGGTTCGCTGTAATACAGATTGGAGACGTGGACCAGCTTCTGGGATTGCTTAAACAGCGTTTCGCTAATTTCTGGATTCGCATGCCCAAGCGAGCAAACCGCGATGCCCCCGCCCAAATCGAGGTACCGCTTGCCAGCCACATCATACACGTAACTGCCCGAGCCGTGGCCCAGCGCGATCTCAAACCGCCCGTAACTCGGCACTACATTTTGCTGGAAGAGGGCCTGGATGGCCGCCGTGTCGTTACGCACCACGGCCGGGGGTGGGGCAATGATGTCGTTCCTCACTTTACCACCTCCGTCCCCACACCGGCGTCCGTGAAGATTTCCAGCAGCACGGCATGAGGCATGCGGCCATCCACGAGTGAAACCTTGTCCACGCCACCCCGAATCGCAGCCACCGCACTTTCCACTTTGGGAATCATTCCGGCATCCACGATGCCCGCTTTCTTTAAGCCATCCACTTCGCCCACTTGCAAATGGGCAATCAAAGTCTTGCCGTCCTTTGGATCATGCATCAGGCCAGGCACGTCGCTCATGAAGACGAGGCGCTTCGCTCTCAGGGCAACGGCCACGTGCGCGGCCGCCACATCGGCGTTGCAATTGTAAATCTGGCCGTCTTCGCCGCGGGCGGTCGGGCTGATGACCGGCGTGATCCCCTGTTCGATGCACTTCAGCAGCGGTGCGGCTTTGACGGCGGTAACCTCGCCCACGAAGCCGATGTCGAGTGGTTCCCCGTCTGACCCGGTCAGCCAGAGTTTGCGACAAGTGAAAATCTCAGTGCCGGCAAGCCCGCGCGCTTTTCCGCCCAGAGCATTGATGGTTTGTACGACTTCCGGGTTGATTTGGCCGGAGAGGACTTGATCGACCACCGCAACAGTGAGTTCATCAGTGACACGCTGGCCTTGCACGAACCTGGCCTTCAATCCCGCTTTCTCCATCGCCTTGGTGATGGCTTTGCCGCCCCCATGCACCAGCACTGGATTAATTCCAACCGCTTCCAAAAACACGATATCCCCGGCCACGCTGCTGCGAACTGCCGGTTGGGGCGAGTCCATAAAACTGCCGCCATATTTGATGACAAAAGTCTCGCCGCGGTAGCGCTGGATGTACGGCAGCGCTTCGAGCAACGTGGCCGCTTTGGAGATGAGGTCTTGCATGCGAAATGCTAATAGAGACTACTTTGGCTGAACTCAGGGCGCAAGCTCATCCCCCTAGCGAACTCGGATCACTCACGTCGCCTTTATTGAAATCCACATAGGCTTCGGTGAGATCGGCGGCGTAGAGCAGGGCGCTGGCGAAACCAACATTCAGGTTGATGTGCAAATCGAATTCCTTCTTCGTTGTAATTTTGCAGAGTGAACGAAAAGGGATGCGGGTGGGTTGACCGTGTTTTAGTGAATACAATGTTTTTTGGCTGCCCGGCAGGCTATAGGCCACGTCAACCCTTTCTTCCTTCACGTGGGCCGAACAGTAGCCAAGCGCATCGAGAATGCGCCCCCAATTTGGGTCGCCGCCGCACCAGCTTGTTTTGACGAGGGAGCTGTTGGCCACAGCCCGCGCCGCGGCATCGGCATCCACGAAGGATTTCGCCCCGGACACCCTTACCGTGACAAATCTTGAAACACCTTCGCCGTCGCGAACGATCATTTTCGCTAATTCGAGGCAAACATGATTAAGGGCGGACTGGAAGGCGGAGTAGCCGCGGGAGAGGCTGGAAGCAGGGGACCGCAATCCTGCCGCGGCCAGCCGTTCATTTCCCGCCAGCCCATTGGCCAGGATGAGCGCGGTGTCATTTGTGCTCATATCACCGTCCACCGTAATGCGGTTAAAACTGTTAGCCACTGCTTCTTTCAGCGCCGCTCGCAGAAGGCGCGGTTCGATGGCCGCGTCGGTCGTAATGAAGCAAAGCATGGTCGCATGCAGGGGCATGGCAGCGGGCCGCGCTCCGGTGGCGCTCATTCCGGGCTGAATCATCCCCGCCCCTTTACAAATGCCGCCGATGCGTACCGCTTTACCGCCTAATTTAATCTCCACGGCAATTTGTTTGGATCGGGTGTCGCTGGTCATGATGGCTTCAGCCACCTGCTGGGCGTGGTTGGCTCCCCTGCCGAGCAGTGGGACGGCTTGCCTTATCCCGCGTTTTACATGCGACATCGGCATGGGAACGCCGATCCGCCCTGTGGATCCCACTAACACATGGTCCGCCTTGAGGTTAAGTTGTCGGGCAGCCAGCGCCGTCATTTCTTTGGCGTCCTTCAGTCCCTGCGCGCCCGTGCAGGCATTCGCATTCCCAGAGTTCACCACGATGGCTTGGGCGACTCCTTTGCCCACCCGAGCAGCGCAAATTTTGACGGGTGCCGCGCAGACTTGATTGGTGGTGAACATGCCCGCCACGGCCGCTGGCGCTTCGGAAACAATCAATGCCAAATCGAGCTTCTGGCCTTTATTCGAGCCTTTGCCAGTGCCCAGACGTTTGATGTCGCAGAACACTGCTGAGGCTTGAAAGCCCTGGGGCGCAGTTATAGAGCCTGGGATGGAGGCGAAAGAGATGTGTGTGGTCCCCATTTCAGATCAACCCCGACATTTCCGGAAACCCGCAGAGAATATTCAGGCTCTGCACCGCCTGCCCGCTCGCCCCTTTCACCAGGTTGTCGAGCGCGCTCATCACGATCAGCCGGCCGGTGCGTCCGTCCAGCCGCCAGGCGATCTCCACCACGTTGGTTCCCGCCACGTTCTTTGTGTCGGGAAGCGCATTGCCGTCGAGCAATCGGACAAAGGGCTCGTGTTCGTAAGCGGCTTCGTAGCAGGCGGTAATTTTGCCGGTCAGCGCAAACATCTCCGCGGCGTTGGTGAAATGCTTTTCAGGAGCGAGATAAAGCGTCGTCAAGATACCGCGGTTTATTGGAACCAGGTGCGGGGTAAACTGAACGACGACCGGACTCCCCGCTGCCAGAGAAAGCTCCTGTTCAATCTCGGAAAGATGCCTGTGCTTGGGCACCCCATAGGGGCGGACGCTCTCGTTGCATTCAACAAAGAGGTAATCCAGCTCAGCCTTGCGTCCAGCGCCGCTGACGCCACTCAAGGAGTCGGCGATGATACCGGATGGCTTGATTAGTCCCGCCCGGAGCAATGGCAGCGTGGGCAGCAAAATGCTTGTGGGATAACACCCGGGCGAGGCGATCAGGGTCCCTTTTTTAATCAGACTCCGATAAACTTCGGGCAAACCATAAACCGATTTGGCCAGAAGTTCAGGAGCAGGGTGGTCATGCGAATAAAATTCTTCGTAAACCTCGGCGCTTTTCAATCGAAAGTCCGCGCTAAGATCGATTACCTGACAGCCGAGCTTCAACAGCGGCCGGGCGAACTCGGCAGCCACGCCGTGCGGCAAAGCCAGAAAAACCACTCGGGCTTGCTTCGCCAGCAGTTTGCTGTCCGGCTTGGCAAAACAGAGGCTGCGAGCGCGTGGGTGATGCGCGAACTTCGGGAAAACCTGGGCGAGCGTCTGCCCCGCGTGCTGGCGGGAAGTGATGGCGGTTAATTCTGCATGGGGATGCGTCAATAATAGCCGCACCAACTCCTCGCCAGAATAGCCGGAAGCGCCGATAACGCCCACCTTCACTGATCCGGTTGCTTTAGCTCCTGGGGATTGGCTTTTCATTGGTGTTGCCAATGCTTGCGTTGGGGCTAAAGAGCCCTCGTGCTTTCCTCGAAAACCCTGCCACCGTCGGCTCTTAACGCTTGCTGTATTGGAAGCGTTTTCTGGCCCCGGGCTGCCCGTACTTTTTCCGCTCCCTCATGCGTGGGTCGCGGGTCAACACGCCGTCCGCTTTCAAAGTCGGGCGAAGACTGATGTCCGCCTGGAGCAAGGCGCGAGCGATGCCATGGCGCACCGCGCCTGCCTGGCCAAATGGACCGCCGCCAGAAACGTTCACGCGCACATCGTATTTGGTGGCAGTTTCGGTCACGGTGAGAGGTTGAGTCACGGTGACACGCTGTGCTTCGGTCGGGAAATAGTTCTCAAACGCGCGGCCATTGACGACGATTTTACCGTTTCCTGCCGCCAGGCGCACGCGGGCCACGGCTGTTTTGCGCCGGCCCGTTCCGAGAAACTCCTGCAGTTTAGTTTCAGCCATATCAGATTAGTTTTGAAATTAGGTTGCCGCTTTTAGAGGCTGCGGCTGCTGGGCCGCGTGCGGATGCTGGCTCCCCTTGAAAACTTTCAGCTTCGTCATCAGCACCCGCCCGAGCCGGTTTTTCGGCACCATGCCACGCACCGCATGAGTAATGAGCTTTTCCGGGTGGCGCGCCCGGATCTGGGCCACGGAAGTGAACTTTTCTCCGCCCTTCCAGCCGGAATAAGTCATGAACGTCTTGTCATTTTCTTTCTTGCCGGTGAGGACCACCTTCTCCGCGTTGATCACCACCACAAAATCACCGGCGTCCAGGTGAGCGGTATAAATGGGCTTGTTTTTTCCTCGCAAAATATTGGCAGCCTGCGCCGCAAGACGCCCGAGCACGGCCCCATCGGCATCGATGACATGCCATTTGCGCTGGTCCAAATTAACTTTCGGCAAATATGTTTTCATTAACGAACAATTCTTAAAGAAGGATGACAGTAACAAAGGCCAGGCTTACGTCAATAGCCATTTTGGGCAGCAATTCTCATTTTGGCAGCGGCAGGGCACAAGTCTCGGATGGACGACTTCCACGCAGTTCCACGAGTCCCTGATCTCTCAAGCAAATAGGGATTCGTGGAACTCGTCCCTCCGACCCCACACGGTTCCAAACTACGATAATGGGAATTGCCGCATTTTGGGAGGCTTTCAATTTAACCTGGCCGTCAATCCTCTATTCGGTAAAGGTTTTTTTTGCTGCGCAAATAGAGCGCCCTGCCGGCGATCGCTGGTGACGCCATGAAACCGTCGTCGAGTTTGTTCTCGGCCAGTTTCTTGAACTCCCGGCTCGCGTCGATGACAGTGGTTTTCCCTTCCTCGTTAAAAAAATAAATGCGGTTCTCGGCCCAGGCCGGCGAGGCCGAGTAATTGCCCCCAACCCTTTCCCGCCAAACTTCCACTCCGGTTTTGGCCTCCAGACAACTGGCGATGCCGCCGTCGTCGATCATGAAAATCAAATTATCCACCAGCAGCACTGACGGTTTATTCGGCACATTGCGCATCGTTTTCCAGACGAGATGGAGTTGGTCTGGAGACCCCTTTGCCTCTTCCGAGGCGTCGATCACGCGCGGGCCGCTGCCTCCGAGTTTGCCTGGATCCACGGCCAGAAGAATACCTCTGGAAAACCCCGTCTCTAAGAAGACCAACCCTTGCCCGGCCACGGGACGGGCGCTGGCCGAATGACAGCTTCGTTCCTCGACGCGCCAGAATTCCTCACCAGTCATGGGATCGTAGCCATAATGGGCTTTGGCCCCTTGGCTGATGAGCACCGGCCTGCCCTCGAACATCGCTACGTGAGGCGTGGAAAAAGCCTTTCGTAAATCGCCATCGATCTGCGGCTTCCCGTCGGGACCCAGGTCTTTATAATCCACTGAACGCTCTTTGCGCCAAACCGTCTTCCCGGTCTTTTTGTCCAAAGCGACGATGAATTGATGATCGCTTCCATCGAAGTTCATGATCAGAAGGTCCCGGAAAACAATCGGAGAGGAACCAGCCCCGCGAAAGTGATTGCACACAAAATCGCGGCGCTGCCAAACCACCTCCCCGGTTTGAGTATCGAGACAGGCTGTGCCCGGAGAACCGAAGGTGACATAGACCCGGCCAGCCTCGGCCACCGGCGTCGGCGATCCATAGGTATTGAACTTGTGGGCGAATTGTGGATTGGCCACCTCAAAGATTTTGAGGTCGTGGATTATCTTTCCAGTCTCGCGATCGACGCAAACGGCGAACAATTTTGTGCCGTCCTCCGTAGCCGTCGTCATCCAAATCTGGCCTCCCCAAATGACGGGCGATGACCACGCTCGGTCATGGATGGCAGTTTTCCATTTCACGTGGCTGGTTTCGCTCCACGTCAACGGCAGCCCTTTGGCATCGGAATGGCCGTCGCCGTCCGGCCCGCGGAACTGGGGCCAGTTCTCTGCGCCCAAAGCGGCGCTGGCCAAGATGAGACAGGCCATCAGCGCCACCCAACCCAATCGCATCCTCCCAAGGGAGCGGAAAATGCCCCCCCCATGAACTGAGGCCAAAATCGACTCCTCACCCCGGCCCTCTCCTCGGCCGAGGATGAGAGGGAGAGGAAAAGGCGCGAGGCGGTTCAAGGGTTCAAAGCGCGAAGGTCCGGTTTGAGGAATTCTCGCCCAAGAGGGGAGGACAACGAGGGATGGCCTGCAAAATGGTTGCTTCATGCTTGCGCGACAAGATAACAGAGACCAGGGCACGCCGGCAATATCTTCATTTTTGGATGGCTTGGCTTTTATCCCGCAATGCGTTTATCTTGATCCTGCAATGGACGAAAAGAAATCGAGAAAACCAGACCTTGGCAGCGTTGCCAATTCTGGCCGCCCTGGGGAACCCGCCAGCAAACAATCCAAACTGGAGGCGCGCAGATGGTTCGACTCCCTGGAATTCGTCCTGGAATATGTCCTGAAAAAGCAGGGGTCAGAACAGGCCCCTTTCTTGGTGGATAATCTGGTGGAGCGGTTGCGCGCCGCGGGCCTCGAAGTGCCTCCAACCACCACCACGCCCTATCTGAATACCATCCCGGTTGAGGAAGAACCAGCTTACCCAGGCGATTGGCAAGTCGAGACGCGGATCAAAAGCTATCTGCGCTGGAATGCCATGGCCATGGTCGTGAACGCTAATCGCGCCCACAGCGGCCTGGGTGGACACATCTCCACCTATGCCTCCTCGGCGACGCTGTATGAGGTGGCTTACAATCATTTTTTTCGCGGCGGGGACGACGGCGGGCCAGCGGATCTGATTTACTTTCAAGGGCATGCCACGCCCGGGAATTACGCGCGCGCTTTTCTGGAACGGCGGCTGGATGAACGGCACTTGCACAAGTTCCGCCAGGAATTGACGGAAGGCGGCGGGCTCTCCTCTTATCCCCACCCCTATTTGATGCCCGACTTCTGGCAGTTCCCAACTGTCTCGATGGGCCTGGGCCCCCTTCTTTCCATTTATCAAGCGAGGTTTAACCGCTACTTGCAGGCGCGCGGCTTGGCCAAATGGGAGCGCGAACCGAAGGTTTGGTGTTTCATTGGCGACGGTGAATGTGATGAGCCGGAAACGCTCGGCGGAATTACTCTGCCGGCCCGCGAAAATCTCGATAATCTGGTCTGGGTGATCAATTGCAATCTTCAGCGTCTGGATGGCCCGGTGCGGGGCAATGGCAAAATCATTCAGGAACTGGAAGGCATTTTTCGGGGCGCAGGTTGGAATGTGATCAAAGTGATTTGGGGGTCCGACTGGGACCCGTTGCTCGAAGCAGATACCCAGGGCCTCTTAGTCAAGCGCATGGAAGAAACCCTCGATGGCGAGTACCAAAAATACTCCGTCGCTCCGGGCAGTCACATCCGCAAGCATTTCTTCGGCGCGCATCCGGAATTGTTGCAGATGGTGAACCACCTTACCGACGAGCAACTCCACAGGATGTATCGCGGCGGTCACGATTCCCGCAAAATGTACGCCGCTTATAAAGCGGCGGTGGAGCATAAAGGGCAGCCCACCATCATCCTGGCCAAAACCATTAAAGGCTATGGCTTGGGTGAAGCCGGCGAAGGCCGCAACATCACGCACCAGCAGAAAAAGCTTAACGAAAAAGAACTCCGGGAATTCCGCGCCCGGTTTAACATTCCCATCAGCGACGAAGAGATTGTCGAGACGCCATTCTATCGTCCCGCCGAAGACAGTCCGGAAACGCGGTATTTGTTGGAGCGTCGCAAGGCCCTGGGAGGATTTCTGCCTAAACGCAAAGTGGAAGCCAAGCCGCTGAAAATCCCTCCGCTTTCGCAATTCGGTGACATGCTCAAAGGCAGCGGCAACCAGGAGGTTTCCACAACCATGGCCTTCGTGCGCTTGCTCAGCGTGCTGCTGCGCAACAAGGAAATCGGCCAGCGCGTGGTGCCTATCATTCCCGACGAAGCCCGCACCTTCGGCATGGACGCGCTGTTCCGTGAGATTGGAATCTATTCGCCCAAAGGCCAGCTCTACGAACCCGTCGATGCCGAGTCGTTGCTTTATTATCATGAAGCCAAGGATGGCCAGATTCTAGAAGAAGGCATCAACGAGGCCGGCTCAATGGCGTCGTTTGTGGCTGCCGGCACGGCTTATGCCACTCACGGGCTTCACATGATTCCGTTTTACATTTACTACTCGATGTTCGGATTCCAGAGGGTCGGCGATCTCATGTGGCTCTCGGGCGACATCATGGCCAAGGGTTTCCTGCTGGGGGCCACGGCGGGCCGGACTTCCCTCAACGGCGAGGGTCTTCAACACGAGGATGGCCACAGTCACCTGCTAATGAGCGCCATCCCGAATGTGATGGCCTACGATCCGGCCTTTGCCTACGAGATCGCGGTCGTCATTCAGGATGGGATGAAGAGAATGTATCAGGATGGGGAGAACGTTTTTTACTACCTCACACTCTACAATGAGAACTACGGCATGCCGCCCATGCCCGCGGGAGTGGAGCAGGGCATCCTGCAAGGGCTTTATAAATTCAAGGCGGGCCCGTCAAAGCATAAGCTCAAGGCCCACCTGTTTGGCAGCGGCTCCATTATCCGCAGCGCCCTGGAAGCCCAGCAAATCCTCGCCGAAAAATATGATGTCTCGGCGGATGTGTGGAGCGCCACCAGCTACAAACATTTGCGAGCAGAAGCGCTCCGGGCAAAACGCTGGAACATGTTGCACCCCACTGCCCCGCCGCAGAAATCCTATCTGGAATCACTCGTCGAGAAGGAGCAAGGCGTCTTCGTGGCCGTTTCCGATTTCATGAAAAGTGTTCCTGACCAGATCGCCCCCTGGATTCCCGGCGGACTCATGACACTCGGCACCGATGGTTTTGGCCGCAGCGACACTCGGGAACGTCTCCGTCGCTTCTTCGAGGTTGATGCCAGCCTAACGGTCGTCGCCACCCTCTACGCGCTTTCGCAAAAAGGCGCCGTGGACAGAAAACTCGTCTCCCGGGCCATAAAAGAGTTAGACGTGGACCCAGAAAAGGCCTTTCCACTTTGCGTATGAGAGGAGCGCGAGTTCCGCGCGGCCACGGATGCCACTCCAAAGTCTCCCTGAACCACGTAGCAGCCGATGTGAGTCGGCTCACTATTCTCGGGGAGAAAGATCAGAGCCGAAGCGGCAAAATGGCACCTCTTTAAGCCCATCCGTGTTCATCAGTGTTAAGCTTTCGTGTGCGGTTCGAGTTCGATGGTGGGACCCACCATATCGCAGAGGGCGTCCAGGAGGCTGATGTAGTTAGCCGGGAGCCGCAGCATGTCCGCCAGGGCCTGATCGCCATATTCGTCGGTCGCTTTGAACAGTTGATTGAGGAAGGGCAAGCCGGCGCGTTTGGGCCTATTCATACGGAATGAAGAATGAGCAGATTGGGGACCAGCGAGAAAGGCTAAAGCGAGGAAACCGCTGCTGCGATGCTCCTCGCCACGTTCCCGCTCCGCCGCCTCGGTTTGGCTCTTTCCGCCTTCCGGACCCACTCACGGGTCGCTGGTATCATTTATTGCTTTGCCTTGCTGAAAGACCTCGCCTGTAATCGACAGTAAGCCAGAATTTTAGCCACTGCTGCGATCCTCGGTGCTGGAACTTAGAGCCTGTTTTAAAATTCCGTGGGGTCCTGTTTTCGCGGAAAAGGCCGGATGGCGAGGCGCGACGAGTCGAGCATATCCGCCAGCGATCTGCGACCGAGGAGCAACAAAGGTAGTCGGCGTACGGAAACCCTCCGGGCGGCGGGTCTTTTGTCTGCGGCCTGCGTTGACTCGGCCGTCACAGCCCGCTGCGGGGATGCTCCGGCCTCGCCGCCTTGGCCACAGCCAAAATCCCGCGCCGCAGGACCCCACGCAATTTTAAAACAGGCTCTTAGCCGTAACGATGCAGTAGCAATTTTGGTCACTGCTGGTAAAAGCTTGCGGGTATATGAAAAAACTCGCAATCGCAACCGACGAATCGGCTCACCAAACAGTGACCGAATTCATTAAACTCCAAACTCCTGACGAAAC
>JBBRPK010000169.1:0-11727 GCA_038228235.1 Verrucomicrobiota bacterium
ACTTGTGGATCAATGGGCTTTGGGAGGCTGACGGCCAAACACCCATTTGCCCCTTTGTTTACGGGCTATCGCGGTGATTCGCGGTACATCGCGATAATTCGCGCAAAAAGCTGTTTTGCTCAATTTGTCGGCGTGTGTTCAACGCGAGAACAATTGTGAAATCCTTGGGGAAAAAGTGGTCGGGGCGGTGAGATTTGAACTCACGACCTTCTGAACCCCATTCAGACGCGCTACCAAGCTACGCTACGCCCCGACCGATTTGCCCGCAGTCCTGCCGCGAACGTGATCAGTATCAGCGAGACGTAGAGCGATTTCAAGGAGCAAATTGGGCCTCATTCCTGGCGGGTCCGTTGTTCGGCGAAAAAACTTTGGAGCAACTCGCGACATTCCGGTTCGCGCACGCCGCGGGTGATCTCGCAGCGATGATTAAAACCCGGAAACTGCAACAGGTTCAGCACGCCTCCAGCCGCGCCAGCTTTGGGATCGCCCACGCCATAAACGACGCGGGCCAGGCGCACGTGGACAATGGCTCCCGCACACATCGGGCACGGCTCTTTGGTGACGTAAAGTGTGCAATCGATCAAACGCCAATCGCCTACCGTTCCTTCAGCCTGCGTCAGGGCCAGCATTTCCGCATGAGCGGTGGCATCCTTGAGCAACTCAACCTGGTTAAAGGCGCGGGCGATAATGCGGCCCTCTCGAACCACCACAGCCCCGATGGGCACTTCCTCAGCCTCATAGGCGCGAAGGGCCTGGCGCAAGGCTTCGCCCATGAAATAGTGGTCGCTCTGCAAATCGATGATCGGTTCTTCAGGCATAGAAAGGATGCACTCTGCTTCTCCGGCTCATCAGGGAACGAGAGAAGGCTTCTCCGACTCGGGTGCGAATGTTTTAGGAGAGCTTTCCTCAATCGTCCAGACGTTTCGTCCGGCAGATTGACAATGACAATGGGCAGAAAAAAATCCGCCGCGATGTTTCCAGAAAAGCGGCCAGATTTGTTCGAGATCAGTTTGTGGCATTTTCACGCCGGCCAATTCGGCTCTTGAAAAGAATTTAAAAACTCCTTCACGATGTCCCGGCGGCGGAGCTTTAAGGCGCGGTTTCACCTCGAACAAGAACATCAGCCAGTGCGCCTGTCCCTCGTAGCCCTGTTCACTCACCAGGCCGGTCAGGTGTAACTCACGAGGATGGACGGTGACCCCCAGCTCCTCGTGAGCCTCGCGGCAGGCGCAGGCATAGGGAGATTCGCCCACAGCCGTGTCGAGCTTGCCGCCGCAGGGACTCCACAACCCGCGGTTGGGCTCCTGGGTCCGTTCCAAAAGCAGAACTTCATCCTGCTCGTTGAAACAATAAAGCAGGGTGGCGATTTGGTAATCTTCACAAATTGTCCGGCCCATAGTAAAATGAGATAATACCGTGAAAACCTACCTATACAACCGCGTCAGTTCGAGCGAGCAAAACAAGGTCAATAAGGACGGGTTAGCCCGCCAGTCCGAATCGGCGGATGTCTTGGACTTCCTCAAAAGGCACAAGTTGAACGTCGTGAAAACGATGGAATACGTCGGGTCAAGTTTCCACGGCAAAAACTTCGATAACGATACGGTGTTGGGAAAGTTTGTGAAGGCGGTTGGCCAAGTGGGAGCAACGGTCTGGCGGCGGTGTTACCTCCCCTCCCCAAAGCGTTGAAAAACTCATTCACTGCGATAACTCGTACAAAATCCACGCTTTACGCAAATTCCAGCACAATTTCTGTAGAATTTGTCGCCAAAAATTCGTTTCCGAGGGACTTGGTCCGGTATGAAAACGAAGGCATTTAGTTATCTCCGCGTGAGTGGAAAAGGTCAGATTGAGGGCGACGGATTTCCGCGGCAGCGGGATTCGGTAAATCGTTACGCCAAGCGGCATCAAATTGAGATTGTTCAGGCATTCAGAGACGAGGGCGTTTCGGGAACGAAGGATGCGTTTGACCGTGACGGTCTAACGGAATTGCTTGTCGCGCTCAAATCCAATGGAGTTCGGCTGGTCGTTGCGGAGAACGCCACACGGATTGCCCGCGACCTGATGATTTCTGAAATCCTGTTGGATGAATTCCGTAAATTGGGTGTCAAGGTCATCGCGGCTGACAGCGACACCAATTTGACGGTAGAGAATTGCGACCCCACCCGAACCCTGATGCGTCAGATGTTGGGCGCAATCAGCCAATGGGAAAAAACCATCATCGTTCAGAAACTTCGCTCGGCACGCATGAGAATCCGCAAGACCGACGGCCGCTGTGAGGGACGGAAACCCTACGGCTTCACGGAGTCGGAACAATCCGTCATCACCAAGATGCGTGCGTATCGTTCAGAGGGACTTTCTTTCGTGGACATCACCAATCGGTTGAACGCGGAGGGCGTCAAACCACGAACACCTGCCAGAGCCGGAAAGGAAACGAAATGGCATCCGACCATGATTCAACGGATTTTCAAAACCGCCTGAACATTTTACGGATTGACCACTCCGCCAGGCGGAGTGGTCATCAAACTACAACTGAGGTAAACACTATGAGAGAAGCGATACGGAACGGAAAATCTGAAATAATCGGATACCATGACAAATCATCCAACAACCGGGAAATCCTCCGCGACAAAAACGGACGAATCCTTGGACGGTTTGAAACCCACACTGAGATTACGCGGGACGCCAGCGGCAAAATCACTGGTCGCGGTTCAAACCAACTACTCCGCCTGCTGAAGTGAACCGGCCACGGGTTATCTCCACTTGTAACGGGTGTCTGGATTGGTTTCACAGCGTTGAACTCTCGCTCCTGCGTGCTCCCGTCGCACTCTGTTTCTTTTGCTTTCCGGGGCCGCGGAAACGGATTAAAATGCTGCTCAATTTATGACGAAATTCCTTGGAAAAATAGAGGACCTTCAGAAACTCGTATCCGAGTGTGGTTTCGAGGGACAATGGCAAGAACTTCCGAAGCAACAGTTTCAATTCGCCACCACTGACGGGGCAATCTTGAACTGGTGGCAAACTACAAGAACCATCGGATTCCAAGGCCCAAACGAGGTCAAAGCCCCGTTTGAAAAGGAAATCTGCCAAGCCGTCACGGCATGGAAACCGACTTCCAAAGGCACAAAGGCTGTGCCTGCTGTCATCTCCGTGCAAGGAAAGGCGAATGACAACAAGCGTGTTTTCGTCGTTCATGGGCATGATAAGATTTCACGCGACCAGCTTGAGTTAATTTTGCGCCGGCTCGGACTCGAACCGTTCGTGTTGGCGAACTCTGGCGGTGGAGGTATGACGCTGATTGAGGCTCTGGAAAAGGAGATTGGCCCTCAGCAGGACCAATGCAGATTTGGAATAGTGCTTCTGACGCCGGACGACTTGGGCTATGCCAAAGTTGAGGGCTCAGACAAGGCGGCTCCCCGTGCTCGACAAAACGTGGTGCTGGAAATGGGTATGGTGCTGTCAGCACTTCGCCGTCCGAATGTGGCAATTTTGAAGAAAGGGCATATTGAAATTCCGTCAGATGTTCATGGCATTATCTATATTCCGTTTAATGACCACGTGAGCGAAGCGGTGCCCAAGCTCGTTGACCGGCTGAACAGTGCGGGATTCAGTTTGGACGCCGGAGCGATAGCGAGGGCAACGGCCTAGCAGCAAATGAAGAAGGTGGTTCTTTATTCTGACGGAGCGTGTGAGGGAAATCCCGGGCCGGGCGGGTGGGCGGTGATTCTGACTTACGGCCAACATGAGCGAGAAATCGCGGGCGGTGTTTCTGCAACAACTAACAACCGGATGGAACTCACGGCGGCTGTCGAAGGGCTCAAGGCACTAAAGGAGCCTTGTGAAGTTGAATTCTTCACCGACTCCCAATACGTTCAAAACGGCATTTCAGAATGGTTAAAAGACTGGAAAGTTAGGGGTTGGAGAACTAAGGACAAGAAAGCAGTCAAGAATGAGGACCTGTGGAGAGAACTTGATTCCGAATCCACGAAACACCTAATGACTTGGCGCTGGCTCAAGGGACATGCGGGCCACGAAATGAATGAGCGGTGCGATTTGCTCGCCAAGAACGAGATTCTGAAAATTCGTCAGAGCTACAGTCCCGAACAACTTAAAACAAACCTCGAAACATTCCGTCGCAGCGTTGGAGAGACAGACTCAAGTGGAAAACTTCCGGGCTTGGCCTAGCCGCATTGGACCGAGCAACCCGCGCCGAGGATGTAAACCGTGGTGTCGCTCATCTCGATGGCTCCTGCGGACACTGGTTCAAATCAATCCAATAGCCACTCTCCTTCATCGCTGACTTCGGGATGTGGCGGACGAGCTGAATAGTGGGCTTCTTCCCCGACGCCTTCGCCAAATTCTCGACGTTCCAAAGCTCCCATGCCTGTCCGCTGACATCGCGAGTTCTCAGGTATTCTTCCCATTCGCGTTGCGTAACGAAGACGCTGCTGGCCTCTCTTGCGTGTGCTTTCACTTCAACTTTGAGGGTGTCGCCGGGTTTCTCTGCCATCAGGTCGAAGCCGGGATTGCGTTGAGACATTGGCGTCACCCTGTAGCCCATGCTTTCCAGCTTTCTTGCCGCAAATTCGCGTCCACATTGTTCCAAGGCCGCCTTGCCATCGGCAGATGCGCTGGTCAAGCCGCTTGCCGCTGCACGCTGGCTTTCTTGTGTCTGCTGACTCCGAGGACGTTGTGGTCGCGAGCGGGTATGTGCCCTCACCGGAACGAAATCTGCCGTGATTGTGTTTGCGTCCTGTAGTTCGGTGGGCGCATCGCTTGCCGACTGCATTTGGGGTTGCTGCTCTTGGCTTTTTGTCGGTGTGCCTGAGCGAGGCGTTTCCTGGCCCCGGTGGCTCGGCGCAGTTGGAGCGGTTTGGTTGACCGCACTGCCCGTGGTTTGCGCTGGTGTTGTTCCTTCGGCTGAACTTGGTTGAGAGCCTATATCAGCGGGCGGTGGCGCAGTTGCGGTAGGCGGCGGCGTCCCTTCCAATGGGCGAGGAGCCGGTGGTTGCTCAACCTCGTCGAGTTCGGTGATGAGGATGTGCCAGTTTTGTTCGAGCAACCATGCCTGCTGCTGTGGTGTGAGTCGCCAGTTGCTTCGCTCTCGCACCAATTTTCTAGCACGCTCTACGGCAACGGTGAGCACACGAAAGAATTCCGCCTGCATCTCGGCGCTCGTGGTTTCGCCGAAAAACTCAACGGCGATACTTTTGGCTGCTGCATCGCGTAACGATTCCGCGTCAACACCGTCCCGAACTAACAGGCGGCGACCTACAACATCCCAGTGTGCGTCGCGTTGAAGTGGCTGAGTGCCAACTTCGTGGTTGTCGTTCAGCCAATACTCGACGGTGACTTCCTTCACGCCGACCTCAGCGGTTTCAAGCAATGCTTCGAGGTGGGAACAGCGCCCTTCCCATCCGTGATGACTGCACACGAGCAACACGCACAACTCTTTCGCCGCTGGCGTCAGGAAAACCGGTGTGAGGCGTGCGCACTCTCCCGCCGCCCCGACGAGCTGCGTCTGGACTGCGGCAGCCAGTGAACGGCAAGGTATCGAGCGGAGAAACTCCAGCACTGTGCGGCTTGGTTTGGGCGGAAACGCGATGTGAATCCGTCCGGCAAAAAGCTCAACTGCGATGGAATGATTTGGCACATAAACGCGGGCTGGCAGTAGAAACTCTCCACGGTCTGTCCAAAGCCGAAGCTGCGGCTTCAGTTCACGCCACCAGTCGGAGTCGGAGAACTCGTTCTGATTGTCAGCAAGCCGTGGCAGAATCGTTTTGAGCTTCCTCTCCGCAGTCTGCCGGTCAGGTGAAGCTGCCAACCAAAGATTTTTCCAAGCGGTCGCGTAGTGCTTGAGCTCTGGCCGGACTGGAATTTTCAGTGTCTCGGTGAAGAAGCGTTCCAGTTCACTTTTGCCGTAGGTCAGGGAGACGTATCCGAAGTCGTCATCGAAAAGTTCACCAGCGTCGTCCCAAACGAGCTTCTCTACGGAAAGCCAGCGCGGTTTCGGCTCGGAAAGGAATATCAGCTTCTCGCGGCGGAAATGATTCGCATCGAAAGTGGAGTCCTGAAGCCGGCGATAAATCTTCTCCAGCAACATGAGGTCAGGATTCTTGGAGGCAGCCATTTGCCGAAGGAGTCCAATGAGCACTTCGGCTGTCAGGTGGACACGAAGGCCAAGAATTTCCAGCAGAGATGCTGCGATGTTCGTCGCATTATATGCCACTGAGTCGCCGAAGAATTCACGGAACTCTAGCGTGTCCAAGAACGCGGTTGACGGTGCCACACAGCCCTTGGTCGTGCGCAACCAAGGTTTCTTGTGGAGTGCGTCGCCAAACTCTGACAAAGCGTTTATCTGTTGCCAATCGCCTTGAAAGTCGGGCTTGCTACAACGCAGAAGCTTCTTGATGTAATCCGGCCCCAGCGATTCCAGCCACCGTTCCAAGGCTCCAACTTTGCGCTGGCCGTTGGCGGTCTGCTCGACGTTCTCAAGCCCAAGCAACCAACCGGGTGCCGCCCAATCACGCAGTTTTGGTGTTCCATGAACGGCGTGAGCGCATCGTGCAAGAGCCTCGTTGTAGTGTGGGTCACCGGGATTCAACTCCCGCAAGCGCGGGTCTGGAAACGCCGTTGCTCCACATGCCTTGAACATTTCCCGTAACTCCGCAAGGGAATCGCCTGACAATCCGGCACAGTAATCATCGTGGGTGACGAAGAAGTGTCGGTCGAGGGCGCAGAAGAGCAGATTCCAGCCGATGTCGTTCTCCAAGCATTCAGGTGTGATGACCTCTCTGCCCACCCGTGCATCAGGGAGAAGCACCCGTCCATCGGCGAGTAGCCACGTCATTTTTTTACGGAGCGTCTGGCGAGTCGGCGTGTCGAGATGCTTGAGATTTGTGGCAATGAATCGCGTTGCTTCAATGAGATGCTCAGCGGTTTGTTGCCGCATCCAGCCGAGGAGGCTGCTAGTGATGTAAGACTGGACCGAGAATGGGCGCAGACCGGCAACTTGGGCCAACCATGCCCACACGGCTGGTTTTAGTTGAAGTCGCTTCTGGAGGTCCGCATCGAAAAGGTGGGCTGCAGGACAATCAGAAGGAATCCCCGTAGGCGTTGGATGGTCCTCGGCATTTGAGAAGACGCCGCATGACAGCGGACGGCAGACGCCATCCCGACAAAGAAGGACAGGGAACGAACCGATGGTCGCTGCCGATACGTCACATTTCGTGCAAAGCTCGAAAAGCGTTTCCCACCACTCGGCATCTCGGCTCTTTAGCCATGAATCGTCGAGACAAGCCTCAAACAGTTGAGAAAAGTTGAGGTACTGGACTCCGAGCGGCTTCAATCGCTCATGCCAACGGGATTCCCATTCGGGGTGCAGGAGCGCGAATTTCAAACGCTCCTTTGGGGCACCCGAAAGAATGCGCCTAGCAAGTGAACCCGGCACAAACACTTTCGCTGGCAGTTCCAGATGTAACGCATCGGTAAGAACGCTTGGTTGCGTTTGAAGCTGAGTCTGGATGGACTCCACCACTGGCCGGATAAAGTCGGCAGCGGGGGCGAGTTCGGGCAGAAACCTGTGCGCCTCTGTATTCCAGTCCGTGTTCTCCAACACTGAAAGGAACGCCCGCACGAATGTCGGCGCAATTTCGTCTCGTAGCCATTGATTCCAGCGGCGGTCTTCGAGCACACGCTCGCGATTTGAATTCAGGATGAAATCTGCGTTGACCAAGAAGGGTAGCCCACTGTCGAACTCTGTGGGAAGGAATGCGAAGATTCGCCCATTGCAAGGGGCGGAAGTCTTGAGCGGAAATCCAACAGTTACTCCTCGCTGGCTGACGCCCGTCCGCTTTTCTTCGGTGAGGTTTTGAGGTTTGTCACACGCCTTGCTGTGGATAAAATACAAGGAATCTTCACCGGTGCTTCGGAGAGTCACCAACGAACCTTTCGCATCAGCACGCGAAATCGAACGGCCCTCGCCAACTGCCAATCGTTTAAGTTTTCGCAGGAAAAGAATTGTTTCAGGCGCAATCTTGGAAAGTTGCAGCGCAATCAAATCCCGCTTGCCGGGCTGTAGCGGCAGCAAGATAGAAGTGAAGCCCTTGCCGACTACTGGCGGCACGTCGCGGGTCCAATGCGGGAGTATGTAGCCGAAACCCTCCGATTCAGTCGGAACCTGAAATCGAAACTGGAAGCCATTGGAGAAGATGTGTGGGCTGTCCGTAACCCGAAAGACGGATTTGAAACCAATGCCCTTCTCTCCGATATAGCCGTTGTTCCGGTTCTTCTTGGTGCTTTGCCCGACCGAGCAGAGGCTGCGGACGTTCTCCGGTTGGAATCCAACTTCATTGTTGAGCACAACAAGACAACCATCGCTCGACGGAGTGCCTGTCGGGTCTTCGGCTTCGATGCGAAGGGTCAACTCTGGCTGCTTGCCGTCGTATTCGTTGTCTTCTGCATTTTGAAGAAGCTCCAAAATGAAGTGTGTTTCCTTGGTGTTGAGTTCTTCAGCTAGGAGTTTGAGCGCCGCACGCAAGTCGGGCGAGTCCTTGTCCAGCTTCTCGCTGCGAATCCGCTCAACGTGTTGTTTAGCTTCCTCCGGTGTCATCTTGTTCTGTCGCCTTTACCGGGCTTGTCGAACCCATTGTTTGTTCTCGAAGGCGGAGTTGAATCCGGCGCGACCAGTTTCGCTGTTGAGTTCAAAACGAACTTCATGCGGGTTCAGCAGTTTCCACCCGCTGAACTCCAGCGCCTTGTCAATCAGCACGCGTGAAAAGGCTTCGTTTTGGCCGTTCGGCATGGGCAAAAGCGTAGCAGACAAAACAGACGTGGAGCAATGCACATCAAAAACCGAAGTGACCCTAAACGACACCGCTGCCGTTGCCCTTCCCAATTCTGTCGCGAATTCCGATTGGGAACAGGCGGTCAGTTCAAAAAGCGATGTATGGATGGTCTGTCTTCATCCGTGGTGACGTGTCGTGCGGTGTTGGGGCCAAATCTTGCGCCAGAGGGTCAGGGGCGTGTCGTTCCGTCTTTTGGGTATCATGTTACCCTCTGAACCGTTGGAATGTCCGAAAGCCCTAAGAAACCAAGGGGGATTGACAAATCTACGTAATTTGTCAATATCTCCAAAAGCCCGTTGCGATCCTGTGCGGCAACGACATGTGTTCTAATAAAAACTCCAAAACCGCAGAGGGGCAAGCCTGGACCTCCGAATTTGTGCTTCACAAGCGGAAAATTCGTGGTCATGATACGACAAAAGAGAAAGCGAATTTATGGGCCTGATTAATTATCTGAAAAGCCAATTCCTGGAAATCATCCAATGGGAGGACGACTCGCGCGACACACTTTCCTACCGCTACCCGGTGGACAAGGAGATTAAGCGGGGCGCGCAGCTCATAGTGCGTGAATCCCAGGTGGCGCAGTTCCTCTACCTGGGGCAGTTCGGCGACACCTACGCGCCCGGCACATGGACCCTCACCACGGACAACACGCCTGTTCTCAATACTCTCAAGGGCTGGAAATACGGATTCGAATCGCCTTTCAAAGCGGATATTTATTACCTCAACACGCGTCTCTTTACCGGCAACAAATGGGGCACGGCCAATCCCATCATGATGCGGGACCCGGACTTCGGCATCGTGCGGGTGCGCGCTTTTGGGACCTATGATTTCCACATTGTGGACCCTAAACTTTTTCTCAAAGAGGTGGCGGGCACCGATAATCATTTTCGTCTCGACGAATTTGCCGACACGATGCGTTCGCGTATCGTGAGCGTTTTTAGCGAAGCTTTGGCCACAGCCAAACTGCCCGTGCTCGATGTGTCGTCGCGCTACCAGGAATTGGGCGAGGCGCTCCTGCCGCTAATCAACCCCGCCGTCAGGAGCAAATATGGGATCGAACTGCCAAGCTTCATAGTTGAAAACGTCTCCTTGCCGGCGGAGGTCGAGCAGGCCATCGACAAGCGTTCGAGCATGGCGGCGGTCGGGAACCTGAATGACTATGTGAAATTCCAAATGGCCGAAGGGATGACGAAAGGCGAAGGCGGCGGCCTGGCTGGCTCCGCCGCGCAATTGGGAGCCGGCCTGGCCATGGGGCAGCAAATCGCGCAGGGCATGAGCGGGCCTCAGGCGACGCCGCCTGCCATCCCTCCGAGCACTGCGTCGCTGAGCGGATTGCCCGAATCGCTTAGCCCCGCCGAAGCCGCAAAAGCCCTGGGTGTGAACGAAAGCGACGTCATGACCGCTCTTGCCGACGGCTCACTCAAAGGCAAAAAAATCGGCGCTTCCTGGCGCATCATGCGATCGGCGCTCGAAGAGTTTCTGAAAAGCTGATGGCAGAAGCCCTCGCGCAAAAGAAATTCTCCTGCCCAACATGCGGTGGAGAGGCACAATGGAACCCTGCCAAGAAGGCGCTCGTCTGTCCTTTCTGCGGCGCCGTCTCGCCCGCGCAGGAGGGCCTCACCGCCAGCGGTGAGCAAACCATTGTCGAGCACGATTTAGTCGCGGCCTTGCGCTCCATTCCCGACGAGCAGCGCGGTTGGCAGGCGCAGAAGACGATGGTCCGTTGCCAAAGCTGTCAGGCCATCTCGGTTTTTGATCCGGAACGGGTGGGTCAACGCTGCGATTTTTGCGGATCTTCAGCGCTTGTTCCCTATGAGGAAGTCAAGGACGCCTTCCGGCCTGAAAGTTTGCTGCCCATGAAAATCAGCGAGCCGTCGGTGCGCGACTCGATCCGAGGCTGGTACGCGAGCCGGTGGTTTGCGCCTAACAAACTCAAGCGAGCCGCCCTGACTGATACCGTGAAGGGCCTTTACATTCCTTACTGGACCTTCGATGCCCAGGTGCATGCGGACTGGACGGCTGAGAGCGGGTATTACTATTACGAAACCGAAACCTATCAAGATGCGGATGGCAAGACCCAGACGCGCCAGGTCCAAAGAGTCCGGTGGGAACCGAGCGGCGGGAGCCTGGACCATTTTTTCGATGACGAACCAGTGCCCGCTTCACGCGGGGTGCAACCGGAGATGTTGCGGGGGATCGAGCCTTTCCCGACCAAGGAATTGGTGCCATACCAACCGGGCTTTCTTGCCGGCTGGGTGGTGGAACGATATCAGATCGACCTGCTGACCGCCGCCAAAACGGCGCGCGCGGAGATGGACGCGGAGATGACACGGATGTGCGCTGCCGAAGTCCCTGGCGATACGCACCGCAGCTTGCAGGTCCAGACCGATTATTCCGGCCAGACGTTCAAACACGTCCTCGTCCCCATCTGGCTGCTCACCTATGATTATGGGGCGCGGCATTTCCAGGTAGTTGTCAATGGGTTCACCGGGACCATTGCGGGGAAATATCCGAAAAGCTGGATCAAAATTACCCTGAGCATAATCGCAGTGCTAGTGATGATTGCCATCTTCTTGCTGATACGGAGCCATCACTGAGGAGCCTCATCAAGATGAGCTGCCGATGTCGCAGGCCGGCTTCAGAATCCTAACGCGTTTCCATCATTCAGAGCCTGTTTTAAAATTCCGTGGGGTCCTGTTTTCGGGGAAAAGGCCGGATGGCGAGGCGCGACGAGGGGAGCATGTCCGCCAGCGATCTGCGACCGAGGAGCAACGAAGCCAGTCGGCCTTTTCCCCGAAAACCCTCCGGGCGGCGGGTCTTTTGTCTGCGGCCTGCGTTGACTCGGCCGTCACAGCCCGCTGCGGGGATGCTCCGGCCTCGCCGC
>JBBRPK010000170.1:0-11534 GCA_038228235.1 Verrucomicrobiota bacterium
GAACACCGAGGATGGGCTCGTCGCCAAATCAAACGCCGACAGAGCACTTGTCCGGCTTTCCTGGAGAAGATGGGCCGACGCATCAATCGAGTGATTTCCTATGTCACAGGCACTGTTTCTATACTTTAGAGCACCCCTGGGAGTGTCACGCCGGAATGAATTGGAGATGGATTTCAGCAGTTCATTATGGCATTGTAGGATGCCATGGTCGGAAGGACGAGTCCCTGATCTCTTAAAAAATGGGGACTCGTGGAACTCGTCCTTCCGAAAATTGTGCTGATCCCCTGCCATAATGAATTGCTGGATGGATTTTGCTTGTCATGGAATCAGAAGATGCCAGAATGGAATGAACCTTTCTTTTGCGATGAAGCTAAAATCCTACCTTCTGCCATTTCTGGCCGTAAGCGCCTTAACCTGCGCTTCCCTTGCCTCGGCTCAAACTTTTGGCATTTATCGCGAGCTCTGGCTCGGTTTGGGGGCGCCCAACACGGACTTGGCCCTCACCAATGTCACCGTGGCGAATAATGACGGTCAGCATTACCGGTCCGTGGCTCGATCATGCCGGAGATGCTCCGTTGGTTGTGGCGCGATTATCCGAAATGAAGTTCTCCTTTGCGCGACTAGCCTCAGATGAAATCATGTCACCGAACCTGAATATTTTTTTCGGCCTGGCTCTAAGCTGCATCCTCATTGGGCCAACGCTATCGCGCGCCGCGGAAAGTTCCACTCTCGCAACACAGGTTCTGCCCGGGAATGGATTGGCGCAGCACGATTTTCTTTATGCCGGAGAGTCGAAACAGCGACGCGCGTTCATCGTTCGGAAAGGAAAGATCGTCTGGTCTTATGACGATCCGACTGGCCGCGGCGAGATCAGCGATGCAGTGCTGCTCTCCAATGGCAACCTGCTGCTCGCTCATCAATTCGCGGTGAAGCTCATTTCGCCGGAGAAAAAAGTGCTGTGGAATCTCGACGCGGCCAAGGGCACGGAAATCCACACGGCGATGCCCATCGGCAACGAACACGTTCTCTACGTGCAGAATGGGGACCCCGCACTGGTGAAGGTGGTGAACATCAAAACGGGCGAAACCAAAAAGGGATTTCAGGTGCCGGTGGGGAATCCGAAAGGCGTTCATGGCCAGTTCCGCCACGGGCGCATTACCGAGCGCGGAACCCTGCTGCTCGCGCACATGGACATGAAGAAGGTTTGCGAGTACGACGCGAACGGGAAGGAAGTGCGATCGTTCCCCGCGCCAAATCCGTGGGGTGTCACGCCTTTGAAAAACGGCAATATTCTCGTCGTGGATCGTCCGTCGATTCGCGAGATCACGCTGGAAGGTGAAACGGTTGCCACCATCACGCCGTCATTGGACGCGGCGGATTACAATATGAACAGTCTGCAAATGGCGTGGCGGTTGCCGAACGGCAATACGCTCGTGAACAACTGGTTCAACGAGTGGAGCGGAAAGTTGGACCGGACCAATCCGCCGGTGCAGGCGGTGGAGTTCACACCGGACAAAAGAATCGTGTGGGTGTTGCGCTCCTGGGAAAATCCAGACCTTGGCCCTTCCACCACGATTCAAATCTTGGATGAGGCCGACGCGCCGGAAAAAGTCACCTTCGGCAACATCAAATGACCGGACCGAGGCGATGGAGCAACAGCTTGCCATTTGAGAATGTGAAACCAGGATTAGACGAGTGAAGGCGACTACTTTACGAAGTCATGGTAACTTGACGAGCCCACTCTGGCAAAACCTGGGCGCGCCCATCAGCGCCAACAACATGGCGATGCCGCTCGACGGCGGGACCCGATTTTATCAAGTTTACGGACGGTGAACGGTTTTATGAAACGAGCATCAGACCAATGCCGGGCGGTTCAACAACATCAGGAGGTGAAGCCGGGCGCAGCCGTCCCGGAGATGCTCTCCGCTGGCCTCTTCGACGAGCACTGGCAGTTGCTGAAATAGCCTGTCCATGAAACCAAAGATCAGATCGAAATCAGCAAGGCAAAGAGTTCCAGACCAGGCATGGCTTTGGGTGGTTTGCCTCTGCGGTTTCATTTTATCGGCTCACGGCGCTACGCAAACGAACAAGCCCAAGGACAAGGTTTGGCGGTCGTTGAAACCGGCGGTGCGGCCCGCGTTGCCGGAAGGGCCTGAATCCAACCCGATAGATCGTTTCCTGAATGCGGAACACCGCAAGCGCGGGCTTAAGGCCACCGGGCCGGTGGACCGGTTGTCACTACTGCGCCGCGTGTATCTGGACTTGATTGGCCTTCCACCATCCCCGGCCGAGCAGGAGTCGTTTCTGGCCGATCAATCGGCGGACGCTTATGAGAAAGTGGTGGATCAACTGCTGGCCAATGAGCAACACGCGGTTCGTTACGCGCGGCACTGGCTCGATGTCCTACGTTACGCCGATGCGGATGAGCGGATGACGGCGGCGCCGGGAATTTATCTTTGGCGCGACTGGGTCATCAACGCGTTGCGCGATGACATGCCTTACGACCAGTTCGTGCAGATTCAATTGACCGGCCGCCGTTCCAACGAGCGCACTCAAATGTCCGCGACGGGCTATCGTTCCAAGAAGGAACCGCGTCCGGGCGACATGTTTGCCCTTGGGTTTCTGGCGCGGGGGACTGGGGAGAATCCTCAGGATCTGGCCATCAATGCGGCGGATACGGTTTCAACCGCCTTCATGGGCATGACGGTCGGTTGCGCCAAGTGCCACGATCACATGTTCGATCCCATTTCGCAGACCAACTACTACTCGATGAAGGCGCTGTTCGATCCACTGGTCGTACGCAAAGTGACCCTCGCGAGCGCGACGGATTTGATCGCAGCCGGCAAAGCCCAGGCCGAATCGGAACAGAAACGCGCCCCGCTGGAAGGCGCTTTGCGGGAACTCATCGAACCGTACAAGAAAAAACTCTACGAGGCGCGCGTGCTGATGCTGCCGGCTGACGTGCAGGCAGTGGTCCGAAAATCAGAGAAGGACCGCACGGTCGAAGAGCAGAAAATTGCCGACGACTATTTCCCGATCCTGCGCATCGACGGCGACAAGATTAACGAGATTCTTCCTGAGGACGTTCGGAAACAGCGGCGTGAATTGCAAAGCAAATTTGATGCGGCGATGGCCAACCCGGGACCAGGGGGCGCTCCGCCAATCCCAGTCTTTTACACAGTTGAAGTGGATCGGATTCGCGAGCAGGAAAAGAGTTACATCCTGACCAGCGGCGATCCGACCCGGCCCGAAAAGCAGCATGAAGTGCAACCGGGCTGGCCCTTCTCCAACGGCCAATACGATTTTCGAGATGGCCGGATCGAGGCATTCACCGACTGGTTGACCGCCCCGGAAAATCCGCTGTTCGCGCGCGTCGCCGTCAATCGCTTGTGGCAATGGCATTTCGGAGAGGGTTTACACAAGCTGGCGAGCGACTTTGGCAAACTGGGCGGCCAACCGTCGCATCCGGAGTTGCTCGACTGGCTCGCGTCTGAGTTCGTCCGCCAGAACTACAGCATGAAGCAGATGCACCGGCTTATGGTGACATCGCAGGCTTACCAATTGGCCTCGGAGACCGGACCCGAGTTCGCCGCCAATGAGAAGATTGATCCGGGCGATACTTATCTCTGGCATTTCCGTCTGCAACGATTGGAAGCCGAGCCGATTTGGGATTCGATTCACGCCGCCGCCGGTAATCTTGATTTGCAGGTCGGAGGTCCATCCTTCGATCCCGCTGGCGGGGGTGGGAATCGTCGGCGCGGAGGCGCAGCCATGTCGGACACGACGAGGAGCGCCACCACGAAGCGCCGTGCCGCATATATGACTCGCGGCTTTTCTTCGAGCCGCGATGTGACGCCGAATTTCCTGCAAGCGTTCGATGTCGATGACGGACGCGCGCCCTGCCCGATGCGGACCCAAACCGTCACCGCGCCGCAGTCGCTATTTTTGATGAACAGCCCGGAAATCGAAACTGCTTCCGCTGAGTTGGCAACGCGTTTGCAAGCAGAGGCCAAGGACGATTTGAGCAAAGCGGTTGGATTGGCCTACCGCCTCACCGTGGCGCGCCCGCCTTCTCGCGCGGAGAGAGATCGCGCTGCCGCTTACCTCCAGAATGACGCCGGGCGCCTCAAACAACTTTCCTGGCTCCTCTTCAACCTCGACGAGTTCATTTATGTTCGATGACGCGAAATTGTTTCCCTGCGGACGCGTTTCGCGCCGGAATTTTTTGTTCCAGGCGGGCGGCGGTTTTCTAGGCGTAGCCATGGGCGGCCTTTGGGCCGAGGCAGGCGAAATCAAGGAGGCAATCATCGGCCCGCATTTCGAGCCGAAGGCGAAGTCCGTCATCTTCCTCTTTATGTGCGGCGGGGTCAGCCACATCGACACCTTCGATCCCAAGGGCAACAAACACGCGGGCAAATTCATCGATGCGATCGGCTTCGGCGACAACCTCGCCGCCATGAAACGCCCGGTCATCCCCTGCCTGCGCACCTTCACGCGCTACGGCAAATCCGGCATTCCCGTTTCCGATTGGTTCCCGAATGTCGGCGGCGTCATTGACGACATCGCGGTGGTGCGCTCTATGTGGTGCCACGAGAGCAACCATTTCCCGGCCGTGATTGAAACGTGCACAGGGCATCGTGGGCGGCAATTCGATCACCCGACATTTGGCAGTTGGGTTTCCTACGCTCTCGGCACCGCCAACAAGAATCTCCCGACCTTCGTCAACATCGGCCGGGCTTCCTCTCCTGTGCAACTCACGGGCGGGTACCTTGGCGCCACCGTCGCGGCGACGCCGTTTCAAGCGGGCGCGACGCCCATTCCGAATCTTTATCCGCCCCAGGGCGGCTCAACTTCCGAGCGCGAACGGCAAATGCAATTGCTCCAAAAAATGAACGAAGAATTTCGCCAGCAGTACGCGATCAACTCGGACATTCAGGCCCGGGCCAAAGCTTACGAGCTTGCCGCGCGCATGCAGTTGTCCGCGCCAGAGGCCGTCGATTTCTCGCAGGAACCCGACCATGTCAAAGCGCTTTATGGCATTGTCGAGAAGGAGACGGAGGAATTTGGCAAACAACTTCTCCTCGCCCGGCGCCTCGCGGAAAAGGGTGTTCGTTTCATCCAGATTTGTCACTCCGGCGGCGGCAACGGCGGTTGGGACTCCCACGGCGACATGAAAACCCACGCGCCTCTTTGCCGCGCCACGGACAAACCCATCGCCGGCCTGATCAAAGATCTAAAACAGCGCGGTCTGCTCGACCAGACCCTCGTTGTCTGGACCAGCGAATTCGGCCGCACCCCGTGGTCGCAAAACACCACCGGCCGTGATCACAACCCCAAGGGTTACACCGCCTGGATGGCTGGCGGCGGGGTCAAAGGCGGCATCGTCCACGGCGGCACCGACGAAGTGGGCTACAAAGCCGAGGAGAACCCGCATTACTATAGCGACCTCCACGCCACGATTCTCCATCAACTCGGCCTCAATCACAAAGAGATGGAAGTCGAAACCCTGGGCCGCACCATGCGACTCGTCGAAGAAGGCGGCCCGATCAAAGAGATCATCAGTTGAGGTCGGCGGGTATTCGCAAGCGCACGGGAACTTTACCCATTCATTCTTTGCCAGGCTTTCGTTTGAAAATCAACGGCCTGGTTTATTCTGGAAGCCATTGCTGTCGAAGCGCTTGAGGATTTTGGTCCGCGCTCCGAATTCAACAGCGCCTACCGCACCAGATCAGACCTACTCTCCGCGTACTCGCTTACTACTCTGCCAGTACTCGTCGAGTACTTGGAGGCGGAGGTTGGAATCGGTCGCCTTAAGCGTCGTTTGCGGGACAAATTTGCCCATTTTCATTGGCTACACAAGCTCAACACCGGCACAACCCAAGCCAGTACCGCGCGTACACTGTTGCTGACGTTTTTGCTGACAGTGCGAGCAGCGTTTCAAGATGTGGTTGGCGAATGGAAGGAATCGATCCCCTGCATTTCTGGTGCTGTAATGAGGTGTAACATTGGACACCCATGCACCGAACTACCATCGTTCCATGGTCGCAGTTCGAGTGTCACCGCGCTTCAAACATTTCTGCACCATTTTGCACCAATTTTCGCAAAATCGACCTGGCGTACCCTTGATTACCAACCACTTGCAAAAAAACTGCACCACGGGTGAAATTCTAAATCAAACCAATCGAATCATGAACATGGCAGTTTTCGCATGACAAAATCCCCACTGATGTGGTTTACTATGAGAATACAAAATGTCCCTCAACACACGACCGGCAACTCAGGCGGGTAAGGCCTTCACCCACCGGTGCGTTTCGCTCGCGCGTCTCGCTGCCGCCTCTTTTCTTGGGTTCGCCATGTTCCTGGCTGGGGACTCTCCCAGCGCCCCAAACCCTGGCGCCAGGATTGATTTCAGCCGGGAGATTCAACCCATTTTTTCCGAGAATTGTTACGCCTGCCATGGCCCTGAAAAGGATAAACGCAAAGCGGGCCTGCGATTGGACGTGAAGGATGGCGCCTTTGGCAAGCTCGATTCGGGCGCCTATGCCATCGTTCCCGGCAAGCCGAAGGAGAGCAAGTTGCTCCAGGTCGTCTCCCTGCCACCTGAACATGAGGACCATATGCCGCCGAAAAAGACCGGCAAAATCCTGAGCAAACAACAGACGGACCTCCTTCGCCGCTGGATCGAAGAAGGCGGCAAGTGGGCAGGCCACTGGGCCTACGTGCCACCCCAACGCCCAACCCCTCCTCGCGTTAAGAACCAGAAATGGCCCCGCAACGAGCTCGACCGGTTCATCCTGTCGCGCCTGGAACAGAAAGGTTTGCCGCCTAACCCGGAAGCCGACCGCTACAGGCTGGCCCGTCGCGCGACTCTCGACCTGACCGGCCTCCCTCCAACCGTTCAGGAAGTCGATGCTTTTCTCGCGGACAAGAATCCGGACGCCTACGAAAAACTGGTTGACCGCCTGCTCGCCTCACCTCATTTCGGCGAGCGGATGGCCCTGGCTTGGCTCGACCAGGCCCGCTATGCCGACACCAGCGGCTATCACTTCGATGGCTTCCGCCAAATGCATCTCTGGCGCGACTGGGTCATTGGAGCCTTTAACCAGAATAAACCCTTCGACGAATTCACCATCGAGCAACTCGCCGGCGATCTCCTGCCCAACGCGACGCTGGAACAGAAGGTCGCCACCGGGTTCCACCGCAACGTCATGACCACCGACGAAGGGGGAATTGACCCGGAGGAATACCTGGCCAAATATCAGGTGGATCGTGTGAGCACCACGGCCCAGGTCTGGCTCGGCACGACTCTCGGGTGCGCCGAGTGTCACGACCACAAATACGACCCGATCACCACCAGGGAGTTTTATCAATTCTATGCCTTCTTCAATTGCATCCCCGAGAAAGGTCTCGACGGCACCCGCACGCGAAATCCGGCGCCCATCCTCAGGGTCCCGTCGTCCGAGCAAGGCTCTCGCCTGCTGCACTATCTGGAGGTCATCCCGCGCGCCGAAAAAACCCTTGCTGACCGTGAAGAGGGACTGCCCAAGGCGCAGGCAAAGTGGGAGAAGGAAGTCCAGGAACAGCCCTTAACACCTCCGCACATCTCCGGCTTGGTGGCCGAGTTCACCTTCGATGGTTCGCTGCCTTCGGCCGCGCACTCCGCGAGCACGAACAACCCCGATTGGGCCCCCGGCAAAATCGGCCAGGCCCTTCGCCTCGATGGCGGCACCAACGACTTCGTCGATGCCGGCCAGGCAATCCGTTACGAGCACACCAACGCCTTCAGCTACGGCGCCTGGATAAAACCCCACGGTGAGGGCGGCGCGGTGCTCAGCAAAATGGAGGATGGCCCGTCCTATCGTGGCTTCGACTTGCTGGTCCTCAGCGGCAAAGTTGAAGTGCATCTCGTCAACAAGTTCCCGGACAACGCCATCAAAGTGGTGACCAAGGCAGCGCTGCCCACCAATCGCTGGCAGCACGTTTTGGTAACCTACGACGGCTCGCGCAAGGCGGCGGGCGTCAAGCTGTTCGTGGACGGCAAACCACGTTCGCTCGAAACGCCCAACGACTCACTCTCCGCCACTATCACCAATGCTTCGCCTCTGCTGATCGGCGCCCGGCAGAAATCGTTCCCTTTCCACGGCTCGCTCGACGATGTGCGGTTTTACGACCGTGCGCTCACGCCCGATGAAATCGCTTCCCTCGCCTCCTATCCGAGCCTCCTCATCGCCCGCATGCCGGCTGAGCAGCGCACCGGCGAACAAACAGATGACCTCAAGAGATTTTTCCGCGAAAACCGCGCCACAGACTTCCTGTCGGCGCAGGAACACCTGGGAAAACTGCACCAGCAGAAAGACGACCTGATGGCTCAAATCCCGGATACGATGGTGATGGAGGAATCGGAAAAGCCCCGCGACACCTTCATGCTCATCCGGGGCAATTACCAGAACAAAGGCGAGAAGGTTACCCCTGGCACACTTGGTTGCTTGCCCCCGCTGCCTAAGAACCAGCCGACAAACCGGTTGGCGCTGGCACGCTGGATCGTCTCTCCGAACAACCCCCTCACCGCGCGAGTGACCGTAAACCGGTTCTGGGCGATGTTCTTCGGAACCGGCCTGGTCAAGACGAGCAATGATTTCGGTTCCCAAGGCGAGCGCCCGAGCCATCCCGAGTTGCTGGATTGGCTCGCCTGTGAATTCATGCAGCCCGGGAGTGCCTGGGACGTGAAACACATCCTCCGCCTCCTGGTCACGAGCGCCACCTATCGCCAGTCCGCCATCGTAACCAAAGGGAGCCTCGAACGAGACCCTTACAACCGTTTACTCAGCCGCGGTCCCCGCCTCCGACTCGAGGCCGAGTTCATCCGTGACAACGCCCTCGCCATCAGCGGCTTGTTGAATCCGAAGATCGGCGGCCCCAGCGTCAAGCCTTATCAACCGCCCGCCATCTGGGATGTGACCGACCATCAGTATGAACCCAGCAAAGGCCCCGACCTCTATCGCCGCGGCCTCTATGTCTTCTGGAAGCGCGCCGCGCATTACCCGAGTTTCCAGACCTTCGATGCCCCGAGCCGCGAAACCTGCACGCTTCTTCGTCCCCGCACCAGCACGCCGCTCCAATCGCTCGTGATGATGAATGACCCCGTCTATGTGGAAGCCTCCCGTGCGCTCGCGACCCGCGCACTGGCTGAAGGCGGCCCCAATCTGCGAGCGCAGCTCACCTACGCGTTCAGGCTGGCCCTCGCTCGTCCTCCGCAAAAGAAGGAGATCGAAGTCCTGGAGAAAACCTACCGGCAGCAATGCGAGAATTTCGCCCAGAACAAGCCCGGCGCTGAAGACCTGTTGAGTGTCGGTGAATCTACGCGCCCCAAAGACCTCGACCCGCTCGAACTCGCCGCCATGACGGGCGTCGCCAATGTGCTGCTAAACTTGAGCGAAACCATCTCCAAATAGGCTGCTATGAACTGGATTGAAGACTTAAACAAACTCACCTCGCGCCGCGCCTTCCTCGCTCGCAGCTCGACCGGCCTCGGCGCGATCGCCCTGGCCTCGCTTCTCAACGGAAAACTGTTCGGCGCTCCCCTCAAATCGCCCCTCCAATCCGGCGCGGCCTTGAAAGCACTGCACCATCCTGCCAAAGCCAAGCGCATCATCTATCTCTTCATGTCGGGCGCTCCTTCGCAGATTGATTTGTTCGACTCGAAGCCGAAGCTCAAAGAATTGACGAATACCGAACTGCCTGCGTCTGTCCGCATGGGGCAGCGCATCACCGGCATGACGAGCGGGCAAAAACAGTTGCTCTGCGTCGGGTCGCCCTTCGGGTTTCAAAAATACGGCCGCTGCGGCATGGAGTTCAGCGACCTGGTCCCGAACATCGGGAAGATTGCCGACCACATTTGCCTGATCCGATCGATGCACACCGAGCCGATTAATCACGACCCGGCAGTGACCTTCTTTGCCACCGGCAACCAGCAGCTAGGCCGCCCGGTGATGGGCTCCTGGGTCACCTACGGCCTGGGCAGCGAGAACTCTAACCTGCCCGGGTATGTGGTGCTGCTCAGCGGTGGGGGTGGACAGCCCTTGCAGGCGCGCTATTGGGGCAACGGTTTCCTGCCCGGTAATTATCAGGGGGTCCAATTCCGGGGCGCCGGCGATCCCGTTCTCTACCTCTCAAACCCGAAGGGCATGACCGGCAAATCGCGCCGTCAACTCATCGATTCGATGCAGGATTTGAACCGGCTGCAGCTCGGGGCCATCGGCGATCCGGAAATTGCCACCCATATCGAGAACTATGAACTGGCTTACCGCATGCAGTCCAGCGTGCCCGAACTCATGGACATCTCGAAGGAACCCAAACATGTCCTTGAAGCCTACGGTGCGGAACCCGGCAAAGCCTCCTTCGCCAACAACTGCCTCCTCGCGCGGCGGCTCACCGAGCGTGGCGTCCGCTTCGTGCAGCTTTGCCATCGGGACTGGGATCACCATGACAACCTCCCCAGCGAGATCCGCAAACAGGCCAAAAACACCGACCAGGCCAGCGCCGCGCTCGTTCTCGACCTCAAGCAACGCGGCCTGCTGGATGACACGATCGTGATCTGGGGCGGCGAATTCGGCCGCACTACCTACAGCCAGGGCGAGATTAAGAAAGACAATTTTGGCCGTGACCACCATCCCCGTTGCTTCTCCATTTGGATGGCCGGCGGCGGGATCAAACCCGGTCTCACCTACGGCGCAACCGACGACTTCTCCTACAACATCGCCGAAGATCCGGTCCACGTCCACGATCTGCACGCCACTATGCTGCACCTCCTGGGCATCGACCACACCAAGCTGACGTATCGCTCCGAAGGCCGCGACTATCGCCTCACCGACGTCTCCGGCGATCTCGTCAAAGGAATCCTCATTTAGGCCGAGAACGGTCCGAGTTGTCAGGCCTGCGCACAACTGTGAGCACCCGCCGAGGCTTCTCCCTCCCCGAAACGAACCTTCGCGCATTGGGGCTTGGTCAGCCTGGATTAAGAATCTGGCGGCAAGCCCGCGTCGTCGAGCGCGCGATTCAGCAAATCAGTGAGCTTCAACTCACGGGCCCATTCACGGAAGTAGGCGCGATCCAGCGCTGGCCCCTGGACTTTGAGCACGCCAAGCACGTCATTCCATTGCCGGTCGGACGTCTCCCCACCCTCGCGATACCACTGGAGCTTGGCCAGGACCGTGTCTTCCGCCGAGGCGAGGTAGAATTTTGTCTGGCCGTCCGCACTCACCGCCTGGAGGACGCGACGTCGCATCTGCATAAGTTCAGACATCCTGATCTGGGCCTTTGATTTGGTTGGGGCGACGATCCTGATCTGATACCAAATCTGAGATCCGCGCTTGCCGGTTGGCGATGGGAGCCCTTAGGATTTGTGATGCCTGAGCCGTTTTTGCCTTTGTTCCCGGCCGATGTGACCGAAATCAATCCGCATGTTTCCTTTGCCAAGCGTGAGGGGCGGATTTATTACTTCAATGGTCCCATGCCGGTCTTTTCTCATGAGGAAA
>JBBRPK010000171.1:0-11470 GCA_038228235.1 Verrucomicrobiota bacterium
CACAAAATTTTTGTGCTGGGAATAGGGTAGGTCTGCACTACAGCCACTTTTAGGCATCCAGGAGCAAGATTCCCCCGCAATTTGATGGGTTTGATCAGCGAAAAAACTTTTTCCGACGTCGAGTCCGCTAAGTCGGGTTAGCTTTCCTGATCGTGCTGGCCGTGCTGGGTTTGGCTCTAATTGTTTGGCTGCTTTGGGGCCGGAAATGAGGGCCTTGTCGTGATTGCAGAATTTTAAACGCTCAATCCGGCGCCTCGGAGCGCGGCAGGAAGAGTATGCGCCGGTTGCTATCAAAATTGAAAAGTTCGGCATAACGGGCCCAACCCACAATGGTGCGCAGCATCTGGTTGGGAGCCTCCTGTGGAAAAAGGAGTGCGAGCTGGCTTAGGACGACCTCCTCTGCGACTTCATGGGCCTGGGCTTGCCCTAGCATTTGAAGAACCAACGCGAAGGCGCGAATCTGGCGCAATTTCCCATTCAATAATTTTTTCCGAGTGTTCACGTCGGAAGCGATAAACTGCCTGCCTTCCTCGGTGATTTGCACAAGAGGGCCAGGTGTGGTCACCCAGCCCAGCAATTCGGCTGCGTTTACAAAAAGGATCACGTGGGTCAAGTCCTTGCCGATCTGGCGGGCCAGATCAAATACCTCCACCTCCTTTTCCCTTTCCAGGATCTCAAGCAGGCCGATAGTCGCAATCAATGAGACCACAGGAATGCTCTGAATGGCGGCCTGCTTTGGCTTGGCGCCTGAGACGGCCGGCGGCTCATCAGGCATTAGCGTTTGCGTCACCAGATCGTGCAGTTGCTGGCTGAGTTGACGGAACTCAGGGCTGTTCTCCTGGCGCGGGAAAGGCAGTGAATTGTCGAGGATGGTCCGCACAAAGCCCGGCTGGGTGCCTAACACGACAATGCGCGTGGCCATGAACACAGCCTCGGTGATGCTGTGGCTTACCATCAGAATGGTTTTTACAGGAGTGGCGTGATCTCGCCAAATGTCCACGACTTCTTTGCGCAGAGTTTCAGTTGTCAGCACATCCAGAGCGCTGAACGGTTCGTCCATGCACAAAATTTCCGGCTCCATGGCCAGCGCGCGGGCGAGGCCGACGCGTTGCTTCATGCCGCCGGAAAGCTCCTTGGGGTAGGCCTTCTCGAAATGCTCCAGCCCCACGGTGTCAATGACATGACGAATGCGTTTCTCGCGTTCCCCGGCGCTGAGGGGTGAGTTGGTCAAGCCAAGGGCGATGTTCTTTTCCACCGTTAACCAGGGGAAGAGCGCAAAACTTTGGAAAACCATGGCCATATTTGGATTGGGGCCGGTTATGGGCTGGCCACGATACGCAAGGGCGCCCGCCGTCGGCTTGAGCAGTCCGGTGAGAATCCGCAGCAAAGTCGATTTGCCGCAACCAGAGGGTCCGAGAATGAAAAGAATCTCGTTCTCGTAAACCTGAATATTGATATCGCGCAAAATTTCGATGCTCTTCCCGCCACTGAGGCTGAAGCCCTGGGCGATTTTCTTGGTCTCGAGGAGGAGGGCGGGCGCATTTAGTTTGGAGTCCATGATTGTTTACCCTTCAAAAGCAAAGCGCGCTTGCGCCAACCTGCCCAGGGGGTGCCACAAAAGCCGGTTCAATCCCACCACGACCAGCGCCATCATCGCCACCGCTGCCGCCAGGAGATGGAACTCACCTTGTTCGGTGGCCTGGCTGATGAGGGCGCCCAAGCCAGCCGTCGTCAACAAGCGCCCTTGGTGTTGCACATATTCCGCAACGATACTGGCGTTCCAAGCGCCGCCCATGGCGGTGATCCAGCCCGTAACGAGATAAGGAAAAAGCCCCGGCAGAATCAATTTGCGCCATCGAATCGGCAGCGAGAAGCGATTAAGGCGGGCCAACTCCCAAAGTTCCGGGGGGATTTTGTTGATGCCAGCGATGACGTTGAACAGAACGTACCATTGCGTGCCCAGCATGAGCAAAATGACCGAACCGATCCCGAGGTTTCCACCCACGACCAGAATCAGACTGACCACCAGCGGAAAAATCATCGGGGCCGGGAAACTTGCCGCCATTTGAATGATGGGCTGCAAATGGCGCGCCCACTTTGGATGGCGGCCAATCATCACGCCGATTGGGATGGTCCAAAATGAAGCCAGACCCACGGCCATTACCACGCGCAAAAACGTAAGCAAGGTCGAGCGGAGAAGGGTTCGCCAGTCTGCCGCTTTCAACTCGCTGACGAAAAGCGCGTATTCAATGACACCCGCAACCGTGCCCAGGAGCGCGGCGATAAATAACACTCGAGGAATAAAGCGAAGAACGGTTTTGACCGGGCCGGGGGTGCGCGTGGGCACGGGCAACCTCTTGAGAAAGCGAACGCACCCGGCCCAAACCGCGGGCCCCAGTTTCCAAAAATTCCGCAGGAGCACGGAGCGGCGGAGGCGAAGCCCGATTGGGAGGCCGGCGGCCTCGGTCCCCTCCCGTTCTTCCGTGCTGAACTTTTGAGACCACGCCACGATAGGCCGCCAGACAAGGCGGTCCAAAAAGAGAATCATTAGCATCATGGCGATCACCCCCATTGCCTGCGCACGCCAATCGCCGCGCTCAATGGCCACGCTCATGTAAGAGCCAAGCCCGGGCAGCCGGAAGTCCTGTTTTCCCAGAACGAAGGCCTCGCTAACAGTGAGAAAAAACCAGCCGCCGGCCATCGAGATCATGCTGTTCCAGACGAGTCCGGTGACCGCGAATGATAAGTCGAGCTGGAAGAAGCTTTGTGACCAGGTCAGCCTGCTGAGACGCGCCACGGCCTGGAGATCTTGCGGAACGGATTTTAGAGAGCCATAAAAACTGAAGGTCATGTTCCAAACCTGGCCAGTGAAAATCATCAGCACCGAAGCCATTTCCAATCCGAGGTTCCGACTCGGAAAAAGATGGACCAACACCAGGACGAGACCAGGCAAAAATCCAAGCACTGGAATGCTTTGGCCAATGTCCAGCGCGGGCAGGAGGATTCGCTCGGCAAAGTTGTGTCGCGCCGCCGCATATCCGACCACCAGCGTGAACATGAAAGAAAGGCCATAGGCCCCGACCCCTCGGGTCAGGCTGAGCAACATGTACCACGGCAAAAAACGAGCCTCGAGGTGGATTTGTAATCCCGGCTGCAAAGGCCCCGCCCATTCCCGTGCGACCGCAACCAGGGCGTAAATCGATGCTATGACCAACCCGAGGATGGCTAAGTCCACAAAGTTGACCCGCCCCCTTGGTCGCTGGGTAGAGGGAGAAAGCGTCATTTACGAAATGACTTTGGCCAATCCAAACGCGGCGGCAGCCGCAAGTCCACCGACCAACGCTGTTTGGAAAGCGCTGCGGGGGGCAGAGGTCCCAGTAAAGCGGCCCTTAATGTAACCGAAAATAAGCAGCGCCAGAAGAGTTACCATGATGGAAACTAATAACGCCGTGTTGGCGGTGGAAATCGCCAGATAAGGAGAGAGCGGAATCACGCCTCCGCCAATGTAAGAACCGGCGATGGTGAGCGCGCTGGTGAAGGCGCGTTTGCGTTGCGGCTTTTCCAGGCCCAACTCGAAACGCATCATGAAATCCACCCAGGCTTCCGGCCGCCGGCTCAGAGATTCGGCCACTTTGGCGCTTTCCTCTGCCGTTAGGCCATAGGATTCGAAGACCTCTCGCACCTCCTTCACCTCCAAGTCCGGTTTCTCGATGATCTCCAATTCTTCGCGTTCACGTTCGCTATCATAGTGCTCAGCATCCCCCTGAGCCGCGAGATAGCCTCCTAACCCCATTGCAATTGAGCCCGCTGCGATTTCAGCGAAGCCCGCCGTGACGATGATGCCCGTGGAGGCGACCGCGGAAAGGCCGGCCGCCAGCGCGAATGGAACCGTCAAACCATCCGACATGCCGATAACGATGTCCCTGACAACTTCTCCTCCGGTGAAGTGGCGCTCGACGTGTTGTGTGTGTGCCATAGTGAGTTCATCAAAGCCGACCGACGAAGCCGCGTCCAGAACAGACGGAGCTCGCTCACCAGGCACAGTGACAAAGCAGCGGAACGCCGGCGCTCCGGCCAAGGAGGGGCTTTGTCACTAGCCCTGGCTCCCTCACGAAGCAGGACATCAACAATTTTCAGTCTGGCAGGGGATCGGCACAATTTTCGGAAGGACGAGTTCCACGAGTCCCCATTTTCTTAAGAGATCAGGGACTCGTGGAAGTCGTTCTTCCGACCATGTCGTCCTGCGCAGGATATGAGTTATGCTTTCCCGTTTTCGCGCTCTCTGTTAGTGTGGCCGTGAAATGAACGTGCTTCGGTTTAGTGAGCCAGCTTTTGCGAACCGCCTGTGCCAGTTGGCGGGCGCCTCCAGTCTTTTTGATAAGACCATTGAGGAACGGGCGCGGGCCATCATTGAGGCGGTTTATATCAGGGGCGATGCGGCGCTGCTCGAATTTACAGAACGCTTCGATGGCGCGAATCTCAGGGTCGAACAGTTGCCAGTCACGAAGGCGGAATTGCTCCATGCTTCGCTTAAAGCCGATTCGGCCTTGCGCGGAGCCATTGTGCTGGCGGCAAAGAATATTGAGAACTTCAGCCGCAAGTCGTTGCGCAAAGCGTGGTCGGTGAAAAATGCTCAAGGCGGGCGGGTCGGCGAAAAGTTCGATGCCTTCCACCGAGTGGGCATTTACATTCCCGGCGGGACCGCTCCGTTAGTCTCGACCGCGCTGATGACTGTGACCCTGGCGCGGGTGGCGGGTTGCCGGGAAATCGTCGTTTGCACTCCCTGCGGCAAGGAGGGCGTAATCAACCCAGCACTGCTTTTCGCTATTCGATCGGCGGGCGCCACGGAGATTTATCGTCTGGGCGGGGCTCAAGCCGTTGCCGCCATGGCCTACGGCACAGCTAGTATTCGTTGCGTGCATAAAATCTTCGGGCCCGGAAACGCCTACGTGGTGGCTGCCAAACGTCTCCTCTTCGGCCATGTAGCAATTGATCTGTTGCCAGGTCCAAGCGAGATTCTGGTTCTCGCGGACGACTCGGCCCCCGCGCGATTCATCGCCGCCGATTTGCTCGCCCAGGCGGAGCACGGTTCGGGACATGAACGGGTTTGGCTGGTCACCCCTTCCCCATCGCTGGTCAGAGCGGTGCAAAGCGAAGTTGCGCGTCAACTGCCCGCCTTGGCCCGCCGCCCGTTCATCACACGGGCTCTCCGAAAGAATGGGTGGCTGATCCAGGTCGAAAACATGGCCAAAGGCGTCGAACTGACAAATCAACTGGCCCCCGAACATTGCGAGATTATGGCGCGCCAGGCCGGGAAATTGGCCGAGGGGATTGTCACGGCGGGCGCTATCTTCATCGGGGCCTTTTCTCCCACCGTATTGGGTGATTACGTGGCCGGCCCCAGTCACACCCTGCCCACCGGAGGCGCGGGAGTTTCTTTCTGCGGTCTGACGGTGGACCAATTCCAACGCCGCACCAGCGTGGTGGAGTATTCTGCCGCTGCGCTTCGAAAATCGCTCCGAGCACTCGCCAAATTTGCTGAAGTCGAAGGACTGGACGCGCATGGACACTCAGCGGAAATCAGGATGAAGAATCTGAAGGCCAGAGTTCGAGGTCGAGGATCGGCTCAATCCAGCCTGTTCTCCGCTAAGCGTCCATGAAATATCAGTGCTCGGCTCTTCCCAGCGCGCATGCGCTTGTTCGACCTCTGGTGCGGCGGTTGAAGCCCTATGTGCCCGGGGAGCAGATGAACATCAAGGGGTTGATCAAGCTGAACACGAATGAAAATCCCTTCCCGCCTTCACCCAAAGTCCTGGAAGCCCTCCGAGCGGCAGTCGAGGGACGGCTGCGGCTTTATCCGAATCCCACCTCGCAAACCCTGCGGCAACAATTGGCCATCTTTCATAATTGCAAACTGGAGAATATTATCGTCGGTAATGGCTCTGATGAACTGCTCGCTTTAGCGACGCGAGCCTTTGTGGAGCCAGCGAATCGCCCGCCCCAAAATCACGCAGGTCCTCGCACAGTGGTCCAATACTTCACCCCGAGTTATTCCCTTTACCCCGTTCTTGCTGCCATTCACGGCGCTCGAACAAATGCTGTCCCTTTGATGGCCGATTTTGCTTTGCCATCTTTGAAAACGTTGAAGCTCAGGGGGAGTTGGGATTGGGAAGCGGGGCTGAGCTTCATTACCACGCCCAATGCTCCCAGTGGGCGAGGCTATGCTAATGCCGAGTTGGACGCCCTTTGCCGGGCTCATCGAGGCGTGATTGTTCTGGATGAAGCCTACGTGGATTTCGCCGATCAAAATGCGCTGGGGCTGGCTTTACGCTATCAGCATGTCCTCGTGGCGCGCACTTTTTCCAAGGCCTACTCGCTGTGCGCGTTACGCGTCGGTTACCTGGTGGGACACACTGAGTTGATTGCTGCCCTGCACAAGATTCGTGACAGTTACAATGTGAATGGGCTGGGGCAAATCGCCGCCCAGACCACCCTGGCCAACCTGGCTTATTATCGCGCGAACTTCCGCCGCATCGTCGCGACCCGCGAGCGACTCAGCAAAGAGCTGGGGAAGCTTGGTTTTAAAGTATGGCCGAGCCAAACGAATTTTATTTTAGCGCGCCCGCCGGTCTTGCCGGCGAAAGATTGCATGGAGAAATTGCGCCAGAAAAAAATCCTGGTGCGCTGGTTCGATTCTCCTGAATTGCGCGCCTATTTGCGCATTACCATTGGCACGGATGCAGAGGCTAAATCGTTGGTGCGGGCGGTCAAAACCATTTTGGCGGTTTAACATCGGCGGGTTTATTTAAAGGTAGGGTGCGATTAAATCTGTCGCTCAGTTTTTCCCTAATCCAGACCAATATTTGTCCCAGTCTTTGTTGGCGCGAGCCGTTCTCAACTGAAGCATCGCCTCGGCGTTGCGCTCTCGCCACCAGGCCCCAGCTATCTTGAGTCGTTTCTGGAGCACGTGCTTGTGCCCGCTCTCCACTTCGCCCGATCCGATCGGTAACCCGGCGGCCTTGGCCCCCGCATAATCCATATATCCCTTGCGCTCCCTAATATACCCGTGCGCACTCCGAACCGGGGCCTCCTTCTGCTGGGTCCCTTCCAGATTACTTTCCAGCGTGCCCAGAACTCGGTCGATTTGGTTTTCCAGCAAGTGTCCTTGTTGGTCGTGCAGCCAGTCCTTGTTTCGTTCGGGAGCCACTACCAGCGCCGCTGCCGCCAAGTAATCGCTCACATGATGGAAATCTATCATGTAGGTTGCCTTCGAATCTTTGCCGGAGCCGAACTGTTCCTCGAATGTGCTCACAATCCAGCGAGCCCCGTCACCCAACCCGTGAACGCCAGTGTCAGGGCCTAGACCGGCCATACACGCGGTCTGGCGCCACAGCAGGCCCGCCAGGTTCACGCTCCCGAAGGTAGCACCATAGACACAATCGACCACGTCTTTGGAACGGGCACAACACAGACGTGCTTCCCGCCAAGAGAGTTGCTTTCCTTTACGTCGATCGACTCCTGGCTCCGCCGCCGGCTCCACGATGGGCAGCATGCATCCGTCCATCTCCGTGATGATCGTTTGGACCGGCTGCTGGGGAGCCTCATGTTCCACTGCACCTATGGCCTTGGCATGAACCAGCGTCTGCTGGCGCGTGCCACTGGCCGGAAGTTCGATGCCGTAGTGCTCTCGCATTTTCTTGGTCGCACTCACAAAAGAATCATCCGCTCCACAGTCGGTCAAAGCCCGCTGCAAGGGCAAGGAGTAACCCCTCTGCTTTATTTTGGCCTGCTGGCAAAACGGCCGAACCTGAGGACCATTGCGGCCATCACGCAGGCGTTGCTCTTGGAGGCAAATATCCCCGTAAGTCGAATGCCAGGTCAGGAGTTTTTTTTTCGGTACGGCCGTAGTTTGGGGTTGTGCTGGCGCGCCTTGGCCACCGCATCTTGTTCTGATTTCTCCGCCCAATCGGTGAGCACCTCATTGGCGAATTTGCGGATCTCTTGGATTGCTCGGGCTTCTGCCTCATCGGCGGTGCAGCCTTCGGCGACGGCTTGGTCAATTAGGTCGGCAATACTCAACAACCTCCGACGCAGGTGCGGGCGATTGGCAAAGCGTTGATCCAAACTTGGTGGGAGTCCGTTCTCATTTGATTCTGGCAGTTCAGTTTTCATGAACTGCTCTATTTATACACCATCTGCAAAAGTACAAGGCAAAATTTGCCTAGCACTTTGACTGAGCGACAGTTTTAATCGCACCCTTAAAGGTAAATCGCCATTAAAGGTAAATCGCCTTGCCGCCAACCCAGACAATGAGCTACATTTGGCTGTCATGTTGCTGCCGGCTGATTATCACATGCACACGCGTCTGTGCGGTCACGCGGTGGGGGACCCGGTGGATCTTGCTGCTCAAGCCATCGAGCTGGGCTTCAGCGAGATCGGTTTTTCCGAACACAATCCGATGCCGCGCGATGATTGGGACGATTGGCACATGCGGCTGGCGGATCTCGATCTTTATGTGGAAAACGTGCAGAAAGCCCGCGCCGCTCATCCTGCCCTCATTATCAAGCTCGCCCTCGAAATGGATTTCATTCCTGGCCAGCAAGATTGGATTCGCCAGTTGGTGGGGCGGCATCCATGGGATTATATCATTGGGGCGGTGCATTACGTCTCTGACGCCTGGGATCTGGACAACCCGAATAAAATTTCGGTCTGGAAAGGACGCGATCCGTTTGAAGTTTGGACGGCGTATTTTGAAAGGCTTACGCTGGCTGCCGAGTCAGGCCTTTTTGAAATCATCGCCCACGCCGACCTGTGCAAAAAGTTTTGTTTTTATCCCAAAGAAGATTGCACCGCCCTGTTCACTCGTTTCCTGAAGGCGGCGAAACAGTCGGATATGGCGATAGAACTTAACACGTCGGGACTGCGCAAAGATTGCAAAGAGGTTTACCCCAGCCCTCAGATCGTCCAACTGGCGGCCCAAATGGGGGTTCCGATCACGTTCGGCTCGGATGCCCACGCACCTGGAGAGGTCGGAATGAATTTTGCCGAAGCGATCGAGCTGGCCCGCGGCGCTGGTTACACGCATTGGCGCCGTTTTACGCAACGCAAGCGGGAAAATGTTCGGCTTTAAGAAGGAGCGATACCTAAACCAAGTATTGAAAAAGGCAAGGCGCTCAGCCAGTTTCCCCGAAATGAATTTGCACAAGTGCGTCCTGGCTGCCGTCGTGAGCGGGCTTCTCACGGTCTGGGGCTGTGAGAAGCCAGGCACACCGGCTCCCGCGCCGCCTCCCCCACAGACCAATGCCCCATCATCCTTTACGCCCAGCCATGCGCAACCCAAACTCCCCGCCATGAAACTGTGGCTTGGTTCCCAGGAAGTTGTCGCCGAACTGGCCCTGAGTTTGCCGCAGATCATGACCGGCATGATGTTTCGCAAGGAGATGGCTGAAAATGAAGGCATGCTGTTCGTCTTTGGCCGCGCCCATCGCGCTGCTTTCTATATGAGGAACACCCTCATCCCCCTTTCTGGTGCTTACATCGACAGCCAGGGGACCATTCTGGAAATCCACGACATGAAGCCTCTGGATGAAACTCCCATCGAGGCGCGCACCGACAACATCCAATACGTGCTGGAAATGAAGCAAGGCTGGTTTGAACGAAACAAGGTCAGCACCAACTCCGTGATCCGCACCGAGTTCGGCTCCATGCCCGATACTTTTTTCAAGAAGCGGTAGGATAACAGCAGGGCTTTGCCGATCTTCTTGTTGGAGGCGATCATTTGGGGCGTCACGTCCGTTCCCTCCTTGGTCAGCAGTTCTCGTTATGGCACCGAGGCCCAGACTGGCCGCAGTTGCGGTTCACACCGGTGATCTACGGACTTTCTTTCCCTGCCGCCATCGCCCATCCGGGCGGTGGCGCGGCCGACTCTTCATCTCCGTAGGAAGATTCCGGGAGCGGCTGGCACTGGAGAAGCCGCGGCGCAAATTACAGGCGAGAGTTATCGAGCAAATGGGTGATCGATGAAATTCTAAAGCGAATGTTTAAAGAACAGATCCGCCCCCAACCCTTTCACATAAGTTTAATGGTTCCGGCTGGCGGGGCCGCCGATTAATGGAAGCGAATTCGCCAAACAATTTGAATTCTAGGCGTGGCACGGTCTTTGAATCTAAACCGGTGAAACGTTGGCCGAACATTCGTTCACATTCCTGATAGGTTTGGCTGGCAAAAGAGCATGGTTTGAGCCTAATCTGAGTCGGTATGACTACCGTGCGCCGTGCCGTGATTGATGTCGGGACCAACTCGATCAAGCTCCTTGTGGGAGAGGTCTCCGGCCGGCATATCAAGCCGCTCTGGGAGGAGAGCGAGCAGACCCGGCTGGGCCAGGGATTCTACGAAACCCACATTTTGCAGAGTGAGGCCATCACTGCCACAGCCCACTTCGCCGCGCAATTTGCCAGGCTGGCGCAATCTTATGGCGTTGATTCCACGCGCATCATTGCCACCAGCGCGGCGCGCGATGCCCTCAATCAAGTTGAATTGATCCAGGCAATTGAACAAAGATCCGGCGTGCGCGTGGATGTCATCCCCGGCGAACAGGAGGCGCGCCTGGCCTACATTGGCGTGACGTCCGATCCGGCCCTGGACGGCCAGCGTCTGTTGATCATGGATGTAGGCGGCGGCAGCACCGAATTCATTCTCGGTGAAGGCCCTCGGGTGGAATTTGCGCAGAGCTTCAAGTTGGGCGTGGTTCGCCTCCAGGAACAGCTTCATCCTTCCGATCCCCCCACCCGAGCCGAGTTGCAAGAGTGCCGGCAGCGGTTAAAGGATTTTTTCAACAAAGAAATCCGCCCCGGCCTCGAGCCCTTCCTCACTCCTGGCGAATCGCGCACCCATCTCCTCGGCGCCGGCGGTTCCGCAACTATTCTTGCGCGAATGGAGAGCCGGCTCAAAGAGTTTGACCGTGAAGTTATCGAGGCCACCCGGCTCACAAGCAAGGCTATCACGTCCCGGGTTGATTCACTCTGGAGGCTAATGCTGGCCGAGCGCAAACGTCTCCTGGGGTTGCCAAAAAAACGGGCCGATGTCATCCTCTTCGGAGCGGCCATCTACGAGGCGTCGTTGCAGGAACTGGGTTTCAAGGAACTCCGGGCCAGCACGCGCGGTCTGCGTTATGCGGCCCTTCTCGACGGGTAAACGTCACTTACTGAGATGATTCCGGGGAAAACTTTACCAGCCTCCCTGCTTGGCATGTGTCGCAGCAATGCTCATTTTGACATTGGATCGGCACAAGGCTCGGAGGGACGAGTTCCATGAGTCCCTGATCTCTTAACCGTAACTATGCAGTAGAAGTTCCTTCGACGGTGAAATTCCCATCTGAGAGCCGTGTGAGCTAGAGGCTTTCCGAACACGATTTGCAGGAACCAATCGGGGGCGAAACCCGACTGCAATGCAGTAGGATTTTGTGCTGTAA
>JBBRPK010000172.1:0-11452 GCA_038228235.1 Verrucomicrobiota bacterium
AGCAGCCGATGTGAATCGGCTCTGATCCTTCGCCTGAGAATAGTGAGCCGACTCACGTCGGCTGCTACCAACAGATCCACGGGGCGCTCCGGAGAGAAAATGTCCCGAAACCAAATCCCTCGGGTTGAGCCCCTGAACCGCCGCGCGCCTTGCCCGCTCCCTCTCGTCCTCGACCGAGGAGAGGGCTGGGGTGAAGTGTCGTTGCGCCCGCGTCGGTTCATGGAAAGCCTCGACCTCCAACTTTGGAGGCGCATCAGCACCCTGAATCGTAGCAGCCGATGTGAATCGGCTCTGATCCTTCGCCTGAGAATAGTGAGCCGACTCACGTCGGCTACTACCAGGTCTAGGGAGCGTTTCCACCTCTCCTAACCATGGACGGGACCTCCACACATTCCTCCTCCGGCGCTAACCCCCACGGGACGTTGCCAGAACTTGTTGCCTTTGACAAAGTCACTAAGAAATTTGGCCACGGCCCGAATGCCAAAATCGCCATTCAAGATATCTCCTTCGTGGTCGAAGATCTTCCCAACAAGGGGGAGCTTGTGACAATTGTGGGTCCATCGGGTTGTGGCAAATCCACATTGCTCCGGATCATCTCTGCTCTCCACCCCCATTTTCCTCCCACCTCGGGCGAGGTGCGCATCTTCGGAAAACCGGCCGAGCGGCCGGGATCCGATCGCGGGCTGGTCGATCAAAAATATTCGCTCCTCCCGCACCTAACCGTCGTCGAAAACATCGCCTTTGGCCTGATGCTTCGCGGGATGCGGCGTTCCGAGCGGCTGGCCCGCGCCCAGGAATGGGTGCAGAAGGTCGGCCTCGACGGTTCAGAAACCAAATATCCCGCCGAGTTGTCTGGCGGGATGCAACAGCGCGTCTCGATTGCTGCCACCCTTATCCTCCAGCCCAAGATTTTGCTCATGGATGAGCCGTTCGGCGCGCTGGACCCGCGCATCCGCTTGCGCATGCAAGAGCTTTTGATTCAACTCTGGATGGAGCAGCAAAGCACGGTTTTTCTGGTGACCCATTCGGTCGAGGAAGCGGTTTACCTGGGTGACCGGGTTTTTTTAATGGGAGCCAAACCCGGCCGCCTGCTGGAGATTTTGCACGTCCCTCGTCCTGAGGAACCACCGGAGCAGGCCCGCCGCAAACCGTGGTTTATCAACTTCACCCAGGACCTGCTTCGAAGGTTGGAGGAAGAAGCGCCCGCTACCATAGTGACAAAAGCCTAACCAATGGGACTTCCGTGACCGCCCGAGAATTAATTCAAACAACAGACCGCCACCCTTGGATGCTGGCCGGCATGTTTGTCTTTGCGCCCCTGGCGGCCTGGCTTTGTGGTCAGTTGCATGGTCGGGGCAATGGCGCCAACCCTCCGTGGAAATATTGCTATTCAATTCTAGTCTATTTAACCTGTGTTCCTGGGGTTTTTGCTGGCGTGCTCACGGCCTACGCCTTGTTTTTCACAAATGAAAACCTGCTCGATGTCAGCTTCCTGGTCTATATCCTGCCCATCATTTCGATGATCGTCACCCTGGCGCTGATTCGCAAGAGCGTCAGCTTCGAGGCTATCCCCGGTTTTGAGCGCCTCTCGGGTTTGATAGTGATGATCGGGATAAGCTTTGCCATCGCGCTCATGATTCAAAAGACCCGGATTTGGGTGGTTTTTGGCGGATCAATCGACCGGCTTATCCTGCTGGCCATTGGAGTATTCGCCCTGCTCAAGTGGGGCGCATACATGTTATTCCGCGGCCGTGAGGAGCCTCGACAAGAGAGGCCAAAATTCCCCGGAATTTAAGCCGCTCACTCAGGCATGAATGCGCCAGCCCGCTTTCTCACACACCTCGCCCACCGTCTCCACCAATATCTTTCGATCCTGCTCCTCAGCGTAAATCGTTCGACCCTGATTTCCGCGTGCCATGACGTGGCAGACGGCCCCGGCGTATTCGATTCGAATTCTGCGAGACCTCGACGCCCATCCTCTCGATCTTTAATCTGCTGTCCATCTTTTTTCCTGCATTCCGGGCCGACCCCGGATCGAACCCGCCAACTTGACGACGTGCTTTGTGATAAGGTTGAGGAGCGGCAAATGATGAAAACGAAACCAATCCGACTGCTTGATACCGTGGCGTTACTCCAAGACCTCCCGGCGCGGAAACTGGGCGCAGGCGAGTAGGCACTGTGGTGGAAGTCCTCGGCGAGGGCGCTTACGAAGTTGAGTTCTGCGATCATTTGTGACCAGGATTTCGCTGGGAACCATTTCTGCGCTCCGAGCCACAGGGCGATTCCAAATATTGCTTCCGCTTCTAAATCGGGTAGCTTCGCCCTCATGAACAATGGCCCGGACACCCGGTCTTTTAATCGCCGCCAATTCCTCAAGACTTCCGGTCTGGCGGCGGTCGCCAGCACTGTAACCCGGGAGGGCATCGCCCAAGTCGGGGTCTCGCGAGGGGAGGCAATTCGCATCGGCCTCGTCGGCTGTGGCGGGCGTGGGACGGGCGCGGCCGCTCAAGCGCTGGCAGCGGACCCGAATGTGAAACTGACGGCGTTGGGCGATGCCTTTGCAGACCGCTTGCAGGGCAGCCTGGAGACGCTGAAGAAACAGGCCGCGGTTGCCCGAAAGATCGACGTGCCGGAGAGGCGGTGCTTTGTCGGCTTAGATGCTTACCAAAGAGTGATCGAGCACTCGGACGTGGTGCTGTTGGCCACACCGCCCCACTTCAGGCCGATGCATCTCGAGGCCGCTGTCGCTGCCGGCAAGCATGTCTTCGCCGAGAAGCCAGTGGCGGTCGATGCCCCGGGCGTCCGGCGTGTCCTGGCCGCCTGTGGGGAAGCGCGCCGGAAAAATCTCTCCATCGTGTCTGGCCTGGCGATGCGTTACTCCAACGGGCACCGGGAAATCATTAAGCGCCTCCATCAGGGAGAGGTGGGAGACATCCGCGCGGTGCAGGCCAATGATTTTCGCGGTCCGATCTGGGTCAAGCCGAGGCAGCCGGGCTGGACCGAGATGGAATACCATCTGCGGAACTGGTATTATTTCACCTGGCTGTCCGGGGATTTCAACGTCGAACAACATATCCACTTGCTTGATTTCTGCTCCTGGATCATGAAAGACGAATATCCAGTCCGCGCCTATGGCTCCGGGGGCCGCCAGGTTCGGACGGGGCCTGAGTATGGCAACATCTACGATCATCATTCGGTCGTTTACGAGTACGCCAGCGGGGCGAAACTTTTTGCTGCCTGCCGGCAGATGCCGGGAACGATGAACGACATATCCGTTCAGGTAATGGGGACACGCGGGAGCGCCTCGGTGGGCGCGCGGGCTCTGGAGATTTCCAATGACAGCCATTGGGTTTATAAAGGGGAGAAGAATGTTTCCCAACAAACCGAGCATGACGAGTTGTTTGGGAGCATTCGAAGCGGCAAATCGATTAACAACGGGGACTACATGAGCAAGAGTACGTTGATGGCAATCCTGGGGCGGATGGCTACTTACACCGGCCAGGCGATTACATGGGAGGAGGCGATGGCATCCAAAGAAGATCTGTCGCCAGAACGTTACGATTGGGATGCCAAGCCGCCCGCTTCCCTCGTGGCCATACCTGGAGTGACGAAGCTGGCCTAACATTTCGATTTATGGAGATCATTGATCGCAGAAAGTTCCTTAAGCGCTCTGGTACCGCCGCCATGCTCGCTTCCACTACGTCTGTCCTTTCTATCGCCGCAGGCGCAACCTCGAAGCGGCCATTGAAAAAAGCGGTCAATCTTGGCATGGTGAAAACCGAGGGCACGGTGCTGGAAAAGTTCAGACTGCTCAAGGACCTGGGCTTTGACGGAGTTGAACTCGACCGGCCCGGCGGCCCGCCCTCGGATGAAATCGTCAAAGCGCGCGACGTTACCGGCGTGGCCGTTGCCAACATCATCGACTCGGCACACTGGCGCGACCCGCTCTCTGATCCCAATCCAGCGGTGCGCGCACGCGGCTTGGAGGGACTGAAAGCCGCGTTGCGCGAGGCGAAGTTATTCGGCGCTCCGACGGTGTTGCTTGTGCCTGCGGTGGTAAAAAAGGAGGTGAGCTACTCGGAGGCGTGGACGCGCTCGCCCATCGAAATCCGCAAGGCGATTCCGCTGGCCGAGGAGTTAAGGGTCAAGATCGCCATTGAGAATGTCGGGAACTATTTCCTGATGAGTCCCCTGGAGGCAGCGCGATTCGTGGATGATTTCCACAGCACAGCCGTTGTCTGGCACTTTGATATTGGCAACGTCGTTCCCTGGGGTTGGCCCGAGCACTGGATTCGCGCGCTGGGCAAGCGCATCGCTACCCTGCATATCAAGGAATACAGCCGTGCCAAACGCTCCCAGGTTGAGTTGCTGGAAGGGGATTGCGACTGGCCGGCCATCATGAAAGCTCTGGACGATGTTGGCTTCCAGGGCTGGGCCATTGCCGAGGTGGCAGGCGGCGACGCCGAGCGACTAAAACTCATCGCCGAACGGATGGATCGAATTCTGGCCAGCTAGCCAGGCGGTCTGGCACAAGTTCCGGTTTCACTGGGCAGTGTTGCCAGGCTAAAACTGGATAGTGAACACATCAGAAACGCCTCCAAATTGATTTGCGCGGAGATCAAATTTGTGGAACAATGAAACCACATGCATTGCTCCAAGTTGATTGTTTCTCTATTTTCGAGCGCGATTGTCTGTGGCATCGCTGCCGCTCAGCAGCCCGTTTTGAACCTGGATCGGTCACTGGGTCCGGCGCGAGTTGGAGTCAGCGGCGACCTCACCAAGGATTATACTTTGCAGGTGACAACGAACCAAATGGCCAGTTGGGATTTCCTGCTCAAGCTTACCCTGACCAACTCGCCCCAAAACTGGTTTGATTCCTCCTCGGTGGTTGCGCCGATGCGGTTTTATCGCGCCCTGGAGAGCGCCGAGCCAGTGGAGATTGGCTCTGACTTCCGCTTGACCGACCACCTGGGCCGGTCGCACGAGCTCTTCTATTATCAAAATGATCCGAGCGTGCAGACCAACATCCGAGCGATTACACTGATCTTCACGGGCAACGGTTGCGCTAAAATCCGAGAAATGCTTCCAACCATCAAAGCTTTGACTACCAAATTCACTCCTCAAGGAGTGCTGTTTTGGCTGATTGATTCCAATCAACAGGATAATCGTTCCAACATCGTTGCCGAGGCAGCGTCGCTCGGCATCAACAGCAGTCTTCCCATTCTCCACGATGCCGCGCAATTGGTGGCTCGCGCCTATCATGCCGCCACGACCCCGGAGGCAATCGCTATAGACATGATCGATGCGAGCATTTTTTATCGAGGCGCGATCGATGATCGGCTGGCCAGCAATACCGTCGCCACCACCCAGAGTTATTTGTCAAATGCGCTGGCGAATTTTCTGGCCGGCCAGCCAGTGTCCATTGGGCGCAGCGTGCCCTCGGGCTGCGCGGTAGCTTTCAAGCCTTCCTTTACCAATATTTCCTACTCGACAGAGATTGCGCCGCTCTTGCAGGCCAAATGCATCCGTTGCCACAGCCCCGGCAACATCGCCCCGTGGTCGATGACCAATTACAATGTCGTCGCCGATCACACTTATGAAATTCGTCGTGAAATCCGGGCGGGACGAATGCCGCCCTGGCACGCGGACCCCGCTTATGGCACTTTCACCAATGATTTCTCTTTAAAGCCGGGCGAAGCCGCCAAATTGGCGCAATGGCTTGAAGATGGGGCCCAGCGGGGCAGCGGTCCCGATCCGCTCGCAACGGAGATAACCACCATTAATTATCCGTTTGCGTGGCCGACGAATCTAGGGCAGCCGGACGTGATATACAGGATTCCCCTGCAAAATATTGCGGCGACGGGCGTAGACAACAACGGAAGCTACCGGACGCCCGTGGTCGTGAATACACTTATACCAAGCAATGTATGGCTGCGCGCCGCAGTCGTGCGGCCTGGAAACATCAAGGTTGTGCACCACTGCTTAGTATTCGATGGATCGACTGGCCCTTTGGCAGGATTGGATGGCTTTTTTGCGGGTTACGTGCCTGGGGCCAATCCCAGTCTTTTCCCTACTAACACAGGGAAGTTTCTCACGAATGGCCAGGTTCTAACGTTTCAGATGCACTACGTCACGATTGGGACGTCCCAAACCGATCAAACGGAACTAGGACTTTATCTCAGTCCAACGGCTCCAACTTATCCCCTGCAGACCAAATCAGCCTACAATCTGGGGATTTCGATCCCTCCAAACAGCGCGCAATACCAAACCACGGCCCAATTGCCTGCGTCAGGCAATCTGACGACGAACATTCTGCTCTATGATTTGGAGCCACATATGCATTTCCGAGGCAATTGGTTTAAGTTTGAGGTAGTCTATGCCAACAATATCCACGAGACTCTCCTCTCCGTCCCAAACTACGTCTTTCGGTGGCAGTCCACCTACCGCCTGACCCAGCCCAAATATATTCCAAAAGGCGCGCATATCCTCTGCACGGGAGGATACGACAACACAACCCAAAATGCCGATCTGATGGATATCTATTCAGCAACCCAGGATGCTCGATTCCTGCCAAGCCGAAACGTCTTTTTCAATCAACAGTCGTATGATGAAATGTTTATTGGCTACATGAATTACGCCGAAGTTCCAGGACCTCCTCCCTGAGGGGCTTTTTCTGGGTTAACGGAGCTTCGGAGCCTCAACGCCGTAGGTGCGTGTCAAGTAATCCACCAGGGTCTCAGTTTTATCATCTGGAATAGGCGCGCCATATTTTTCCCTCATTTTCTGCACGATGGCCTTCCAACTTGCGCGTGGCAGGGGTGGTTGCGTGGAAACGTAATCCGCCGAGTGACAGAGCAGACACTGAATCATGGCGATTTCAGCCCCCGGGCCTGATTTGAAGGCGGCTGTCTCGGGCGGCAGGGAGTATTTTTCGGCTGCCTGCAAAACCAATCCGGCTAACAACAGACCTGCTCCAAACGCGCTCCAAGCTTTGCATGGTTTCATATCCGGCTAGTCTAAACCGCCTTCACCCGCACTGATTCCACCACATTGCGCATGTAGCCCGCCGGATTCCAGAGCGGCTCCAGGGGCTGCGACTGCCCGATGCGGTTGGTGGCTTTGGCCTTCAAATCGAAAACGCCAGCCCGTTTGGGTGTAAAACCAATTTGCCATTCCCGAAAGGAATATCCGCCCAAATCCTTACCCAGCTCGGCTTCGCGCCAGCTTCGTCCGCCATCTTCGGAAAACAAAACCTCCCGAATTCCATACCCGCTATCGAACGCGATTCCCTTCACCATACTCGTCTCGCCGGAGTGAACTTCCGCGCCCTCGCTCAAGCTCGTGATGAAAGAGCGGACGTTCAGTCGAGTGATCGGCACGGTCCGCTTCGGAGCGGTTCCCGGCGGCAGACAGGCGCAGGGATTGTCTGGGATGCGGTAAGCGGTGCTCATCCAAAATCCATCGAAGATGCCATCGAGGACCGTGATTTCGTGCAAATGTTTTACCCAATAAGTGCCGTAAAAGCCCGGCACGACCAGGCGCAAGGGATAACCATTGAGCAACGGCAAATCTTCGCCATTCATCTGGTAAGCCAGCATGACTTCACCATCGAGCGCATGCTCAAGGTCGAGGGCTTTCACGAAATCCGGAGTCTTTTCCAAAAGCGGGGCGTCGAGTCCGTTAAAAGTGATTTGTCGAGTTCCCGCGACAGGTCCCGCTTTTTCGACAACGTCCTTGAGGCGGACACCTTTCCAGCGCGCGTTGCCCATTGCGCCATTCCCCATCTGGCCGCCGGGCACGCGAGGCTCGCTGAACCCGCGTCCGTTCCCGGAACATTGATTGACCGCGACGATCTCGACGGGCTCGAATTTCTCTCTCAGCTCCACCATGGAAAACTCACACGGCGAGTTGACCTTGCCTTTAATTCGCAGCCGGAATCGATCGACATCCACATCGAGCGGAGGTATGGTCAAGTGATAGCGAACGAAGAACGCATCATTGGGGGTTATGGCGCCTTGGTTGAAAACTGAGAACGGTGTTTCCAACTGAGGCGGCCTGGTCGTGATGCGGATGAGTGGTCGTTTTTGCGGATATTTGACCAACGGGCGGCGCCCGTTTTCAAAGGGCATGGTGACGAAATCCTCGGCAACGGCCGCGGCTAAAGAGTTTCGCAAAACCCAAGCCGCCATCCCTGAAAAAGCAGCCGCGCCAAGAAAACGTCTTCGGCTGAGGGCGGCTGGTCGAGCAACGGACGTAACCATGCGCCCTCTTGTAAGGGGAGATTTCCGGAAATGAAAGGGCGAATGATCGCAACTTGACGGGCCATCAAGTGTTACCTAAAACGTATTCGATGGATCTCGCAGCCTTAATCACCAGCGCAAATGACAACGGGGCCAGTGATTTGCACTTGGAACCCGGGTTGCCGGCGGCCGTGCGGGTTCGCGGCACCCTTCAGATCATGGGCGAACCGCTTCCTGCAAAAGGCCTGCTCGAGATCGCGAAAAATCTAATTGGCCCCGAACAGTGGCCGCACTTCGTGGAGCGGCGTTCCTTTGATCTTTCAAAAACCATAGAAGGGGTGCGCTGCCGCATCAACGTCCTGCATACTTCGCGTGGGGTTGGCCTGGCCATCCGTTTGCTTTCCTCATTCCAAGCCACCGTGGAGAAGCTCAATTTACATCCCGATTTTAAAAGACTGGTCAACCGTCCTCATGGTTTGATTTTGGTCACCGGGCCGACGGGTTGCGGCAAGTCTTCGACCATGGCTGCTTTGCTCCAGGAGATCAATCTGACGGAGGCCCGCCACATTGTCACCATCGAAAGTCCCATCGAATACACGTTTCGTCCGCGCCTTGCCTATATCCGCCAGCGCGAAGTCGGGCGGGACACGCCTTCTTTTGAGCAAGCGCTCATCGATGCCCTCCGTGAGGATCCCGACGTGCTCATGGTGGGGGAGATGCGCGAACCAGAAACGATGCGACTCACCCTCAACGCCTCCGAAACCGGGCACCTCGTTCTAGCGACACTACACTCCTCAACCTGTGGCGAAGCATTGCAACGAATCGTTTCTGCTTTCCCGGGGGAGATTCAAGGCGGTGTGCGCGCGCAATTGGCTGATTGCCTGGTGGCGGTCATTTGTCAGCGGTTGCGATTTCGGCCTGACTTGAAAATTCGCGTGCCAGAATGTGAAGTCTTGATGCCGACCCTCCCGATCAAGAATTTCATTCGGAATGGAGAATTTTTTAAAATTATCTCCGCCTTGGAAACGGGAGCGGAGCACGGAATGTGGACTTGGCAGCGTTACCAGACCTGGCTCGAAAATAAGAAAAGCTGGCACTTCCCCAACCCGGAAGAAAAACCCGACACCGAGCCTGCCGAAATCCTGCCCTTGCCAATCGTTGCCTCAACACTCAGGCCCGCCACGAAACAGGCCAATTTGGAAGGGAGGACAACGGACGCGCCTCCCAGCGTGCCCCCTCCGGCGGCGGGACGCATCGAAATCGAACCCATCGAGGGGGGACTTGAGGAATTAATTAAGAAGCTGGAAGAGCCGTCACGGTAGCCTGCGGCGCCGCGAAGCTGGCGGTGGAAAAATGCGCATGCTAAATCGAATGAGGCTAATCGGGCAACTGTTCTTGCTTGGGCTCCGTCAGCCAGAAGGAAGTAATCAAGCCCACCGCATAGGCTAACAATGCCACCAGGGCGGCAGCATGAGCGAGTTTGGCGGGTTGGGCAGCGCCTGCCATCAGGGGCGTAATCTGGGTAGTAAAAAAGGCAGCCGAGGTGCCAATCATTCGCCCCCCGACATTGGCTGCGAACCCCTCGCCGGTTCCACGCAGATGAGTCGGATAAACCCGCGGCAAATAGTTTCCCCAAAAGCTGAACTGCGCGATCGTGCACAAACCGGCCGCAAAAATACCCCATTTAAAAATGCCCAGGTTATCCGTGGCTGGAAACCAAAACACCAGCGGGATGAGCAAGAGGCCCGGAATTTGGAAAAGGCGCAGCAGCTTTTGCCGGCTGACGATGTAGAGGGCCAGGACCGCCAACAGGCAGCGCCCCACCAAACCTCCGATTTCCTGGTAAGTCTGAACGCCACTGACCAATTGCTCCTGCTTTTTGCCAAGTTGCCGGATTTGGAGCTTCAACTCCTTGGTGTCTTGTCCGGTGGTTTGAGCCAATTCGACTTGTTTGCGCAGCTTGGGAAGTTCGGACAGTCCGGGCACCAGGCCGGGAACGATCTGGGGCGTCATCTGGATGGCCCCGAAAGCCGCGCCGTAGGCACAGGCGAACAGGATGGTTGTGGCCAGAGTGGTTCTTCGCAAAGCCGGTTGAAAGAGTTCAGTGATGCTGGGGCGCTTGAGTGTTCCCTGAGCGCGCTTCTCCTTCCAGGCCGGGGACTCGGGCAGCATCGGCAGGAGGAGCATCAGCGGGATGGCTGGGATCAATCCGGAGATGAGGGTATAACGCCATGGCGTGTGATCGCCATGAATCGCTGGGAAGCTTGGGGCATAGGTGACGCATAGGAAATACGCCCCCGCCACCATCAGGCCGCCCAGCGAGGCAAAGGCCTGGGTGGAACCTAGAATTTTTTCGCGCTGTCGCGGGTTGGGGAAAAGTTCGGCCAGCCAGGCAACCGCCGCCACAAATTCCACACAGACTCCGATAAAAGTGGTGCAGCGTAAAACCAGCAGCATAGGAGCGGAGGTGCTAAAGGCGGCCACGCAGGGAGAAAGCGCATAAATGAAAATGCTCCAGACCAGCACTCGCTTGCGGCCAAAGCGGTCGGTCAAGTAGCCGCCGAGCAGCCCAAAAACTCCGCCGCAAACCGCGCTCGCCCACATCATGTAGCCTGTCCATTTTAAAATAGCGGCGTTACCCGAGGCGGTGGCTGGATCGACATGAAGCAGTTCGATGAGCGCAGGACGAGCGATGAGCGGCAGCATCAGCAGTTCGTAGGTGTCGAAGGCAAAGCCGAGGATGGCCACGAATATAATCAGCCATTCCGTCAAGCTCAGCTTCTTTGGTTCGGCCGATTTTTCAAGCGCCAGAGAACTCATGGGCGAAATCTATGCCACTGATGACGCCGACAGCACAAGGCTTTTATTGGCAATTGTCTGAAAAGCTTCGGATCAGCGCCTTCGACTTTGGCCACGACGTTCTGAGCCGCCACCTCTCGCAGGGTGTTCTTGAATTTGAAGCGGGCGGTTGCGCGCAGCGGCAGGGGCCGGAACTTGCGAAAGAGCGCCGCCTGCTTGAGTTTGTCAAAATCCTGCCCGGTCGCGGCAAAAAGCTGCCGGGCTTTGTCGAGAGTTATCCAACCTTCGACCGCGACGCGTTGCATGTTTTTGTCCTCCGCTTGCAGATCGAAGTTTTCGCGGGAATTGCTGCCCTCGACCACGGCCCACGGATAGCCGGCAGGCCCCGTCTCGTGCACGATGATGGCAGCCGC
>JBBRPK010000173.1:0-11372 GCA_038228235.1 Verrucomicrobiota bacterium
AAAAGCGTCCGCGGATAGTCCTCTATCATCCTCCTCCACTATACGTTGTGGTCACTGGAGTCAATAGGATAGCCCTGATGGCTAAATTTGTACATTTTATTCTGCAAAAATCTTCTCTCTCTCCCTCACCCACTTTTAATCACACCCGGCAATAATCGAGTGATGCGCCCGGCTTCAACCCTCTATTTTTGTCCAGCTATGCGATAAAATCCGGCCGGAGCTGCTAATTGTATAAGAGCCCCCCGCCCGGCCCCGACCTACCCGACCGATCCGTAAACCGAGGTAAACCGAGGTAAACCGAGGCTATCCGAGCCTTGCAGGATTTTTGTTTTTTCGCAGCTCTATCGGGGCGGGCCCGTTTGGCCGGATCGGGCACAGTTTAGCCTCACAAAAGTCAGCCTAAACTCGCTGGCAAGGCATTACTCAACACTTTGGGTCGGTCTTTTGAACGGCATACCATATCTTGTGTTTCTACTCCAAAAAAAGGTTAAATAATAGTTGTGTTAAGAGGGTTAATTTTTTATACTTTTGGGGTGAACTTTGGGCCTCCCCAGCGGGTTGTCCCTACTCGAATAATATGCCAAAAGAACCGGACGTTTTGGAAGAAAAAATTATGGCGATCCAGCCCGAACAACCCGATGCCAGCGAGAAATACGATGCGTCGAAAATAGATAAGCTGGAGGGTCTGGAAGCGGTCCGCAAACGGCCTGGAATGTATATCGGCGACCCGGACGAACGGGGTTTGCATCACTGTGTCTTCGAGGTCTTGGACAATTCCATCGACGAACACCTGGCGGGTTATTGCAATCGCATCGAGGTGAGCATCCATATGGACGGGTCCGTCTCGATTCGGGATGATGGGCGAGGCATCCCGGTGGACATGCATCCAAAATGGAACATGCCCGCTGTCGAACTTGTGCTGACCAATCTCCACGCTGGAGGAAAATTCGGCCAGGGCGCCTACAAGTATTCGGGAGGGTTGCATGGCGTCGGGGCCAAATGCGTCAACGCGCTTTCGGATTGGTTTAAGGTCGAGGTTTCACGGGATGGGAAGGTTTATCACATGGCTTTTGCCCGCGGAGTCACCACCGATAAGTTGAGCGTCATTGGCAACTCTAAACATACCGGAACCTTGATCACCTTCAAGCCTGATCCGACTATTTTTGCCATCACCACCGAGTTTAAATTCGACATTCTGGCGAACCGGTTGCGCGAACTGGCATTCCTCAATCCGGGCGTGGAAATCCTCCTGACCGATGAGCGCAGCGAGAACAAAAAGGAGCGGTTCGTTTACAAGGACGGCATCGAGGAATTTGTTAAACAGCTCGGCAAAAACAAGCAGATCATTCATCCCAAGCCGATCGTCCTCGCGCGCCAGAAAGATGAAGTCTTCATCGATTGCGTCATGCAATACAATGACAGCTATAACGACCAGATCTTGTGCTTCGCCAACTCGATTCCCAACCCAGACGGTGGAACCCATCTGACCGGCTTCCGCACCGCACTGACTCGCGCAGTTAATCAATACGCGAAACAGAATAACCTGCTTAAGGAAAAGGACCCGACCCTCTCCGGCGATGACGTCAGGGAAGGCCTGGTTTGTGTGCTCAGCGTGAAACTGCCCAATCCCCGGTTTGAGTCCCAAACCAAAGTCAAATTAGTGAACACGGAAATCGACGGCATTGTGTCATCGATTGTCTATGACGGGCTGATGGGGTTTTTCGATGCTCACCCTCCGGTTGCCAAAAAGGTCATTGAAAAAGGATTGCTGGCTGCCCGCGCCCGGGAAGCCGCCCGCAAAGCGCGGGAGACGGTTCGCAAAGGCGCGCTGACGGGCGGAGGATTGCCGGGAAAATTGGCCGACTGCTCGGACCGTGATCCGGCTAACACCGAAATCTACATTGTCGAGGGGGACTCAGCCGGTGGGTCGGCCAAGCAGGGGCGCGACCGAAAGTTTCAAGCCATTCTGCCAATTCGCGGCAAGCTAATCAATGTGGAGAAGGCTCGGCTCGACAAGGTGCTGCAGAACACCGAGATCCGCACTATGATCACCGCCGTCGGTACCGGCATCGGAGACGGCGAAGGGGAGGGCGCCTTTAATATCGAGAAGCTTCGTTACCACAAAATCATCATCATGACGGATGCAGACGTGGACGGCTCGCACATTCGCACGCTGCTCCTGACATTTTTCTACCGTCAAATGCCGCAATTGGTTAAGCAGGGCTTTGTCTATATCGCCCAGCCGCCGCTCTATCAAATTACCCGCCGCAAACGGGTGGAGTACGTGGATGACGACGCGCAGTTAAACAAGATCTTGATTCAACTTGGCACGGAAGACGTGCGCTTGCGCAATCTGGCTGACAACACGGAACTCTCGCAAAAGCAATTGGCTGAAATCCTGGAGTTGCTCGAATCGCTCGACAAATATGCCAATGCCTTGCGCCGGCATGGTGGCGAGTTTGGAGAATACATCGAGAGGCGCGATCCCAGGACCCATGAGCTGCCGAAGCACCTGGTCAAAATCCGTGACGGAAATAACGAGACAGTGCAATATTTCGGGACCGAAAAGGAGTTGAAGACCTTTGGAGATGCCAATCAGGACTTGCGTCTGTTCGGAGGGGAGGAGACTGAGACCTCCCTTTTGGAGAGGACTAGAAATGGGCATACCCGGCGGGCCAAGTACGTCGAGCTGCATGAAAGCAAAGCCATCGAGGAGTTGCTAAGCAAGATTGCGCGCAAGGGCTTCAGCGTCGAACACTATTCGGCGCAAGACAAGCCCCTCTTTGAAATGCTGGAAGGCGACGGCGAAAAAATTCAGGTGAAGCCTCTCTTTTCCATCGCGGAAATCCTTTCCAGCGTTAAGGAGGTCGGGCGGCGCGGCATTCAAATCAAACGTTTCAAGGGTCTCGGTGAAATGAACGCCAAGGAACTGTTTGAGACCACCATGAATCCGGCCAATCGCAAGCTGTTGCGCATCGATGTCACCGACGCCGTCGAAGCGGAAGAGATGTTCACAAAGCTGATGGGGGATGAGGTCGAGCCCCGCAAACAATTCATCGAAGATAATGCGCTGAACGTGCGCAACCTTGACGTGTAATTCCCTTTCATCCCGTTTCCTTATGCCTGATTCAAACGAACCGAATCCCCCGGAAGATCTGCCGGTTAGCAATACCCCTTTATTCGCCGCCAACGAGAAGATTGCCAAGATTAACGTCGCCGAGGAGATCAAAAATTCATTCCTGGATTATTCGATGTCGGTCATTATCTCGCGCGCCTTGCCCGATGTGCGGGATGGGTTAAAACCTTCGCAGCGCCGCATCCTTTTTGCGATGCAGGCTCTGTCGTTGTACCCCAATCGCCAACACCGCAAATGCGCGAAGATTTGCGGCGATACGAGCGGTGATTACCATCCCCACGGTGAAGCCGTGATCTATCCGACCCTGGTGCATATGGCACAGCCCTGGGCGATGCGCGAGCGTCTCGTGGATGGGCAGGGAAATTTCGGGTCCGTCGAAGGCGATCCTCCGGCGGCCATGCGTTACACCGAAGCGCGCATGACACATCTGGGGGCGGCGTTAATGGAGGACATGGATAAGGACACTGTCGATTTTGTCCCCAACTACGACGAGACCAAAACCGAGCCGACGGTCTTCCCCGCGGCATTTCCGAATTTGCTCGTCAATGGCGGCACGGGCATCGCCGTCGGCATGGCGACTAACATGGCCCCGCACAACCTGGGCGAAATCATCGATGGGGTCTGCGCGCAAATTGACGATCCGCACATCACCATTCCCCAACTGATGAAGCACGTGAAGGGGCCGGACTTTCCGACAGGCTGTACAGTGTGCGGACTTGAGCCGGTCAAGCAATACTTCACTACTGGCCGCGGGAGTGTCAAAGTGCGCGGCAAAGTCGGCCTCGAACAAATGAAAGGCGGTCGCGAGCAGATTGTGATCACCGAGATTCCCTACAATGTGAACCGGGCTGTGCTGGTGGAACGCATTGCCGAATTGGTCAATGAAAAGATTATCCCGGACATCACCGCCATCCGCGATGAATCGGACGAGAATACGCGGGTGGTGATTGAGATAAAGCGGGATGCCATTCCCAAGGTGGTGATCAACAATCTTTACCAGCACACCGCCCTCGAAACCAGCTTTGCCGTCAATGCGCTCGCCATCGATCATGGCCGGCCCAAAACACTCAGCTTGAAAGAGTTGATCAACTGTTACATCGAGCACCGCCGGGAAGTGATCATCCGCCGCACGCGTTTCGAACTGAGGAAGGCCGAAGAACGCGCCGAAACCCTCGAAGGCTACCTGATCGCATTGGCCAATCTCGATGAGTTCATTCGCATCATCCGAAGTTCCTCCAACCGCGAAGAAGCCAGGATCAAGCTTCTGGCCTTCGACTTCACACGCGCCCTGGTGGAACGTTTTGGAATTCTTATCCGCAGCGAAGCTCGTCTGGTCAATGGGCGCTACTCCTTGAGCGAGGCCCAAGCCAACAGTATTCTCGATCTCCGCCTCTATCAATTGACCGGGCTGGAACGAGACAAGGTCAAAGCCGATTACTACGAGGTGATCGAGAAAGTCAAGGACCTCCTGGATATACTGGCGCAGGAAGCGCGCGTCCTCACCATTATCAAGACTGAGTTGAAGACGATCAAAGAAAAATACGCCACTCCGCGTCTGACCGATTTGGCTCCCGATGAAGGGGAGATTGCCATCGAAGATTTGATCGCTAACGAGGGGGTTATCATCACCATCACCCATAATGGTTTGATCAAGCGTACCAACGTGAGCTCCTACCGAGCTCAGCGACGGGGCGGCAAAGGAGTCATCGGGATGACGACCCGTGAGACTTCCGCAGTGGAAGGGGAGGTGGCAGATTTTGTGGAACGCCTCTTCACTGCTAGCACGCATGATTATTTGATGTTCTTTACGAACATGGGCCGCGTTTACGTGGAACGCGTGCATGAGATTCCCGATATGGGTCGCGCCTCCAAAGGGCGAAGCATTGCAAACCTTCTCGAGTTGAAAGCCGGAGAAACCATTGCCGCCTTGATCCGCGTCCTTTCCAAGTCCGGCCCCAACAATGAAGATATTACTTGGGCGCAGGCTGGGTTTCTTTTCTTCGCCACGCAAAAAGGCACGGTCAAAAAGACATCAATTTCAGATTTTGCGAATGTCCGGACAGGAGGCATCATTGCTATTACGATTGAACCCGGAGATGCCCTGATCGATGTAAAACTGACGACGGGGCAAAATGAAGTGGTGCTGATCACCAAAGAAGGCCAGAGCATCCGATTCCAGGAAGATGATGTGCGTTCCATGGGGCGGCCTGCCGCGGGCGTGCGTGGGATAAGCCTGGAGCAGGCCGATGCCGTGGTGGCCCTGGCCGTTGTCGAGTCGCAGGGGACTTTGCTGGTGGCGGGCGCAAACGGAATCGGCAAGCGCACCAATTTCGAGGAATACCGCGTCCAATCGCGAGGCGGCAAGGGCATCATCACGATGAAAACCAACGACCGCACGGGCGGTGTCATCGGCGCGCTCACGGTTCAGGAGGTGGATGAGATCATGCTCATTACCTTCGGCGGACAAATGGTGAGAACGGCCGTCAAAGACATTCGGGAGGCCGGCCGCAACACGCAGGGTGTTAAACTCATTAACCTTGACGAGCAAGATCGACTGCAGGCGATAGCCCCCGTGATCACAGAGGCCGATGAAGACGCGGCCGAAAGCGCCACTCCCCCGGCGCCGCCCGCTCCCGGCTAACAGGCCAGCGACAACGCTCGTTGCTAACAGACGCGAATGGAAAATCTCACGCCTTCTGCCCAGCCCCTGGAGGTAGCGTTGCGCGGAAAAAAACTGGGGCTTCTCATATCGACTCCACCGGAAAGTCCCGGCTTTAGACACGCGCTGCGATTAGCCGACGCCGCCTTGAATCAGGGAGTAAAGGTTTACCTTTATTGTATCGATGATGCAGTCAACGGGCTCACTGACGCGCAACTGCAAACTCTGAAAGCTCGGGGGATGAATCTGTTCGCTTGCGCCTATGCCGCGCAACGACGCCATATCCCGCTGAGCGATGCGGCGACCTTTGCCGGGCTCGGTGTAGTCAGCGACTTGGTCGCCAGCACTGATCGTTTCCTCGCTTTCAATTAAATTCATTGTTAATGGAACATCCCGCTTTCCAAGGGCTTTTAGACCCGCTAGCCTTTTCCTGATGAAACATTCGGGAAAATCCATGCGCGCAGGTCTGAAAATTATTTTTTGGACACTGGTCCTGCTCATGGCCGTTTTTGCCATCGGCATTCTGGCGACCCTTCTGGGCGCGCTGATCGCGACTGTTTCCACAATCCTGGTTGTGGTTTGGATTTTATTCGCACTTTTTACGCTGTATTTTTTTCGCGACCCCAATCCCTCCGCTCCCAGCATCCTGAATGCGATTGTTTCCCCAGCCCACGGCACGGTGGATGTGATCGACGAAACCACCGAGCCGGAATTCATGGCGGGACCGTGCCAGCGAATTTCCATTTTCCTTTCTGTCATCGATGTGCACGTGCAGAAGGCGCCGGTAAGCGGGAAGATTACCTATTTCAAACATTGCGCGGGCAAGTTTTTGAGCGCCACGCGTTCGGACTGCGCCACCCACAACGAAAATGTTCTGCTTGGCTTCGAGCCGACCGATTATCCGGCTCAGAAAGTCGGGCTCCGGCTCATTGCTGGACTGATTGCCCGGCGCATTATTCCCTGGGTTCAACTGGGAGACACGGTGCCCCGAAGCGAACGCATCAGTTTGATTCAATATGGCTCCCGATGCGACATCTACCTGCCGACCAATGTGAAAATCCACATCAAATTAGGAGCCAAAGTTAAGGGCGGAGAGACGCTCATCGCTTCCTTTGAATAGGCCATTATATGGAGCTTGATTCCAGCAAATCAGCGCCGCAATCCCACACCGACGCCAAGCTCAAGATTTATATTTTGCCCAACCTGCTGACGGCGGGAAATCTTTTCTGCGGCTTCCTCGCCTTGACTCAAATTGTGGAAGCAGATCCCGCCAAAACCAATTTCAATTCGGTTATTCGCCACGCCATCTTCTTGATTTTACTGGCGTTGATTTTCGATTTGTTCGACGGGCGCGTGGCGAGAATGGGCGGCTACGAAAGCCCTTTCGGGCGGGAATTTGATTCTCTGGCCGATCTGATCTCCTTTGGAGCGGCGCCCGCGTTCCTGGTCCACCATATTATCCTGGCGGATATTTTCAAAGATCTCCCCAACCTGAGCTGGATAATTGCCGCTATCTATTTAATCTGCGGGGCATTCCGTTTGGCGCGATTCAACTGTTTGGCGGTTATCGCGGGCACTGGGGGAGGCAAAGAATTCCTGGGCTTCCCGATTCCGGCTGCGGCGGGGCTGGTGTCTTCCCTAACGCTGTTTTTGCTCTGGCTGGGGGATCAGGGGTTTTCAGTGGGAAAATGGGGCTTCATCCTCCCTGCCATCATGGTGCTCCTTTCGATAATGATGGTGAGCGAGGTCCGATACCCCACCTTCAAGTCCCTGGATTTTCGTGCCAAACGGACCTTTGCAAAAATGGTGATCATCGTGCTAATGGCCTTTTGTCTGGTTCTTCTCTGGGAGAAGATTTTGCATATCGCGTTGCCCGCGTTGTTTATGGCCTATTTGATCTACGGTTTCATCCGTCCACGAATATCCCGGAAAGTTCGGGATGAAATTGAAGAGGAAGAAGAGGATGAGGGGGAACCGCCTGGGCTTTCTTGAGTGGGCATGTTCGAACTCTCCCCCATCCTGGTGTCAGCCCTGACCGGTGTGACCTTCGGTTTTTTCCTTTCCGTGCCAGTTGGACCAATCAACCTCACCATCATCAACGAAGGGGCCCGGCGCGGATTTAAATGGGCTTTTCTGATCGGCTTGGGTGCAGTGGCGATGGAGGTGATCTATTGTGCCCTGGCGTTTACTGGTTTTGCCTCCTTTTTCAGCCGGGGCTATATCAAAGCGGCCATGGAACTTTTCAGTTTTGTTTTCATGCTCTTCCTGGGAGTGAAATTCCTCCTCGCGCGCGCGATCCCTACCAGCCACAAGATGGAGGCCCAACTCGAAGGAAAGCTGCACCCCCACTCTGCTTTCATGACAGGCTTTGTGCGGGTGATGGGCAATCCGGGGGTTTTTGTCTTTTGGATCGTGCTGGCGGCCAACTTCATCTCGCGGGAATGGGTGGAGCCCACCAGCCTAAGCAAACTCATCTGCATTGCCGGGGTGGCGGTCGGAACCGGGATCTGGTTTTTGGGCCTAAGCTGGGCTGTCTCGCGCGGACACAAAAAATTCAATGAACGCACGCTGTTGCGTATGGAACATCTCTCAGGCGTCGGCTTGTTAGTCTTCGCCTTCGCCCACGGCGTTACTATTATCTGGCAAATGGCGCACCATGCCAAATGATCCCGCCGGGAAAACAAAAAACCCCTTCCGATTTATTCGGAAGGGGGTGGAAAGTTCCGTTCGGTTTAGAACTTATAGATGATGTTGGCGGCGATCATCACAGCGTTGTCCTTGGTTGGAGTTCCCAAGGCGCTGAAATCGGTGCCACCATAGCTGTGGACATCATTGGCCGCATGGTCCCATCGAATTTCCAATCGGCTCATGACATCTTTCCAAAGGTCATATTGGAGAGTCTCAGTGAGAGCAAACACTTTGGCGGGCAGTGCGGGCAACGAGGCCCGTTGCCATAAGTACTCAGCCCGCGTATGGAAGCTCAGCTTCTCCGTGGCCTGGAAAGACAAATACCCGGCGAAGTCATTGGCGTGATACGTGTTGGTGACGCCAGACTGATGGCCGATGCCTAGATCATATGGAGCACGCAGGGAAACATAGGCCTGCTGAATGGCAAAGTCAGACGTGGACGCTCCGAAAGGAGCTGAGGCCGTGCCAAACGTGTTTGCATCCGGCCCGAACAACAGGTCAACTCTGTAGCCCGCCGACCACTGAGACTCATCGAGCGGCTTCTCGATGCGCAGTTTCACCTTGTCCAGGTTGAAACCATCCTGCTTTCCCTTATTGTAGACGAATCCCGGAAGATTGGCGTTGCCGATGCCGAGATCCCACTGAGCGGACGTATCGACATACCCACTGATGGTGGTCGAAGAGAGAGCGGTCGTGACCGCGCTCAGCTTTTCTTCTGCTTGAACTAACGTCGGCAAGCCGACTAACCCGACAGCCGCCAGACCTAACGTCCATTTGTTAATCTTCATTTTGTTTCTCTCCTGCGATCTGTCTATATTTCGCTTCTAGCCCTAGCCCTAGTTTAAGAGTTATTTCAAGGGTGCCTCGGATATAGTTGTTAACCAACGGGTTACAACTTGGCTACTCTATGCCCTAAACCAACGGTTTGGGCATCTGTAATCCGAGTAATTCTATCAGCTTCATTTGGATTTCATTGGGTTTAGTCAGGACCGACTCTTGCCGAGCAGACTGCCCAGCACGCTTGGTTGGATAGACATTGATGACCAGCCGAATCTGCTCCAACTCATCCAACAAGCCCTTCATGGACAAGCGCAATCCGGCTTGCCGCACCCGCCGCCAGAGGAGGGCCCGCAGCAGCATCGCGATCGTGCAGTAAAGCCCATGCACCTGGATTTTGCTATCCGTCCAGTGGTGGAGCGGCCACCAACTGCCGATGTGGCGGTCCTTCATCTCGTGAAAGATCTCCTCGATCACGAACTGGCTTCGGTAGGCCCGGATCACTTGCGCATCGCTCCATTCTTTATGGCTGGTGATGAGAATGGTCTTACCCAGAAGGGTGTCCACTAACTTCTGCTGCGCGGCCGCATCGGCTTCATAAGCCAATTGCGGCACGCCCGTTGGGTCTTGGGTGACCGTGGTTCGGAGCAGTTGGCTTAAGTGTTGACGATGCAGAATCTCCCGGCACTTCTTCTCCACCGATGGCACCGTGGGCTTGGTGCCGCCTTTAATCAGGCCGGCCGCACGGTCTTGCAGACGTTGCCGCACTTCCGCCAACTGGCCCAACGCATGATTCACGTCGTTCTGCACTGTGGCCCACTGACTGGCAAACAAGTTTTCGTTGTAGGTCACGACCAGGGTACGTTCCTTTCCATATACTACCTGTTGGGTGCGCCAACTCTTGGTTCCCTCCAAGCCCGGCTCGGTGGCGGCTTGCCAGCGGGCCTCCTGATTGGAAATCGCCGCCAAGTCCGCGTGCTCGTCCAGTTTGACCGAACCCACGTAAGGCAACTCCAGCCTGTCGATGAAGGTGAAGTTGTCCTCGGAGTTATTGCCTTTGTCAAAGATCAGGGTCGGTTTGGTCTGGGCCCAAGTGGACCCGGCCCGTTGGACCAGCCAACGCTGAAACTTTTCCAGCACCACCGGAAACTCCTTGGCATCATTGCGGTTGCCTTCATACACCTCGTAAAAGAGCGGCAACTGTTCGCTGGTCGAGCAGAAGAGGGCATAGCTGACCTGCCGTAGGTTGCACCGGCCTTGTTTGTTCTTGCCCCGCTTGGCCACGGAGCACTTGAGATTGAACGTATCAATGAAGGTGTAAAAGTTGGTGCCGTCGTAACAAATCTGCGACAGCTCGATGGGCTCTCGCGCCAGCACCCCGTCGATGAGTTGTTGCCAGATGGCTTGGGCGGTGGCCGGCTGGATGCGGTCCATGTGGTCCCAGAACCGCTGCGAAGTCAATTGCTCGGCCGAAGCCTGTGGCCAGAGCCGCACCAGGCAGGTGCGGGCCAGCCAATCCCACATCGCGTATTTGCTGACCGGATGAGCCGCGCGATTGATGGCGGCCAGGCGGATGTAGTCGCCGGTGCTCAGTCCCTGGCTGCGCTTAGGGCATAGTTGATCGACTTGCTCGGCGACTTGGACTCGTGCGGCTTCCCGCCAGAGAGCCAGTGGAAGGCCCCAGGCCAGCACCTCGGCATATTGCGGAGCGGGGCCAACTCCTTGCACGGCTTGGGCAATATCCTCGGCTTTGCCGAGATATTTCTGAGAGAGCCGGCGGCATTTGCCCTCTCGCCATCCCCAGAGGGAATAGTAATAATAGGTGCGGCCATGAATGGATTTGGCTTCGAGCCGTTGCATAGGACGCCATTGATTCGCCGGCAAATGTTTAGGGCATAGCATGGAGTGTTGTAAAGCATAATATTCAGTATTTATAGGATAATTTATACATTTAAAGCACAAAATGTTTGGGTGTCGGCGGGAGTTCAAAAGGGGATTTGTGCGCGAGTTCAAAAGGGGACAGATTTTACAGTGAGTATTTTCCGAGGATTTCGGGCCAGTTGTTGAGGGGCGGGCTTGGGGGTTGAGTGACCGCCCAGAACTGTCTGAGGG
>JBBRPK010000174.1:0-11358 GCA_038228235.1 Verrucomicrobiota bacterium
CGGGGCGAGGCGGCGCCTGGCCATCTGCGGCGTTGCTCGTCGGTTACAGCCCCATAAAGGGGATGCGCCCTCCTCGCGCCTTGCATCTGACCAGGCAGCGCTCTCGCCAAAACTCGAAGTTATTTTTGAACAGACCCTTAAGTCAGGAGCTTGCCTGTCAGGGCGCTGATGCTCTTGCCATCAGCTCGGCCAGCGGCTTTGCCCTGGACGGCTTTGATGACCGCTCCCATATCCTTTTTACTGGCGGCGCCCAACTCCTGGATGGTCGCCCGCACCAACTGCTCCAATTCTTCGGGCGCGAGTGGTTGCGGCAGAAAGCTTTCCAACACCGCCATCTCCCGACCCTCTTTCTCAGCCAGCTCAGGACGTGCTCCTGCCTGGTACTGCTCGATGGCGTCGCGCCGTTTTTTGATCTCCTTTTGAATGACCGCGATGACTTCAATATCGGAGAGGTGTTCGACTTTCCGCTCGATTTGCAGATAGCCGACCGCTGATTTGAGCAAACGCAGGGTCGCCAGCCGGTCGGTGTCTTTAGCCAGCATCGCTGCTTTAAGCCCTTGCTGGATGCGCTCCTCGAGTGACATCAATCTGAGGATTTGAGGTTGCGCAGAGCGTCGCGCACACGGGCGGCTTTCTCGTAATCTTCCTTTTTCACCGCCTCGTGAAGATCTATCTCCAACTGCTCACGTTTGCTGAGGGGCCGGCGGGTATTGACCTCTTCCAGCCAATGCTGCAGGGCATGAATCTCGGCGCTCTGCTCCAGGAGATCCTGCCGGGAGTGGTGTTCATAAAAATCGCGCAATCTTTCGAGCCCAGCCTCGATTTCCCGAATGGCCGTAGGGAAATCTTCGTTCTTTAACTTTATGGTGGCTTTGGCCCGGGTATTGATCATTAAAACCTGAGGGCGAAACTGCTGAAGTGACCAGGCCAGATCCTCGGAGTCGGCGCGAGCTTCCACCATCTCGAATAATTTCAGGTTGCGCTCGGTGTCGCGCAGCACAGCGGCATAATCCTCCAACTGCAAAAGACATATATAGCGATGATGATATTGCAGGGCCTCCAATTGCAGCTTAGAGCAATCTTCCGCCTTGAGTCGAAAGCCCTCCTCGCTGCCATGATGCTTCTTGGCATATTGTTGCATCTTGGTCAGGTAATAATCCAGCAGTGACGGATGCCCGAAAGGCCGTTTGCCATCGGGTCGGCCGTGCGCATTCATCTGGAGGAGCCCCAAATCCACCCGGAGTTGGATTTTCTCGATGCCGTCTTTGCCAATAAACCTCCGCACCACGACTTGGCCTGGCTGGTACTCCCATTGTTCCAGGAGGTGCGAAATATCGAAATTCATTGCCGCAATATTAACTGCTCTTTGAACCAAGTCAACGGGGACACGCGCCTTCCGACCCTGGTCGTTCCTGCGTTAGGTGGTCCTGAGCTACCCGACATCGCGGACGGGTCATCTCCCCAATCCAATTTCTCGGAGTGCGCCCGTCCTCGGGCGCAGCAGACCAGACCTTCGAACGGCTGGAGCAAGCTCGGAACCGGATCCACACCGGTGTTCCTGCAAAGAGGCGAAGGGAGCTTTTGAACCCTGCTCGACAGTGCTGTTGCTACCTACTACTTTATGGGCATGAGTGTCACGGCGGATATTGCAAAGAAGGTCTGGACCGAGATGGAGTTGGAGGCTCTAGCGGAAGATGGCTTCATTTATGAGGTGGTCGATGGAGAATTGATGATGGGACCGGGAGTGAGCGACTTTAGCCCGACAAGCAGGCCTAACGGTGGCAAGCCGATTTTCTTTCCTCGCGAAACTTTGGGACCGCAAGTCAATTTTTAGCTTTCCCTGCGAACGATGCCTCCTTGTCAATGAAGCTTCGTCTCCTCCAGCTTTCCAAAAGTTTCAACGGTCATATGGCGCTGGAGAGCGTTTCTCTGACATTGGAAAAGGTGCACACCCTCGTATTGATCGGCCCCTCTGGCGGCGGTAAAACGACTTTGCTGCGCATCATCGCGGGGCTGGAATACCCGAGCGCAGGCGCTTTGGAAATCAACGATGAATCGATCGTGTTTGAGGAGGATGCCTTGCTCAAATATCGTCGCACCATTGGCACAGTCTTCCAGGCCTTCAATCTATTCCCCCACTTAACCGCTCTGCGGAATATCACGCTGCCGCTGGAAAAAGTGCATGGGCATTCGGCAAAGGAAGCGAACGAGATTGCCCGGCAATTATTGGAAAGATTTCAGTTGGCTAAGCACTCCTCCAAAAGGCCCGCCGAACTCTCCGGTGGACAGCGTCAACGGGTCGCGATTGCCCGGGCGATCTCCATTAAGCCGAAGCTGCTATTGTTTGATGAGCCTACCTCCGCGCTTGATCCTGAGATGACGGCGGAAGTTTTGGACATGATTACGGAACTGCGCGACGCCGGAGGTGACTTCATCCTCGTCACGCATGAGATGGGCTTCGCCAGGCAGATCGCCGACCAAGTTGCCCTGCTCGCCGAGGGACGCATCGTGGAGGCTGGCGCCGTCGAACAGGTTTTCGAGCAGCCCGCCAGCCCGCAAAGCCGTGACTTTTTGGCGAAGGTGTTGAAGTATTAGTTGATGTGGCAATTGCAACTGAACCGCTCCCGGCGTTGGCAGGGAGGACGCGTCTTGAAGTGCGGCAACCTGTTCGGGATCGGCTTCCTAAGCGCCCTTTTTATTCTAATCGTGGCCTCCAAGCATGCGGTGGGCGGCCCGGCGGGCAGGCCGGAGGGTCGTCTCAGCGGCCAGGCCCACCCTCAGGATAAATCAGTTGAAGCCCTCGCCGAAGCCGCTCGCCAATCGGTGGTCGTGATTTCTCACTTTGGGCGCGATGGGAAGGAGGATGGAATCGGGGCTGGCTTCATCGTTTCTTCCAACGGACTGATTGCTACAAGTCTGCACGTCATTGGTGAAGCGCGGCCCATTACCGTCCAATTGGCCAATGGCAAACGCTATCAAGCCACCGAGGTTCACGCGTGGGACCGAAAACTTGACCTGGCCATCGTTCGCATTGCCGCGGAAAAGCTTCCCGCGCTCACGCTGGGGGATTCGGACACTTTGAAGCAAGGCACCCTGGTGGTGGCGATGGGGAATCCGCTCGGGCTGGAGGGCAGCATCGTGCAAGGAGTCGTTTCGGCCAGGCGCGAGTTCGAGGGAGTGGAAATGATTCAACTCGCTATTCCCATCGAGCCGGGCAACAGCGGCGGGCCATTGCTCGACATGCAAGGCCGCGTCCATGGAATACTCACATTGAAATCAGCTATGACGCCTAACCTGGGCTTTGCCATGCCCGTGAACGCTCTAAAGTCCCTTTTACAGAAGCCGAATCCTGTGCCCATAGATCGCTGGCTGGCCATCGCAAAATTGAATTTGCAGGAGTGGACCCCGTTATTCGGCGCCCGCTGGACTCAGAAAGCCGGGCGCATCCAGGTTGAGGGCCAAGGGGAGGGATTCGGAGGCCGCTCTCTGTGCCTTTCGCAAAAGACCGTGCCGGAACGGCCCTATGAAATTGCCGCCACCGTGAGGCTCGAAGACGAGGCGGGTGCGGCGGGTCTGGTTTTTGCCTCGGACAGCAATCAGAAACATTATGGCTTTTATCCTAGCGTCGGCCAACTGCGGCTGACCCGCTTCGATGGTCCAACTGTTTTTACGTGGACCATCCTGCAACAAACCCAGAGTTCCCATTATCATCCGGGTGAATGGAATACGCTGAGAGTGAGAGTGGAAAAAGAAATGATTCGCTGCTACGTCAACGAAGCACTCGTCATTGAATCGACCGACCAGGGTTTAACCGGAGGCAAAGCGGGTATCGCCAAGTTCCGCGATACCAAAGCCATGTTCAAGAATTTTCGGATCGGCACTAATTTATTCCCCGCCGATGCCGCGGTAACTGCGTCAGATGTTGCCGCGCTTAAAGAACAAATCCAGGATTTGCCCTCGACCCCGGACGCTCAGGTCATCGCGGCGTTTCAAAGGTATCCGGAGTTGATCCAATCCATGCTGGCCGAGCGCGCAGGGAAACTCGAACAACAAGCTGCGCTGCTGCGCAGAGTGGCCGTCGTCGTCCGCCGTCAGTCCGTTCAAGACGAACTGGTGAAACTATTTCAGGCGCCCGAGGAACGGATCGATTTATTCCATGCCGCCTTGTTGATTTCAAAATTGGACAACGCCGACCTCGATATTGAAGCTTACCGCGCTCAATTGGAAGGAATGGCCCGCGACCTCGCCGCCCAACTCCCAGTCAGAGCAGACAATGCGGCACGGCTGTCGGGACTGCTCAAATACCTGTTCACCGAGAGTGGATTTCACGGGAGCCGCAGCGATTATTACAACCGGGCCAACAGTTATATGAATGAAGTCTTAGACGATCGCGAAGGACTGCCTATTACGCTCTCGGTGCTGTTTCTCGAGTTGGCCCGGCGAATCGGGTTGGAAAACGTGGCTGGGGTTTCGCTCCCGCGCCATTTCGTGGTCAAATACATTCCTCAAAAAGCCCCCGAACAATTGATCGATGTTTTCGACGGGGGTAGGACGATGAGCCGGGGAGAAGCAAATGAACTGGTTCTCAGCACTACCGGTGCTCCCCTTAAGGACGCGCAGCTCCAACCCGCCAGCAAGCGCGATATTATCCTTCGCATGTTGCAAAACTTGCTGGCCATCGCCCAACATCGTGAATCCACCGAGGACCCGCTGCGCTACCTGGATGTCATCGTGGCCCTTGCGCCGGACGCCGCCCTGGAACGCTACAGCCGCGCGTTACTTCGCCTGCGGGCCGGCGATGTGCCCGGCGCGAAACAAGATTTCAAATGGCTCCTCGACCATGAGCCGCCTGAAATAGATATGGAGAAGCTGTCGGAGCTGTATCAATCCTTGTAATCGCTGTTGAATCCAGTCTGTGACAGAACCATACCAGCCCGCGGCTCGGAGTCCCATCGCAGCCAAGCCGCAGAACGCGGCGCGTGATGCCGTGCATCCGGCGCTGGCGGCGCACTCAGAGATGGATTTCCTTCTGACCTGGAATTTCCGGCATCTGACAAACGCCCAGATTTTGCGGCACGGCTATTGAAAAAGTGTTGCGGAGACGCGCCTCCGGAGCGCGCCGCTCCGTTTGTGTTTAGCGCGTAGCGCCGGTGTGGAAGCCTGCGCTACGTTGTTGGATGCAGACGGTGAAACCCATCCCCCCATCGCCCAGGCTCAACTCGGTCAGGGGCTGATCCTTTACTTTGTCAGTGGCCTTGCACTTTGCGACGACTGCGCCGGGAGCCCGAGAAGACCGGGTGGCGGCTGACAGAAGTTTCCACTCCGACCTACGATAACGCAAATAAGAAAGCCCGACGATCCCAAAGCGTTATTTCAATCCATCCTGGTTCGCTGAGTCGCAGAAGGACACGGCCTTAAGTCGCATCTTGGTGTCTTTGCAGATCACTACGGCTGGCCGATTGTCATGATCCTATTGATGCTACAATTGATCGAGGCAAAGAAAACATTGCCACACGGCGCTGCGACACGGCACACTCTGGAGGATCGCAAGCTGACTGCAATCAGCCAAGAAGCCCGCGAATTTTGAACGGGCTTTGGTAAAAATTTTAACAAAACGGACAAAAACCAACTGTGGCAACTAACACATTGACCGACATTCGCAACGGCCGGCTCGCCAAAGCAGCATCCGTGCGATCCCTGGGTCTAAATCCCTATCCATCACGCAGCCAGCGGTCCCATTATGCCAAAGCGATCCTTGATGAGTTTGAAAGCCATGAGGGCAAAACGGTTACGGTCGCTGGGCGGCTGATGTCCTGGCGCAAGCAGGGCGCTCTGGCTTTCGCCCATGTGCAGGACCAGACGGGCCGGTTGCAGTTGTTCCTGCGGCGCAATCTCGTCCAACCGACCGATGCTGCCGCTGGCAGAATTGGATATGCTGAGACGAACCTGCTGGATCTAGGCGATCTCCTGGAAGCGAGCGGCAAAGTCGTGAGGACCGAGCGCGGAGAAATTTCCGTCATGGTGGAGGAGTTGCGGTTGCTCTGCAAATCGATCCGCCCGCTGCCCGACCAATGGTCAGGGCTGAAAGACCGCGAACAGGTGTTGCGAAAACGGTATCTGGACGCCCTCCTCGAACCAACCTCATTCGAACGTTTCGGCGCCGTGTGCAAAATCGTCGCCGCGATTCGGTCCTTCCTTAACGAGCGCGGTTTTCTGGAATTTCAAACGCCGGTCATTCAGCCACAATACGGGGGCGGTACTGCCAAGCCCTTCAAAACCCACGTCAACGCGCTGGGCTGTGAAATGTATCTGGCAATTTCCCACGAGCTTTATTTGAAGCGTCTGATTGTGGCGGGGTATGACAAGGTTTATACCATCGGGCGCTACTTTCGCAATGAGGGCATTGATCGCAGCCATCATCCGGAATTCTCCATGGTCGAAACCATGACGGCCTATGAGAATTATGAATACAACATGAACCTGATCGAGGATATGTTCCGGCATGTGGCGGTGACGGTGTTTGGGAAAACGGAATTCACCGTGCGCGGCCACGCCATCGATTTTGGAAAACCGTGGCGGCGAGTAAGCATGTCAGAGGCAGTGCAGGAAAAAACTGGCATTGATTTCCGCGCCTGCAAAACGGTGGAAGACGCGAACGCCCGCCTGGCCGCTGCCGGCATCCACGAGCCGCAGCCCAGCATCGGCGAAGCGCTGGTGAAAGCCTTCGAACTGAAGGTGGAAAAGGATTTGATTCAGCCGACGCTGGTGTTCGGTCAGCCCATTGAAATCTCCCCCCTGGCCAAGCCCATGGCCGAGGACCCGCGTTTTGTCGAGCGATTTGAAATCTTCATCGCGGGCATGGAGTGCGGCGACAACTGGTCTGAACAGAACGACCCAGTCCAGTTGCTGGAGACATGGAGGAAATCCTACCGCGCTGATGAACGTGACGCGGGAAAATTTCACACTCTGGACTTCGACTTTATCGAAGCGCTCGAATATGGCATGCCGCCGACTACCGGAATCGGGCCGGGCGTCGAGCGGATGGTGATGATTTTCACCGGCCAGGAAAACATTGACGATGTGATCTTTTTCCCGATGATGAGGCCCGCTATATCCCCGCTGAACGCTGGCATCTACGGGGTGCATGAGGCTTCGATCGCCCCGGTGGAAGACCTTGCCCTCTCTGTCGAGGATTTTGAATCGCTTTGTGCTGACGGCCTGCTGAGGCCGCACGCTGGTCATCTGACCCTTAAGCCCCACATCAGGCTGTGGGGCGCAGCCTCTTCCGAGACCGCCCCTCGGGCCTTTGGCCATGTTGAGATGGAAGGTTTTTTGCCGAACAGTGTGCTGCGATTATCCGGCTACAAATTCAAATCTGGGCAGTCGCTCTCCGAGGAAGAGGAAAAGAAAAACTTCCTGGCGGTGCTCGAACATTCGTTAGTGCAATTCCTGGGGAAGGCGTTTCCCGACCGCCAGATCACCGTGTCCCCGGCCACACTGGTTCGACACTTTTAGCCCATTTCCAAATTCCAAGCGGCTGCTCGCCCCAACGCCAGGAAGGACGAGTGCCACGAGTCCCTAATCCCTTGAGCAAATAGGGCTCGTGGAACTCGTCCTTCCCACCCCAAACCTCGCGAAGCGTTTGGAGCGGCCCCCGGCTTGACGGCGCTCTGGCAGTCTCTGCCCACCCGCAAAACACACATGCGACGGTTCATGGAAAGGGCCATCCGGGCTTGAACGAGAGTTTGTCCATGGCTCTGACGCGGGAGCTGTGCCTCCCAAAGAAAACATTGCCAGCAGCCGCCGTGACACGCCACAATCTAAACCATCGGATGATGACTGCCGTAGAGAATACCCCGGTCAAAGTTGCGGAGAAGCTCCGCCCAGTCCAGGATTTTTTCCGACCAGTGGTTCGGCTCCGGAAGAGTCTTCGACGTCTGATTGGCGACGTGTTCGAGCACGGCGGGCCTGGCTATCTCCAATTTGCCATTACTAACATTTGCAACGCCAAATGCGATTTCTGTGGTTTTGCGGTAAACCGTTTTGATCGCACGCAGCGCCGTAGCGTCACTCTCCAGGAAGCCAGAGATGTCATCGATATCGCCGTCAAAAATCAGATTGGGTACCTGCTGTTTGTCGGCGGCGAACCGCTTGTCCATAAACAACTGCGCGGTATGGTGCGCTACGCGGCTCAATCGGGTCTTCACCCGATGATCTGCACCAACGGCTCGCTCTGGACGGAGCAAAACATGCGCGACCTTGTCCATGACGGACTCAGCAGCGTGATCATGTCTATCGACTCCCACGACGTTTTCAAACACGAGAAAAATCGAGGGCTGCCCGAGGTTTGCCGCAAGATCCAGCGCGCTAATGAGGTTTTCGCTCGGTTGGGCATTCAAACCACGGCTAGCGTCACGGCCAGCAAACTGATTGACGATTATGACAAGCTGCCCGATTTCCTCAGCGAACTTGGTTTTGCGAGCTGCACTTTCAGTTATCCATTGACCAGCCTGGCTTCGAGTTATCTCAGCTTCAGCGATTCCAGTCTGGTCAATTATAAAAATGAAGAACTCATCCAGGTCTTTGAAAAAATCAAGGCCCTGAAACGCCACAGCAACTACCCGGTAATCAATCCCACCGAGTCGCTCAACGAGATGCAGCGGCACTTGCGCAAAGAACCGGAAAAATTCGGCTGCCTGGGGGGGCATAAATACTTTTATCTGGACTGGAAATTGAACCTTTATCGATGCCACTTTTGGGAAACGCCCATGTGCAACATCTACGAATTTGATTCTTCGAAATTGATTCGCGATGGCTGCACTCGATGCATGATCGATTGTTACCGCGACCCCAGCGTGCTTCAATTCGCGGCCATCAGCGCCAGCGATGCCTGGCAGAACTTGAAAAAGGGCAAGGTCCTGACTGCGGCAAAATATATTTTCGACCGAAGGAATTTAACCTCTCTCCGGGCGGTCTGGAACGACCGCAAATGGATTGGCAAGGTCTGAGCGCGCGACCCCACCGCATTTTTTTGTGCCCATCAGCCGCTGTTTTGGTAAGTTGTGACTATGAAACAAATCGGGGTCGCCATCATTGGTTGCGGCGGAGTCACCTTGCAAAATCATCTGCCGGGCCTGGCGCTTTGCCCTGGTGCCAAAGTGGTCGCGTTGTGTGACAGTGACCCCGCAACTTTGCAGCGCGCCAGTCAGCAAACTGGCATCACATTCACTTCCACAAAATACGAGGAAATCCTGTCGCGTGACGAAGTGCAAGCTGCCATCATAGCCACTCCCAATTTCACGCATTCGCCGATCGCTTTGGCCGCCATCGCACGGGGCAAACATGTGCTTTGTGAGAAGCCGCTTGCGCTTAATTACCGAGATGCACGGGCCATGGCGGAGGCAGGCGACAAGGCCGGCGTGCGGCACATGACCGCGTTCACCTATCGCTTTGTGCCGGCGATGCGCTACCTCTCCGAATTGATAAGGCGCGGCGATCTGGGCCAGCCCTATCATTATCGATCCTGCCGGTTGCAGGATTGGGGCACGCGCAACCTTGGGTGGCGGCAAGTGAAAAAGCTAGCCGGCACCGGAGAATTAGGGGACATGCTCTCGCATCGGATTGATTTCGCCCATCTACTGGCTGGCCCAATGCGCCGTCTGGTCGCGAGCACAAAGATGGTCCATCCCCAACGTCAGGGCGCGCCGAGCGACCTCGATGATTGGGCAGCTATCATCTCCGAATTTGTGAATGGAGCCAGTGGTGTCCTCGAAAGCAGCAAGCTGGCCAGTGGCCGCAACGAAAGTTGGCGCAGCCTTGATTACGTAGAAATTAATGGCAGCGAACGCTCCTTCGTCTTTATTACGGGCGAGTGGAACAAATTGCAGATAGGCAAACTCGGTGGGCCCGGCTTGGAGGCTATCATTATCCCGGAGGAATTTTGGAAATGGCCGGGTTCACCCCGGGACGTGAGGGTCGGCGACCCCCTGGTAACCTTTCGTTACGACCAGGCATTCGAATTCATCGATGCCATACGAAACCAGCGGCCCTGCCAGCCCAGTTTCCATGACGGCGCGCGAGCGCAAGCGGTCATGGATGCGGCGGTGAGGTCAGCCGCAGAAAGGGCTTGGGTGGATCTGCCTGCAGAGGTTTCACTACCATCGGTTCACTCAACAAAAGAAACGCTATGATAAAAACGGCTGTTATTACCGGCGCCGGCAGCGGTGTGGGGCAAGCGATTGCCATTGCGTTGGCCAAGCAGGGTTGGCGCGTAGCCTTGGTGGGCCGGCGCGCGGAGGCGCTCCATCAAACCGCCAAGCTCACTGGCGCACCTGCCAGCCAGTATATCATTTGTCCGTGCGATATCGGCACTGCCATGGCCGTCGAGCAGATGGCCAAGCTTGTTCTTGCTCAATTTGAGGAAGTGGAGGTCCTCGTGAATTCGGCGGCTACCAACGCGCCGCGGCGGTTGCTGGCAGTGCTTTCACTTGAGGATTACCACGCCCTCATCAACACCAACCTGAACGGCGCTTACTATTGCGTGCAGGCGTTCCTGCCCCAGATGCGTCTCCGCCAATCGGGCACCGTCATCAACATCGTTTCCGACGCGGGCAAACAGGCAAGTCCAAAATCGGGTCCGGCCTACGTCATGTCCAAGTTTGGCTTGGCTGGCCTTACACAATCGATTAACGCCGAGGAGCGCGCCCATGGCGTGCGCGCCTGTGCCATTTTTCCCGGAGACATTGATACGCCGCTGCTCGACAAACGCCCGCAGCCCCCCAGCGCCGAAGCGCGCAAAAAAATGCTCAATTCAGAAGACGTCGCCGCCTGCGCTTTACTGGCCATTAACCTGCCGGAGCGGGCGTTGGTGGAAGAGATTTTGATTCGGCCCAGATAGAATCTGGAACCCCATGAACGAAGCCATCGCGCGCTGCCAGAAACTGCTCGAACAATATCCGGAAAACGAGTTGGCACGGTTCAGTTTGGGCAAAGCCTATTTTGACCTCGGCGAGTTTGCGGCCGCGAAAGAGCAATTCGAAGCAGCTTTGGCCCGCAAGGCGGGATGGATGGTCGTATGGATTCTGGCGGGTAAGTGCGAAATGGCGCTGGGCGACCGCTCCGCCGCGAGGACGGCCTTCCAGCGCGCACGGCAATTGGCCCTTGAACAAAACCATGAAGGACCGCTGGAAGAAATGAATCAATTGCTGACGGAGATCGCTTAGGATGCTATGCACAATAACATAGACAACTCTGGAATCTATCTCAAGGGGAAAACGAGTAATTCCATTCCCCGTGAAAGGCGTCTCGTGTGATTCTCAATTGGGCCATTTCCTCGTCCGAAACCGTTTTCCCGGTTTC
>JBBRPK010000175.1:0-11319 GCA_038228235.1 Verrucomicrobiota bacterium
CCAACTCCCGGCCGGGTTCAACACGTTCACTCACGGCTACGCCGTCACGTCGCATTCTTCCCAGGGCAAAACCGTGGATGAAGTGTTGCTGGTCGCTTCCTCGCGCTCGTTCGGAGCGGTCAACCGCGAACAGTTTTACGTGAGCATTTCCCGGGGCCGGGAACGCTGCCACGTTTTCACCGATGACGCCGATCTGCTCGCCCGCCGGGTCACTGATTCGCACGAACGCAAGGCCGCCGTCGAGTTGCAGGCCCTGCGCGATGACTTGGCCAAACTCGGTTTCGTGCGCAAGGAACAGCAGCAGCTAAAAAAAGAAACAGCCAACCTGGCGACGGCCACGGGTTTGGATTTCCGCACCGTCCGCCCGATGCGTGCCACTCGCGCCACGCGCCTGGCCCCGGTGCAACAGTTCACGCGCTGGGCTGAGGAACTGCGCCAGTGGCTCGGTGAGAAGCTGGGATTCCAGCAACCGGAAGCCGGTAAGTTCGAGGAGGCCGAAAAAATTGCGCCCACGGTGAAAGAAACGCCCACAGAAGCCAAAAGCCGCAGGCTCCAGGAGCGCGTGCGCCAAAGCATTCAAGAACGTCAACAACAACAAAACCGCCGCGCTCGCGGCATCAGCATCTAAACCTTATGAGCCTGAACCCATTCAAAGAAGGCGATTGCCTCCTGAAAACCCACAAGCCCTGTCCCTGCATCGAGTTCATCATCAGCGAGGAACGGCGCAACGGCTTTCAGGCCGCCCAACTGATTCACTACACGCTGGAACCCAACCCGGATGCGGCGGGCGACAAAGCCAAGCCTCCGCAAAAACTGACGCTCGCCTTTGCCACGGCGGACGTGACGCTCACCGGCTGGCGCTTGCACCGGCTCTGTGAGGAGCTTCGCGAAGGTGACGTGCTCGCCGTGCGTGCGCTGCCCGACCGATACGCCAACCTGGATCAAAACAAAACTTTCGTCGCCAGCATCACCGTCACGCCCATTGCCAAAGAGTGAAGACAGTACTTTTTGTCGTCCATCCTTCAAGGTGTTTTACCGTGCCGACGTTGTCGGGACGGTTTAACGGCGGTCGTGGCTTCGGTCCCTTTCCTAAACCACATCTGAGTCTCGGTGAAGGTGTAAGTATAAGAGGCCCTGTTCGGTGAGATGGGTTGAAGACGAACGTTAATGAATCGACCAGTTGATTTCCACTGCACGTCAAATGATAGCGTTGAGCTGCCATCCTGATAACGCACATCGTAAACCACCCCCTCTTCACCATCGAAGCGGTCTAGTGCATGAACTGCGAAGCCTTCTCCAGCACGCGTCACAACGTATTCCACGTCGGTATCATACTCATCGCCGTTTATCCACGAGCCAACTACGGTGTTTGGATTTTCCTTCTTTCGTTTAACTTTTGCTGACATATTACCAGTTTGGATGTTTTGGCGGAGGAGGTCCCTCCGGGCGAGGTACAGGTTTCATCTTGCCGTTCGGATCTTTCTTCCAACCGCCCTTGCTTGGATCATTTGGATCCTTTGGTCGGTACCCTTTCCAGGGCTCTGGATCGTTACCTGACCAGTTCCTCTCGCCCTTCCCCCCTTTCATCGGACACATCATGGGTCCTGCGTTAGGAAGAAAAGAGCCGAGCAATGCCCCAATCCCTGCTCCGATAGCTGCTCCCTCTCCCGCTCCGATTGTGACGGTAACAGGTCCGAGAGGTGGTATAATGAATCCAATTGTTCCAATGCCTCCTCCAACTACGCCGCCAATTACTCCTCCCACGACGCCTCCGATTATTCCTCCTTCCGGTGAGTCGCCGTCCGGGTCGATCCAAGAGTTCGGGTTGTTGTAAACGAACTGGTAAAGATTTATGCCGCCATCTTCTCCCATTGGATCCCTATTTAGCCACCGCTGCAAATTCGGCTCGTAAAAGCGGTAACCATAGTAGTAAAGCCCGCTGTTGCGCTGGAACTCCTTGCTGGAAAAGCGGTAGGTGTTGGCGTCGGCCAACGGACCCCATTTGCCGATGAGTTTGCCGAAGGGGTCGTACTCATAGCGGGCCACGATGTTCTGGTTGGTGTCCATGAGGGCGGTGATGTTCCCGGAGCCGTCGCTGTGGTAAAAAGTGGAGCCGCTGGCGTCCGTGCGGGCGAGCAAGCCGCCGATGCCCCCGGCCCGTTGCAGGGAAAGGCTCAAATCCAGGCCCCGCGTGTAGGTGACCTGAACCACGTTGTTGCTGTTGCGCTCTTGGATCACCTGCATCCGGTCATACACGTAGCGGGTTTCGTTGGTCCGCAACCATGCGCCACTCTGCCAACTGTAATCGCGGGTGAGGCGCTTCCTCCGGAAACCGTCATACACGTATTCGGTCTTCCACTGCCCGGCGACGTTGACGTTGGTCAACTGGTTCTCGGCGTCGTAAATGAACGCGCGCACCCCGTCATTGGTCAGGTTGCCGTTGCTGTCATACTGGAAGGAGTTGGTGGCGGGCAGGTTGACGGTGAGAATGTTCGTCACCGCCGCGCCGTAGGCGTTGCGCGCGACATTGGTGAACGTGTTGGCGCCGTCCACCAAAGTGAGGTTGGTGCGGGCGAAGGTGAAGTCGCCGTAGGTCTGGGCGGCGCTGCCGTTGACCGTGACGCTGCTGGCGGGGGCGGGCGTGGCTCCGCTCTCGGTCAGGGTCCCCGCGCGGGTGACGGTGGCGAGCTGGTTGAGGGTGTCGGGGGCGAAGGTCTGCACCAGGGCGTTATTGGTGCGCAAATTGAGGTTCCCGGCGGCATCGTAGCCGTAACCGAGTTGCTCATTGAGGCGCAAGGCCCCGCCCGTCTCCGCCCCGCTCCAGTTGGTCAGTTGGCCGATGTTGTCGTAGCCGGCGACCACATTATTGGTGGCGAGGCCCAGGTAACGGGAAATGTTCTTGCGCTGGCCCAGGGGGTCATACCCGTAGCCGTAGCCATCCAGCACCTGGCCCCAGGCGTTGGCCAGCGAGGTGTTGGTCAGCCGCGCCAGGGTGTCATACTGGTAGGCGATGCCCGCCGTGTTGGGCAGGCCCAGCGACTGGATCAGGGCCGAGGCCGAGGCGGGATAACCGTAGGTGAAGCTTCCTGCCGGAGAGGACAAGCCCGTCAAGCGCCATTGATTGGCGTCGTAACCGTAAGTTTGTGACCACGCCCCGCCGGTGGGCTGCAACAGGCTCAGGCTCGTGCGGTGGCCCTGGGTGTAGCCATAGGTAATGGTGTTGCTCGTCCAAGGACCGGTTTCACTGGCCAGTTGGCCGATTTCCGTATAACCGAATAGGCTGGTGCCGACCGCATCCAGCATGCTGGTAAGCCGGTTGGCCGCATCGTAAGCGTAACCAATCGCGAAAGTGGGCGCGTTGGAATAGACGATGTTCGTCAGATTGCCGACCGCGTCATAAGCATAGCCCGTGTTGTTGGTGGGAATCATCCAGCGGTTGGTCAGGCGTCCATCGGCGTCGTAGGTGTAGCGAAAAACCTCGCGGTTGGTGGCGTCCACCTTGTTGGTCATCCAGCCGTATTGATTGTAGTTCCAGGTGTTGGTGCGGTTGAGGCCGTCAATCAGGCTGGTCAGGTGGTTGGCGGCGTCGTAGCCAAATTGGGTCACTTGCAAGTCGGCATCGGTGATGGCCGTGAGCCGGCTCGCCTGGTCGCGCGCAAACCGGGTCACTTGCTGGTTCCGGTTCGTGTAAGCAATCAGCCCGTTGGTCGCATAGGCAAAACCTTCTCCCACACCGTCCAGTGTCCAGACCCGGGAGACGAGCCGGTTAAGGGCGTCGTAGCCGTTGGTGATGGTGATATTGTTGGCATCGGTAATTTTGATCGGGCGGCTGAGCAAGTCGTAAACCGTTTGCCGTAACGGGCCGTAGGTATTGCTGAGATTGGTGACCAAGCTTTGGTTGTTATAAGCCAGTCGCAGCGAGCGGCTGGAACCGTCAAAGACATTGGTCACTCGGCCATTCAAGTCGTATTGGTAGGTAACGCTGCTGGTGTTGGGAAAGGAGATGTTCGTCAGACGCGACTGGTTGTCGTAATTAAAGCTGGTGGTTTTGGTCAGGGGATCAACGATGCTGGTGAGCGAACCGCACCCGCACCAACTCAAGGTGGTGACGGCCATTCGGGCATTGGTGATGGAGGTGAGATGTTCCAAGCCATCGTAGTGAAAGTAGGTCCAGTTGGCGAGCCGGTCCTTTTGCGAGGTGAGACTTAGGGCGCTATACACATTGGAAACGGCGCTATTGTCCGGGAATGCGGTGCCGGTCAGGCGGTTTAACCCGTCCCAAAAATTGGTGACCAAAAGAGTGGCAAGACCAGTGCCGCTGACTTGAACCAGGCGGGGCAGGCTGTTGGTGTAGTCGGTGATGTTGATGAAGCGGCCCTGCGGTTCCGCTTCAATTTGTTTGATGAAGGCAGTGTTGTTGCTGAGGGGATGGAGGGCGGTGTTGGCCGGAAAATAAGTCGGGGTGATTACCTCCCCGTTAGGCAAGGACACACTGGCCAGATTGTGCGTGGTGGAATTCCAGGTGAAAGTGGTGGTTTCATGCACTGCGTTCGTCAGGCTGGTGACCTGGTGATTGGCGTTAAACACATAGTTCACCGATTGGCCGACCGAGTTGCTCACATTGGTCAGGTCAATGCCGCTGGCCGAATATTTAAACCAGTTGGTGAGTTCGCCCAGCGTGCCGTTGGTCAGGGTAATGCCCGATTCACTGTCCGCGACCAGTCCCGGAAACGGGGCCGCCCCGTAGTAATAATAATTGTAACGGGTGTAGTGGGAGGTGCCATCGGGCAGGAATTGCGCCACGCAGGTGACTTCCGCATCCCCGGCAAGCTCTGGGCTGGTTTTATTGGCGTAGTCATACCAAGTCCAAAGACCGGAAATTAAACCTGGAGCATCGGGCGAGGGGTCGCGCTCCGCCGAAATTAATTCCGTCACCGAGATACCATCATCGGTCACGTCCGGACCACTGGACGGAGCCAACAGCCAATGGCTGAGGTGGGCCTTCAAAAAATCATTGGTGCTGAGGGCGCTCAGCGCACTCGTCAAGTTGCCGCTGCCAAGATAGGTGGTGACTCCGGAGGAAAGCGCCTGGAATTGACGCCGTCCCCAATGAAAACTGTCCCGGTAAGTCAGCGCCTTATGAATCCCCCCTCCTGCCGTGCCGTCATCAAAATCCGTCCCGCCGGGGATACTGGTGGGTGATGGCGTGGTGGCTGGGACTCCATTAGTGGCCTGGTGCAGGTAGTAAAACAATTGGCCCGCCCCGGTAGGCTCGCTCACATAAGTTGCCCGCTGCGTAAAGTTATTGGCGTTCGTGGACGAGGGATCGCTCACCTGGTCAAAGGTGAAGCCGGTGGTGCCGTAAGGCGTGGTGAGGCTGTTCAGCCAGAAATTGGTGCTTTGAAAGGTTTGGTAGGAGAACGAACTGCTATTGGAAGCCCCATCCGTGATGCTGCTCAACCAGGCGGTGCCCGATTCATAAGTAAAGGCGGCCTTGCGCCCGAAAGGATCATCAATCTCCGTCACTTGCCAGGCGTTGGTTCTAATGCCGCCAGTGGCATTATACTGGAAGGTATTGGTGCGCAGATCCGGATCAACCACATATTTTACGCGGAAAACAATATAAGGAGTGCCATTGGGATAGTAGTAAATAGGAGTCTTTTCGTAACCCACCTGCGTCACCCGCCCTTGGGGGTCGATGCGTTGCGTCAAGAAAGCATGCGCAGTTGATTCGAAGGAATTATTAGGAGTAACGTAAAATGCGAGACCAAATATATCCCGACTGCCATCGGCATAAACCATCTTAAATCCGTTGGTGGCATTGCCCCAATAAATGCCATTGGTAAGCCCAAAATTGGTGCTGACAGTCGGGTAATTCAGGCCCAAATAAGTCAGGCCTGACTGTGGTGATAGGCCCACTTGGCTGTTCGGGTTATTTAAGGAGCTTCCGCTGACGCTGTTATAAAAATAGTCGATTCCTCCCGAGGGCGATCTAACGAAGGCTTCGTAACCGTCCGTAAAGACGCTGGTTGAGGTAGATACCGAAGGGGCGGTGTAAGGAGGATGGAAAAAGCCCGCTTCCCAAGGCGCATCCCAAAAAGTAATGTCCATCATCCAGTTGTGGGCCCACGCAGCATTGGTATACCCGGCGCTGCGCATGAGGGTCATATAAGCGTCATTCATGCCTGAACGCCAGTAAATCGCGCCCTCAGCCAAAGTATAGGCGTTGGGGCACTGGTCGATGGGCGGCAGCACATACCGCTGTTTGTAATTGAACGTGAAGGCCATTTCCTGACCGGCGGAAGTAGCGTAGCTCAGGGGGGTGTCGGCCAAGTATAGATTAATATAGGGCTCATCAATCCACCACCGGGGCATGCCAGTCACAGGGCATGTTGGGCAAACCGTTTGGTTGCCACCCGGGACTTGGTGGCAGCCACTCGATTTCCAATCATTGAAGCGGGCGGCGGTACAGGCACCGGTCGCCCAGAGCGAGGACGTGGTTAGAAAGTGTGTCAATCCCACCGCCAAAAGCAGCCCGGCTGTCAGGTTCAATTTGAGTTTCATGTCTTGCCTTGATTTGATTTATGGAATGCCTAAAAAGCCGGCCGGGTTGCCTACCCAAATGTTAAAGCCTTGCGATACCAAGGGATCGGTGCCATAGCGATACTCCTGGGCGTTGTTGAGGCCGTCCCCGTCCGGATCTGCGCCAGAGTAGGCGCTGGAATTGGTCAGGTAGCCCGCGCCAAAGTGCTGGATCAGCCAGCCAGCGGGGGGAAGAAAGCCACCCCAATTCTCGACGTAATCAGGTATGCCGTTGCCGTTGGCGTCAAAGGGATTCCCACTGCCGTTTAGGGCTACATAATGATAGCCGATGCTTACCGTACTGGTGCCCTCCGGGATTTGGTTGGTGAGCACCGTGTAGCCATACATGCCGAGTGTGTTCGCCGCGAGGTCGCCTTTGTTCAGCAACGGACTGTTCGTGGGTTGGTAGTAGTTGCCCAAGGGGCCGGCCTGAAAGGTCAAATTGGTGACCACCACATCACTCGCATTGGTGACGTAAAGCTGGCTATAAAGCAGGATGAGATTGGTCGTATAGGCGTTGTTCCCGGCGGTGATGTAATTGGTGAAGGTCAAACCATCATCCGAATAGGCATAAACCGGGGCGAAGCAGAAGAAATTGTCTTTGAGGAGGAACACATTAGTGGGCCCCGAATCCGCGTAAATAGTCAGGGAGCCTCCGTAAAAGAGGTTGTTGCGCAGACTCACGGTAAAAATGTTGTGGCTTGTGTCCTGGATATAGGGCAGGGTTCGTTCAAATAGGCAGTTGGTTATCCCGACCGTCAAGGGATAGTAGGGATTAACGCCTGGCATAATGAGCAGATACGCTGCCGGCCCAAATTCGCAGTCTCTAAAGCTGATTATTCCCCCCAACCCATCGTCATTGCCATCGCTTTGAAGGAAAAAAGTTGCCCCGTCGCCGTTCAAGATATTAAAATGGGTGAAGCGGCACTGAATTTGAATGGGAGGCCCAGACAAGTCATTGCAGACGAGCAGATCCGACTCACTAAAGAGTGGTGAGACCCAATTAGTGTTGGATTGTTCCTGAACCAGGTTGTACCAAACCAAGTGATTCATCGCCTTCGGCGAACCGGTGCTGATGAAACTTCCCCCGTCCTCGATATTCAGGCCATGCAGAACCAGACCGCCCGGATCATACCCGATGGTGGTGTCGTAGAAGCCGATGGCGGCTCCCCCCAGAAGTTGAACCGTGATATTGCTGACCGAAGCGCCTTGCAGGGCATAGTCCAGCGGGTCATAGTGGTAACCCAAGTCGGGCAAGGCGTTAGTATCGCGCGGTGCCCGGGGATACAAATTGGTGCTGGCGTGAAAGTAATTGGTGGCCAAGTCAACGGGCGGTTGGGTGGTCTTTTGTTGAATGTCCGCCAAGGTGGCCGCCAATAGATTAGTGGTGCCCACTCCGCGTGTGGGGCTGTTGGTGGCCAGGTAATAATTGGCCGCGCCCACGCTTTGAAAGAGCGTGCCCGGATTGCTGGCGGCCTGGTAAACCGCGTTGGTGGCCGGGGTAATCCCCACCGGGCCGCCTCCCCAGAAGTAATTGGGATCGAATACGGGTGTGAACACAATCGAGTTGGTCACGGAAAAGGAATTGGAGGAGGGATCATCCACGTAAACATTGTAGGACATGAGGTTCTGCGAACCCAGGTCCGCCGTGAGGTGTTCGATTAAACAAGCGAGCACCGGGCTGTAGGTCATGAGCCCGGTCGGCGGGGCTCCCCAGGGGTTGTTGGCAGTGTTATTGAATGAATCATCCATCGTGATCAGCACATTGTGGATGCCCAGGATGGTGGCGCCCGAGGTGACGGTGATGGGCTGGTTGCACTTGACGAACTGGCAGTCAGAAACATCCACGTTGGTTCCATCTCCCCCATAGCCGTTCCAAGCGTAGCAAAAGCGCAGGTTGCTGATTGGGCCACCATCATACCAGTAAAGTTGCGTGCCTATTTCGATGGTTGGGACACCGGTGCTGCCCGGGATCTGGGTTCCCACCGAGTCGTCGTTGGTGCAGGTGAAAATGGCCGGGCGGTAGGGCGAGGTCTGACACACCAGCGTGCCATGCACGTTATTGCCCTCCCCCGCCGGAGCGCACTTGATCACCGCGCCGCCCTCAATGGTGGTGGTGCCGTAAAAATCCACCCGTCCGCTGGACAGATAGGTGGTGTCGGACTGGAAGGTGAAGTTGGTCAGGCTCTCGTCCGCAATCAAGTAGTCGAGCCGGAAACCAGGCTGGGCCCCGATGTCCGCTTGGGCCACCCGCATGGGCGGGCCCTTGGCCTGCTCCTTATTAACAGGCAAGGGACGAGAGAAAAAGGACTGCCGACTGCCACCACCCGTCCTGGAGGGCGAGTTGGTGGCGGCGGAGCCGCTGGGCAAAGCGCTTAACTTTGGCGCGATGGCGTCAAAGGGCACCTCCTCGATCAGGAAAGTGCGGCCATCGCGATGCACCCACTGCTTGGCCACGGGTATCAAAATAGTGCCATTGGTGGCGGCGTTCGGCGTGTTGGTGGTGGTGCCCCCAATGGCGGAGGCAGTGCCCAAGCCAATGTGCATGGAGCCAAAGTTCAGCGCCTGATCGGCCAGGAACTGGCGGCTCTGGCCCGGCACCTGGGCGGAAACGCTATAGGAAGTGACGCTGGGTTCGGGCGCGCCAAAGAACTCGGTCCACACCTGCAAACGGGTGGTATGGGGGTTGAGCCCAAACTCGGCGGGCGCGGGCGGCTGGCGGCGCAGGAGGATGTCCTGCTCAAAATTGGCCCGCTTATGGGTGTAGAGCACGTCGGCAAAGAAACCGGATTGACTGTCCACCAGCGCATTGGTGTAGAGGACTTGGTTGGCGCTGATCTGCCCGATGGAATCTTGCAGTTCGGCCAGGATCACGTTCTGGCCCGAGGCGGTGTCAAAGAAGCTCAAGCCCATGACGGTGCTGCGCAGGTGTTCCCCGCTGGGAGTGGTGAGCTCAATGGAGCCGGTGCCGTTGAGATTGGCCGCAAATTGAACCTGATGCTGGGCGTTGGTGGCGGCGGCTCCCCGGGCCGTCAGGTCAATCTCCTCACTAGCCAAGACCCACTCCCCATTGACCCGGTGGTGCAGGCCGCTGCTCAACTCGGTGAAGGAGTTGGTGCGATAGGTGATCCGGCCCAGCGCGTTGGTCTGCGCCATCACGCGCCGCCAGACCCGGTGATTGGCACCCTTCTCCGTGACCGCATAGGGCGCCTCCCAGACTTTCGAGGTAGCCGCCTTCTGGTCTGCGTGGGTGTTGAACGCCCCTGAACCAAGAAGCCATAGCCCCAACAGCGGACAAAGGGAAACGGTCAAAAGCCTTTTTGAATAAGAGTCGGCAAAAAATAAGCACATAAAAAATGGCGTGGGTTTCTTTTTTTAAAAAACTCCTTGGTGCAAACCAAGATGTAAATGTTTTCGCAGCATAGAGTTTTTTTTCAGCGGGACAAGAAATATCTGAAAAAAGTAGCGGATATTACGCTGCCTTATTACAAGACGACAAAAACATTAACTATTAGAAATGGTTCGCTTTCTCATTCACTGTAGTAGCCTGGAAGTCGTAGTATTTCTGCAGAGCTGCATCTGCTTCCATTAGCAGCCGACTTAACCGCTTTAGCGTATTTTAAACACAGCCATCCCATAGGAATTCTATGAAAAACCTCGAAAACCAGCCATTTTTCATGTTTTTCAATCCTGTGGGATGCGGTGAGCGGCTTTTCATGCCCTTCCGATTGCAAATCCTCAATAAAATCAATGCTTTCGTGCATAATTCCTATGGGATGGCTCTGTATTTTAAACATTCAGCTTGAATAGCTGGACATAAAAATCGCGGGCACCATGGTACCCGCGATTTTGTTCCTGGGTTCAGTTCTTCTCAAACGGATTCGCACTGCGCACATTTTCCTGATACGTGACTTTCAAGACCACATCGCTTTTAAAGATCACAGTGAGAATGTCTTGAAACTCCGCGTCCTGTCCGGACGCCAAACCCATGGAGGCAATATTGACATAGGTCTTCAGACCTTTGCCCTGCTGCCCGTCTTTGCGGTATTGCCAGGCTTCCATGCCGTCGCTGTCGGTGCTGCGGCTCCGGGGTTGCCCCACCAGGTCCGTCACCTGGCTTTTGGTCATGCCGCTCTTAATCTGCTGCACTGTGTCGGCCGTGAACTTGGATTGCGTATGGGTGCTCGCGCAACCGCTCGCCCAAGCGAGCAGGACACAGAGGAGGAAGGCTTGATAGCATGTTTTCATTTGCGGGTGGGTGAGGATATCGGGGGCGGGGTTTGGGTCGGCTGAAGTTTTTCGGACATTTTGGTGGCAATGAGGTCGGCATGTTTGACCATGTTCTGGTTCATCTCCTTTCGGCGGTGGTGCCGCAGCGCCGCAATCATGGCAATCACCCAGAGGATGAGCGCGCCGGGGATCATGACGATCGTGCAGGCGAGGAAGAAGGCCAGTATGAACATGGCGCTGGTGAGGACACACATCCCCAGCTTCTGGTTGAGCAGGAAGTAGAGGGGTGGTAAGAGGATGGCTAAGAGTAGCATTGGAGGTTCCTTGGTTTATAGTTATGGTTTTTGTCTGAATTGGTTTTAAAAACGTAAGCGTCACGCGGAGCGCCACTATCCTGTGAAGTCATAAGTGTCGTAGCATTATGCTACGATGAATACGACAGCGACCGATGAAGCGATCTTGAAGACCGATGTGCTGGGGCGGGTGAAGACACCAGCGGCCCGGCGG
>JBBRPK010000176.1:0-10976 GCA_038228235.1 Verrucomicrobiota bacterium
CGCCCCGTAGGGCTGGGACGCTTTCGGCTTCTGGCATCGTTGCTCCTCAGTTACAGAGCTGAGGCTATGCTCCTTCGTCGCGCCTCGCCCGAAACCAAAATCGTCTCCAGCAAAACCGGAAGTAATTTTTGAGCAGACCCTTAATGCCTTGGGAGGGCAGCATCATTACGGCCATGGCTCGGCATGACGGGCTCACCGTTGCAACACACAACGTCGGCGACTTCCTGGATGCGGGCGTTCGACTTTTCGACCCATTCAATTACCCAGCGGCTTCGTTTGCTTCTGTTAGAAGCGGGCGGTTTTGAGCGCCGAGCGCCACACGAGATTTGTTTTCCAAGACACCCTGCCCCGCCGCCTCATCGCGCCACCAAGACATCAATGCGCGCAAACTTTGGTTGCACGTTTGGGACAGTGGGGCCCTGGGCCTGCTTGAATTGAACCTTGGAACGAAGCAGGAGGGTGCCGAAGCAGAGATCAGCTAACGGCAACACCACATTGAAATTTTTGTGCATGTAGCGGTGATGCAGCAGGTGATGGCCATTCAGGCGGAAAAAAACTCCGGAGCGTTCCACAATTCGCTTTCGAGGCAGGTGCATGCACCAATGGATGTATTCGTAGGCTGCGTAATACGCAATCGAGGTGAAAACTGACCCGCAGAGGAACCCCCATTGCCCAAGGAGCAAAGCGGCGACGACAAAAGGCAATTGGGTAAGGGCAATGAGAAAGGGTCCATTCCACCAGGCCATAGGGATGGTATGCTTATCCTGTTCGTGAAGCAGATGGTAGGTATGGTCTGCTCTGAAAATGTGGTGATGAATCAGCGCATGGCGCTCGAACGGATAACGAAGCTTACCCACCGGCTTATGCATAAGATACCGGTGCAACGCCCATTCAAAAAAAGAGGCGAACACGGTGCATGTCGTCATCCCAACAGCCACCCAAAAGAAAAACATTGAAAAATTCAAGCTTTAAAAATTTTGAAACCAAACCAATCGGGCTGAAACCTGCTCGAAGCGTCCCGTGGGCTCAATCAATTTAGTGTCTGTTACCGGCCCCAAGTTTAGAAAATATTGCGTCTTGGAACTGGAACAAAAATGCTCAATACACTCCTACAATGGAGTCGTTATGAAGGGAATGCAAGCAGTTTCACAGAAAAATGTCCGTCGTTCCGTGACGAGCCAATCGGATGCCAGCGCAGACGCGAAATCTGTTGAAACTCCTGCTGGAATAAATCTGTTCGCGGGATGTCGCGGCCCAAATTGTTCACCATCCAGGGTTTCTTTACTTCGCGCCTCTCCGTTTCGAGATCTTTGCTTTGGCCTTGCCGGATTTATTCCCTTGACGGCCCGTCTCCCCGCCTTTCGCTTTCGCGAATGAGGGCTCTGGTCGCGTTTGTGGGGGCGGTGTCCTGGGAGCCGTCTTTTGGTGAATGACCTGCCGCATCTGCTCCAGGTGCTTTTCCATTTCTGTTCTGGCTCGTTCCAAAGCCTGTTGGCTCAAATTGACGGTTTCCGCCAGCAATTCGCACCCCTTCTTGATTCCTTGCGTGCAACTCCCCTCCTGAAGCTCGATTCCTTTGCTTTTCCAAAAATCGCTTAAATGCCGAAAGACCTCATCCTTATCAATTTTGTTCATACATTATTTCCTTCCTGCTCAACTTACTGGACTTACTCCTGAAATGCTATTCCTTGTGCAACAAAAGCGCCGCATACGACCGCTTACTCGGTTCAAGTCGCGAGCTATCGGGCGCTATTCTGCTACGCGACGAAGCTCTGTCAATCGGTTTTTACATCGGGAGCGGAAGGGGAAAGAGCCCTATTTCAGGCGCTGGTTTTCCGAACACGGTTTTACCGTTCATGAGTTGCCCAGCGACTTGCCTTTTGAAGGCGCCGGCGATGCGATGCTCCATCGTGATGGGCGGACATTGTGGGCGGGTTATGGGTTTGGCTCCGAGTTGGACGCGCATCCTTTGCTGGCCAAGACCCTCGATCTGGTGGTGCGGCAGTTGAAAAACTTCAGCGTGCTGGTAGAACCGCCGCTACGGGAAGGGGTTACTTCGCCGGCTTAATCTGCAGCGTGGAAATAACTTTGTGCACTCCTTCGGTTTCAGACGCAATCTTGACGGCCTTGTTGATTTCCTCCTTTGAGGAGACGCTGCCGGACAATGTAGCCAACCCCTCCGTCGTATCCACACTGATGTCGCCCAAGGCGGAGAGGCCCAAGTCGGTGGAAAGCCGCGCCTTGATGGCAGCCGTGATGCGCGCGTTGGCGGTCGCATCCACGAGCGCAGCGCCCGCTTTTTTCGCCTTCTCCTGAACTGTCTCCGAAGAGTGGGCCAAATCCTCTTTGAAGTCTCGGGTTCGCCCTTCGCTGTAATACCAATAACCTCCTGCGCCGACCAGAAAACCGAGCAAAAACCCGAAAATAAGTTTTTTCATCGGCAGCAGCCTAACCAATACGCCTGCCCGACAGCAATTCTCATTTTGGCTATGGATTAGCTCGATTCGACAACCGGGAGGGTTTTGGAAATTAGCCGGGGGCAAGTCCGCGCAGCCCACGGAAGAGTCAGCCAAAAATGACTCAAATGTCATCGCGCCGTCATGTTCCCGGAATCCTGCGTGGGCATAATGATCTCTGTTTTGAGCTGGTCTCGGCGGCGCGCTTTCTCCCCAAGGAGGAGTGCTTAAAAGTTTGGCGAGCGGCCGCCGGACCATTCTTTCCTTGCTCGAACCCCTCGGTTCCATATAACTCCTTTCAATGAAGCTACGGTACTCTCCTGACTATCCAGATCTGCGGCGAAGCGGGTTCTTCTTCCTGTGGGTACTATCCGTTTCCGCAACCTTCGCAGCCACTCCATCGACTAACTGGCCACAATTCCGCGGACCCGGTTCCCTGGGAGTGGCGGCGAACCCGGAGCTCCCCGACCACTGGAGCGTTCACGACAATGTCGAGTGGAAAGTCGGCGTGAGTGGGCGCGGATGGTCCTCGCCGGTCGTGTGGGGCGAGCGAGTGTTCCTGACAACCGTCGTCAATGAGGGCGAAACAGAACCCCCGAAGAAGGGACTTTATTTTGGCGGAGACCGGAAGGAGGTCCCCAAATCAACCCACCACTGGTTGGTCCTTTGTCTGGACCTGAAGTCAGGCCGCGAGCTTTGGCGGCAGGAAGCCCATTCAGGAGCGCCGCCGACGCAGTTGCATGTGAAGAACTCTTATGCCTCCGAAACGCCCGTGGTGGACAGCCATGGCGTCTATGCCTACTTCGGCAACGTGGGCCTATTCTGTTACGACCTCGCGGGCAAACCTCTATGGTCCACGAACTGGCCCCCGGTAAAGACGCGTTATGGTTGGGGCACCGCCGCTTCTCCGGTGCTGCACCAAGACCGCCTCTTCCTCGTCAATGATAACGAGGAAAGATCTTTTCTGGTGGCGCTTGACCGCCAGACAGGACACGAAATCTGGCGTGTGGAACGTGACGAAAAAAGCAATTGGGCGACCCCGTACATTTGGCAAAACGAAAAGCGCCTCGAACTGATCACGCCCGGCACAAAGAGAGTGCGTTCCTATGATCTCGAGGGAAAGCCTCTTTGGGAGGCCGGCGGAATGTCCTCCATTGTGATCGCAACGCCTTTTTCGAAGTTCGACCTGCTCTACATCTCCTCTGGCTACGTGGGCGACAAAGTCCGTCCGGTTTTCGCCATCAAACCTGGCGCCTCGGGCGACATCAGTTTGAAGCCCGGAGAAACAAACAATGAATTCATCGCCTGGTATCAGCCCACCGCCGCCTCCTATAATCCTTCACCATTAGTCTATGAGGATTACCTGTACGTGTTGTTCGACTTCGGTTTCCTGAGCTGCCATGACGCGCGCACGGGCCGGCAAATCTATGATAAGCAGCGCGTTCGTTCAGAAGGAACAACTTCGTTCACCGCTTCTCCGTGGGCGGCCAATGGAAAAATTTTCGCTTTAAGCGAGGACGGCGACACTTTCGTTTTCCAAGCCGGACCCGAATACAAACTGCTGCACACGAATGCCCTCGACGAAATGTGCATGGCCACCCCGGCAATGGCCGGTGACCGCCTGCTCATCCGCACCTTGACGCAACTCTATTGTTTGAGAAAAGCAAAATGATGTCGCGCGCGCAACCATGAGAGCCAAATCTGCGAGCTGCGAATCCCTTCCCCCGCTATGCCAATGTCACCGTTGTTTCCCGCCGCAGACGCAAGGCGATTCTTGTAACCGTCCCGCCCGCTTCTTGTCTATAGGATTACAATATGAAATCTTTGACGCGAGAATTGGTGCTCGGTGCCGGCGTTTTGCTGGCGTTTTTTTTCCTGACTTCTCTGCCTGCGAGCGGCCAGGTCTCCAACACCTTTCTGGTGCTCCCGCTGACCAACGTGTGGAAATACGACGCATCCGGGACGGAGCTGGGATCCTCCTGGCGCCAGCCCGCCTATGCTGATGCAGCGTGGCTGGCGGGCCCGGGTGTGCTGGCTTTTGAAGACAACAATGCCCTCACCATCTCGCTTACCAATACCGTTTTGCCCCTCACAAACGCCTCCGGTTCTTATATCACCAACTTCTATTTTCGCGCCCATTTCACCCTTACGAATGACCCGATAACCCTCTCGGTCACAACTTCGAACCTGATCGACGACGGCGCCGTCTTTTACATCAATGGCACGGAGTATAAGCGCATCCGGATAGGCGGCGGGACAGTCACCGCCAATACATTTGCGCAAAATGCCAATCCGGAGGGGGTCTTTACGATCGCAACCATTCCTTCCAATCTCCTCCTGCAAGGGGACAATGTCATTGCCGTCGAGGTTCACCAGAGCAGTGGCACCAGCCCCGATATCGTCTTCGGCATGGCCATGCTGGCCACCCCCATTCCCCAGGGGCCGCCTTCTATCACCGGGCAACCGGCAAGCAACACCATCTTCGTTGGCCAGAACAGCACTTTTTCCGTCAGCGCAGTCGGCACCGCGCCGCTGCAATATCAGTGGTTTAAGAATGGGGGGCTTGTTCAGGATGCCACCAACGCCTCTCTCAGCCAGCCGAACTCTCCGTTCACGGGGGCTGGCGATTATTACGTGATCATCACCAACTCGCTCGGGTCCGCCACCAGCAGCATTGTCAACCTCACCGTGGTCGGTGGGGAGACGACTCTCCATGTCATGGAGTTCACAAATACATGGCGTTACAATGCCTCCGGCAATGACCTCAGTAATACCTGGCGTGGCCTTCTCTACGACGACAGCCCTTGGCCCAATGGCGAGGCCGTTCTTGCGAAATCATCGCAGCCCTTCTTTCCTGAACCGATCAATACCCCGTTGCCGCTCAGCAATGTCCTCGGCAATGCCATCATTACCTATTATTTCCGCACCCACTTCACTCTGCCTGCCGGTCGCAGCAATCTGGTGCTGGTCGCCTCCAATCTGCTCGATGACGGGGCTGTTTTCTACCTCAACGGGCTGGAAGCCGCCCGGCTTCGCGTCAGCGGCGACGTCAACGCGATAAACTTTGCGACAAACTTCGCGGCCAACGCTGCCTTTAACGGCACATTTTATGAGCGGCTTTTTTTGGCCGCCACCAACGCGGTCGCCGGGGACAACCTCCTGGCGGTCGAAGTCCATCAATCGTCCGCGACCAGTTCAGACGTGGTGTTCGGCATGAATCTGCGCATTTTTCCTCGGAATGATGAACCGATGTCGATCGTCAACCAACCCGCCTCCCAAGCGGGCAACGAAGGTCAATCGGTTCGCTTTTTTGCCGATACGTTTGGAGGGCAACCAGTGTTTTACCAATGGTTCCAGAATGGCTTGCCCCTCACCAACGGGACCAATGCCTCGCTCACCCTGACGTTGGTGCATGGCGTCAACGCCGGCTCTTACTCTTTCATCGCCAGCAACTCGATGAACGCCGTCACCAGCACCGTCGCCCAACTGACGATTATTCCCGATCCGACCCCGCCCACCCTCGTCGCCGCCTTCGCGACCAACGATTTCAACAGCGTACTGGTCATTTTTTCCGAGCCGGTTTCGGCGGCGACCGCGACGAACGTTGCGCATTACACGTTCTCGCCGGGCGCGACCGTGGTGAGCGCGCAAATGGTGGCGCCCAACCGCGTCTTGCTCACGACCATTGGGCGGGACGTGCAATTCGACTACACGCTCGCCGTGGCGGGCATCACCGACCAGGCCGACAGCCCGAACACTATCGTGCCCGCGTCGCTCGGGGTGGGGCGCGACTCGCGACTGGTTTCCGCCGGTTTGCTGAATGTTAAGACGGTCTTTTTCATCATCATGGAGAATCAGGATTGGTCAGCCATCAAGGGAAGCACCAATTGTCCTTACATCAACAGCTTGCTGCCTCAGGCCTCGTATTGCCAACAATACTTCAGCCACAACAATCTGCATCCCAGCGAACCGAATTACATCTGGCTCGAGGCGGGCGATAACTTTGGCTTTACCACCGATGCCGGGCCGGCCACCAATCGGATTGCCAGCCCCAACCACCTCGCTACGCTCCTCAACAATGCCGGGATCGACTGGCGCGGCTACATGGAGGACCTGCCTCCCGGGACCACCGGCACGAACAACTCGCCGCCCTATACCGCCTACCATAATCCGTTCGCCTTTTTCGACGACGTAACGACGGACTTTGACTACTGCACCAACCATGTGCGGCCCTTCTCTCAGTTTGCCGCCGATCTCGCATCCGGCCAGATCGGCCGCTACAACTTCATCACCCCAAACGCGACGAATGACATGCACGATCTCGCCCCCGGCAGCACCAGCGCCTCGCATCAGGGGGACGTCTGGCTGGCCCAGCAACTGCCGCAAATCCTCGCCTCTTCGGCCTTCCTGAACAATGGGGCGGTGTTTATCACCTGGGACGAAAGCAATAGCTTCTTTCCCGCTCCCATAGGCATGATCGTTCTTTCTCCGCTCGCCAAAGGCGGCGGCTACGCCAGCACCGCGTTCCATGACCACAGCTCCACCCTGCGCACCATGCAGACCATCTTTGGGGTGCGTCCGTTCCTGGGGGATGCCGCCGGGGCGAATACTCTCAGCGATTTGTTCCAGGGGTTGACCCTCACGGCAAATAACGATGGCCTGCACGCCGGCGTCACTTTGAGCAACGTGGTTCCTGGAAAAACCAATTACGTCCAAGCCTCCTCGGATCTCCTCCACTGGACTACCATTAACACCAATGTAGCCAATGGACCCCTCGCGGTCCCTGATCCGGCGGGCGGGAATCAAACCCACCGATTCTATCGAACCATCGTGGCCCCGTGAAAGGGCCCCCAATTACGGTGCTTCGATGAGAGCGCGCGCGGGTTGGCGGTTCGACCCCTCTGATTTGTTCCCATGGCACCCGCTTCCCCCGGCATGTCGAGGGAAAGGTGGCGGTCTGCATCGCGGTGTTTCGGGGTCGCTTCCGCATATTGAATTTTTCCGGGTATCGGCTTTAAACGCCTTTGCCAAGTGCTTTTCCGATTGCTTTCGTAATATGCGCAACGGCAAAATTGCCGGCATACCCAAGCTCGAGAAGGGGTTCGCTTGTTAGATTTTTAGGTCTCTCGAAATTTTGTTGTTGACAGTAACACTGTTTACTGTCATAGTGAGCCCATGAATGAGATGTTCTCAGCGGAGCACCTGGCCGAGCTAGTCAATCAATGGTCACAACAGCACGGCGTGTCACCCGCCAATGGACAGGCCGGGGAGCGCATGACTTTGCGCAACATTCGCTATTATCGCACGCTTGGCTTGCTTGATCCCCCCTTGATCGGAGGAGGCAACGGTTTTGGCGAGAAGCATCGGCTGCAGTTGGTGGCCATACGGTTGTTGCAAGCCCAAGGTCTGCCTTTGAACCGAATCCAGGAATTGCTCTTCGGCCGCTCGTTGGAAGATCTCAAACGAATCGAACGCCATGGCTTGGCAGAGCTGGAGCAAGCCTCATTGACTGCGTTTCGTCCGGCAGCAACCGAATCATGGTGCATGACACCGTTAAACGAGGAGTTTATGGTGATGTCGCGCAAAGGCAGGGCAGTCCCGGCTGCATTGCGCGAGCGGTTGCTGGCCATCCTGACTCCGAAAGAAAAAGTCCATGGCTTGCCCGTGGAAAAAAAAGGAACCCATAATGAATAATCGCCTCTTGAATCACTCCCCTGCCCCGCGCACTGCCTTCGGCCTTGTGGCCTGGCTGGAGCAAACTAAAATCATCCTCCCGCTCAAAGGCCTGGAATGCACGTTCGACGTTTGTGGAGACGTAGTCAGCGTCGAGATGGACCAGATCTTTCATCAGAACAACGCTCAACCCTTGGACTGTCTCTACAGCTTTCCGCTGCCCGCCAGTGCGGCCATTTACCGCTGTGAGATGCACGTCAATGGCCGAATCATCCGGGCCAAAGTTGAGGAGAGAGAACGCGCCCGGCAATTGGCAAGGGAAAAGAAAGCGGCCGGTCATCGGACCGCGTTGGTGGAAATGGAGCGTGACAATCTATTCACTCTTTCCCTGGGGAATGTTCAGCCCGGCGATGTAGTCGTCATTCGCTTTGCCTATTTCCAAACTTTGACCCGCTTGGGGGATTGGACATCTTTCCATGTCCCATTCTGCCCAGGCATGCGCTATGTCCCCGGCACGCCCCTGCTGCGCGCTCCCCGGGGACGTGGCGCTCAGGATGACACTGATGAGGTGCCGGATGCTTCGCGGATTTCGCCACCTCGCATCGACCGGCTGCACCCAAATGCCGCTTACCTTTCGGTCAATGGAGTGCTTGAGCAGACCGCAAGTGAGTTGAAGGACATTTCCTCACCCAGCCACCCTATGTTAGTCAGTCCCTCGGCGGAGACAGTGAAAGTGGCGCTCGCCGATCAAGGGGCTGTGCCGGACTGCGACTTTGTGTTGCGCTGGACGGAAGCGCAGCCACAACAAGTTAAGCGGTCCGGATGGGTCAGCCATAGCCCCTCGGACACATTCGCGTTGCTGCGACTTTGCGCGCCTCTGCAAGTGGCGGTCTCCGATGTTTACGCGCAGGATATTTATTTTTTGATCGACCGGTCGGGCAGCATGCAGGGTCTTAAATGGCGTAAAGCGGTCCAGGCCTTCCACCAATTCCTGCAAACTTTGGGAAAACAAGATCGGGTCTGGGCCACGTTTTTCGAGAGCCAATTTCGGGATTTTGCGGAGAAGCCTTTGCCCGTCCACCAAATGATGGCGGACCCCGCAGTGCGGGAGCTGGAATCGCTTGGAGCGGATGGCGGTACGGAACTTTTGCCCGCATTGGAGCATGTGTTAGAAAAAGTGGGCGCGCATTCGACAGGCCGCCCGGCAGCCCTGGTGCTCATCACCGATGGGCAAATAGGCAATGAGGCGGCGGTGCTGGATCGTCTGGCCCGGCACGCGAATTTGCGCGTGAATGTCTTTGGAATTGATGTTGCCTTCAACGATGGCTTTCTGAACAAGCTGGCGGCACAGCATCATGGCGCCTCCTGCCTGATGGCGCCACAAGATGACATCGCCGGCGCAGTCGCGCGCCTGGGGGACCGGCTGCGCAGACCGGTGCTGACCTCAATACGTCCTCCCCAGGGCTGGGAGTTGGCTGGAGCAGACCTCCCGGGCTTGCATGCGGGGGAGATCCTATCCCTTCCTTTACGGCTCATGCCACGCCAGGCCAGTGAAACCGGGCAGGCAATCATTAGCGGCAACCTGGATAAGTTTTCACCGCGGCCGACAACCACAGTAACGTTGGAGGCCACACTTCCGGACGGCGTCAGGCAACAATATCACTTCGATTTGACGGAAACAAACTCATCCGCCCCGCGCCTGCTCTGGATGAAGCGCCGCATCGATCTATTCCTGGCCAAGGGGCAGAAGGAGGAAGCCATTGCCCTGGCAAGGGAAAGCAATCTGGTGTGCGAAGGCGCCGCCTTTATCGCATGGGACGAGACGGAAAAAGTCGCGGTGAGCCGCCCTGAATCGGAACTCTATCAACCGTCGATGGCGCTATTTGATACCACTCGTGTGGGGACCGCTGGAGTAATTGAATCTTTATCCTTTGGCGCAGGCTCCGATTTGGGCCGGGGCGAGGTAGCTGCTGGGACCGCTGGAGTAATTGAATCTTTATCCTTTGGCGCAGGCCTCGTTCATAAGTCGTTTTTTAGTCTGAGCGCGAGACGGTCGGCACGGTCGGACACTTCGGGAAAACTGGGAGAGTACATCGGCGCATTCACCACGCCTCGACTCACGGATTGGATTATGAAATATCGTAAGCACTGCCAAAAATCGACAGGATCGGGTGGCCAGGATTTCACTCCATTGCTGTCGGCATTTGTAAACGACAGTCTCTTCCAAACCCCGGCAGGCATCCAACTCGCGGACTGGTTGGTTTCTTGGGCCATCAGCGGTCCGCCCGGCAAACTGTCCGATCTCGTTCACCTTCACGAATTAGTTGATCACTTACAAAAAGCGTCAGGCCAATCGCCGGCAAAACGAGTGAAGATCATTCTCGATTGGGTCAACAACCGCGTGCCCTTCGACCAGAGGAAGAAGGCCCTCGTACGGCTCGCCGGACTACAAGAGGAACTTGGCTTGAAAACAAAGACCGAGGGCCATGTGCCCGCGCCGCAGGGCCCCACGCAATTTTAAAACAGGCTCTATGGCTAACAACGTAACGAAGCGGCTGATTTGGTTGGCATGGAAAAGCAGGCACACTGCCAGGACGGACGAAAAAAATCCCCACCGTTTGAAACAAGGGGGGATGATTGTGGGTGAAAATTGGCTTAGAGCCTGTTTTAAAATTCCGCGTGGTTCTGTTTTCGCGGAAAGGGCTTGATGGCGAGGCGCGACGAGCGAGCATACCCGCCAGGGGTCTGTGACCGAGGAGCAACAAAGGTAGTGGGCGTACGAAAACCCTCCGGGCGGCGGGTCTTTTGTCTGCGGCCTGCGTTGACTCGGCCATCACAGCCCGCTGC
>JBBRPK010000177.1:0-10840 GCA_038228235.1 Verrucomicrobiota bacterium
AAGCTCGGGAGCGGGCGCGTAAGGGCGGACACACTGTCAGCGAGAATTTACACCAGTGAAAGTAAGAAACACCCGGTCAGAATTGGTTCAAACCTCACTCTAAGACCAAAAAGCGAATGGGTTGGTGAATTATCCGGGCTAGATCCCAACCTGCGGGCCTCCTGCGGCGGTTGAACCCAGACCCCCGCCTGATCCGGGGGATTCATTCGATACGAGGGTTCGATTTGCGGCAGTCGCTGACCTCGCTTGAACCACCGCCCGCGCTGTCAGCAAAACGTCAGCCCCGGTGTAATGAGGGTGCACCAAAACGTGTTTAACGTGTTTATTTTCGGCAACGCGTTCGGCACAGGAAATCGAATGAAAGCTGCATTCGGATTTCCCGGAGCATGCCTCAAAACCGATGGGGTCGGCGTCTAATGCGCCGCTGATACCGTCCTCGGTATCGCGGGGCTATTCTCCGCCAACGGCAGCTTGTACGCGGCCGCTTCCTGTGCATTGCGCACATAAAGCCGGTCCCCGACCACCACCGGGTGGTTCCACGTTTTTCCTTCGAGCGCTTTGAATGAAGCGACCTCGCGGTATTCGTTGGGATCCGCTAGAAGGAGCACGACCTGGCCTGATTCCGCTACAATCAGAAGCAGTCCGGAATTCTCCAGTAACAAGGCCTGTCCCTTTCCATAACGGCCTCCCTTCCATTTCCGTTCCCCTGTTTTCAGATCGATGCATGTCCAGACGCCGGCGTCATTCCCATAAGCATACCCGTGGTGCGTGACTAAATCGGTGAAATCCGGCTTCAGATTGCGGGAGGTCCACAGCTCCTCTGCCGTCAACTGATCTTTTATCGGCCCGCTGGATTGGCTTATGCCGCCGGCTTTCGAGAGAGCTTTCGAAATCCGGATGGCGCGGGTTCCCGTGTTCATTCCCGTCGGCAATAGAATTGTGTCGCTTCCAACGACATTCGGTTGCAGCGCCCGGTACTGTGCGAATTTCCACTCATAATTAAGACGTTCCCGGCCCGTTGCGGGATCGGCCAGAAGCAGGCCGTCCTTGGAAAGCATTAGAACGAGTTCTTCGCCAGCAATCGTGCTCAATTGGGGCGAGGCGTACGAATCTGTCCCGGCCGCGGCCGACCAGCGCGGCGCTCCTGACGCCGCATCCAACGCGATAAGACTCTTGTCACCAGAGCCGGCGGCGTAAACAATTACCAATTCTTTCGTCACCAATGGCGAGGCCGCGAACCCCCACATGGGAAGCTTCCGTCCCGGCATCGCTGTTAAATCCTGTTTCCAGATGATTTCGCCGGTCGCAGGATTCAGTCGCAGGCACATGCCGCTCGCTCCCGTGACGTACAAGCTTTCATTTGCCAGTGCCGGCGTCGCCCTTGGACCAGGTCCGCCCAGGGGATCGTCAAAGCGTGCTTTTATTTCGCGTTTCCACACTTCCTGGCCCGTAGCCGCATCATAACAAACCACCGTCTCCATCGGTCCGCGTTGTTCCTGGGTGAAAAGCCATTGACCCGCGACCGCAAACGATGACCACGCTGGTCCGACCGGGATTCGCCACAACGGTTCTGGAGGGTGGTCCGCCCAGTTTGTTGCGAGCTGTAAGCCCCCGGTGTGCGCGGCTCGGTCCGGTCCGCGGAATCCCGGCCATTCTGGATCTGAGAACGGTTTCGCCGTTTTCGTCTTGCCGGTGGTTTGCGTGGCGGCGGTGATGTTGTCAGCCTTATTGCCTTTCGTCTCGTCCACTTTAGCCGGGAATTCCATTTTTGTGCGGGCGAGCAGGGAAGCTTCCGGGGTTTGCAACCAGCGCCAGTGGGTGCCGAGTTGATAATCGCCCGTCATCCCTTCGTTTCGGAGCAGAGTCGAGAATCCGAAACCCGCCAACGCGAACAAGAGGGCCATTCCGGCCCGGACGCCTGGAGGGCGCCTCGCGAGGGCGATCGCTGCGAGGGCAAATGCCATCATCCCCATTGGGAGGGTGAGGTAGGAGGTTCCTGGCCCCCTCATTGTCGGATCCACCAGCAGGAGGGTTAGCGACAGGGCACCAACCAGTCCTAGAAACCCAAACAGTCTCTCCTTCCAGGTAGCTCGACTCGCGGTGACCCACCAAACCAGCATTAGCAGGCAACACAATAGCGGGCCGAAGACCGCCACCATCCAGTATTTTCCGAGACCACCTTCCACCCAGGCCGGCCCATACCTCGCCGCCAGCATCAGGCTGACCAGAAGTGCTGCCGGCCAGATGCGTAACGTTCGAAATCGCGGCGTTATTTTGGAATCATTGGATGCCACGCGGCCCGCACCTGTCTCAGTAGGTTGATCGTTCATGGGGCTGAGAGGCTTTTGGGAACAAACGGGAAAAGGGGCAACATCACACTCCCATGTTCATCCCTGTGCCTTGGGATCCCTCCCCTTTCTGTTGGACGATTTTTTCGGAACCGGAACATCAATCCCCAGGGCGTCGCACAAATCAATCTCATGCTCTTGTTCCTGCGCGATAATCCGGCGCAGCGTTTCGCTTAGGGCAAATTCACCCATCGCCTCGGCTTGCCGGATGCGCTCGCGATAGTTTGCCACCGTCTCTCTCTCATTCTCCAAATCCGCCCGCAACATCTCTGCCGGATCATCCGGAGTCACAACCACTTTCGGCGTCACCACTGGTTTGCCCCCCAGATAGTCGATCTGTTTGGCAATCTTTAGAGCATGGTCTAATTCTTCGCCGGCGTGCTTTTCCAATTCCCGTGCGATGTCCATGTACTGCGCTCCCTTGATGACCTGGCTATAAACGGTGTAAGCAATAATTGCTTGGTATTCCCGCGCCAAATCTTCATTGAGCAGTTTAACCATCTGATCCCGGGTCACGATAAATTTATCCGCCTTTAGTTCTTTATCCATAGTTCAAATATTTTGCTATTCCCAATAGAGAGGGGAGCGATGAGAGTCAAGCAGGAAACCGAGGCCACCACTGGGCACTAGGCGTCATTACCCCGATTCGCGCTGAAGAAAATATCACCGTTGCCCATGGCGACAGGGTTTGGCGACCAGGGTCTTCACTCACTCTTCCCTTGTGGCAGGTGTTTTTATGGAATGAACACCCCATTGTCAGGGTTCGAGTTCAGGTTTAACGGTGAGCTTCGGGAAACAAAATCAATTAAAACAGTTTTGAAAGAGAGATACGAATGAAACGAAAATTACAAATCATCACTTGGGCTTCTACTGCGTCCTTCCTGGCCTGCGCCGCCTTGGCAGAGGACACACCTAACTCCAAAACGGATCGACCCGATTACACCCGTAACGGCATGCCTCACGCGCGCCGGACGGATCAGCTCAACGGCGCGGCCAAAGCTAGCGACCTCATCGGGATGGAAGTCAAAAACTACCAGAACGAAAAGCTGGGCAAAGTCGAGGACCTCGCCATCGATGTGGAGTCGGGACGAATTGTTGACGTTATCCTGTCCACGGGTGGGTTTATCGGCATCGGAGACTCCCTGCACGCCGTGCCGCCGGGAGCGTTGCATCACGATGTCGCCAACAAAGTCGTTCACCTGGACGCTGACAAAGAGAAACTGAAGGGTGCGCCCAAGTTCGAGATGTCGAAGTGGGCCGAGTGCTGCGACTCCAACCATGTAGCGGAGGTCTATAGCCACTATGGTGAGCAACCCTACTTCACGTTTACCCACCGAGGGGATTTCCCCAACACGGCCGCCATCCGCAGCCGGGACGTAATCTTGGATAAGGACCGAATCGTGACTGATACAGACAATAAGTCGGGGTCACCTCTGGGCTATGTGCAGAAAGCGAGCAAGATCATGGGCACATCCGTCAAGAATATGCAGGACGAGAAACTCGGCAAGGTCGAGAACCTCATGATGGACCTCGGAGCTGGCCGCGTCGTTGCGGTGATCATTTCCTCCGGGGGGTTCCTCGGGATGGGAGACGAGCTGAGCGCCGTGCCGCCAACCGCGCTCAAGTTCAACACGGAACGAGATGTCCTTCAACTCGATGCTTCCAAAGATATGTTGAGCAGTGCACCCCACTTCAAATCCAGCGAGTGGCCTGACCTTGGCCAGCCAATCTACGCCGACGGGGTTTATCGTTCCTATCACGTCGAGCCTTACTTCACCACGAACGCGGTGGCCGATGCCAACAACACGGTGCGCAATGTGCGAGATCGCAACAATCAGACCCTTACTCCATTTGACCAAGGCAAGAGCCCTGGCGATAGAGACATCACCACTCGGATCCGCAAGGAAGTGGTAGCCTCAAGCGACCTTTCCACGAGCGCTCACAATGTGAAGATCATTACTGCCGGAGGGCACGTTACTCTCCGTGGGCCGGTCAATACGGCGGACGAAAAACGCATCCTCAGCGAGATCGCGACCAGAGTCGCAGGCTCGGAAAACGTGGACAACCAGCTCGAAGTAAAGCTCGCGCCCACAGGCCGGGAACCAATTCGGTAAACCAAAAACAAAAAAAGAAAGAAAACATATATGTCAAAGAAATCTGTCTTCTGCATCTCTACCAACCGCGCTCAAGCGGAACAAATTGTCGAGCGGCTGAAATCCGCGAACTTCTCCAATAATGATATTTCCGCGCTTTTCCCGGACAAGGAAACAAGCCGGGATTTTGCGCATGAGAAAAACACTAAGGCCCCGGAAGGCGCGGCCACTGGGGCTGGCACCGGAGGCCTGCTGGGCGGCACCTTGGGCTGGCTCGTCGGGATCGGCGCCCTGGCTATTCCGGGAGTTGGGCCCTTCATCGCGGCGGGCCCCATTATGGCGGCGCTGAGCGGGGCGGCCATCGGCGCTGCCGCCGGCGGCATCACGGGCGGGCTCATCGGCATGGGCATCCCCGAACTCGAAGCGAAGCGTTATGAGGGCAAGATAAAGCAAGGCAACATTCTCATCTCTGTTCACACCGATAGCTCGGAGGAGATCGACCGTGCCAAGGCGATCTTTAAGGACGCGGGCGCGCAGGACATCTGCACGACGGGCGAAGCATCCACACCGAAGGACCAAAAAGTTGCTGGGGGCAAGGGATACGTTGTGGAGTCCCGGTAATTAAGACTTCCCGCGCTCAAGCGAATTTGAGCGCGGGATTTTCTGACAATTCTACCGCATCATTTATCATGCTGGTTCGGTCAGACCCGGGGTTTTTGGCCACGGATTCAACTTGGTGAACATAATGAAACTCTCCCCTAACCACCTCAGGCGCTACAGCCAAATCGCGCAGTTGTTCTGGAGGTACGGGCGCTCTGATCTTGTGCAGCAGATGGGAATCGACGAAGGCATCGATCCCAAGGAGTTGAAAACGGGGGACGAAGGGCAGCCGACGCGTGAACAAGCGGCCGACGATCTCGAAGCGATGGGGCCAACCTACGTCAAGCTGGGACAGGTCCTTTCAGGGCGCCCCGATCTGTTGCCCGAACCGTATGTGAAGGCCCTGGCGCGGCTGCAAGACAAGGTCAAACCATTCTCCTTTGCCGAAATCGAAGAGATCGTAGCGAGTGAACTGGGCGTTAGGATTTCGAAAGCATTCTCGCATTTCGATGCAAAGCCCATTGCGGCCGCCTAGCTCGGCCGGGTTCATTCTGCCGCCTTGCGCGACGGCCGCCTGGTGGTAGTCAAAGTTCAGCGGCCCAACATCGCGAAACAGATCACCGAAGATTTCGAAGTGCTCACCGAAATTGCCGAGTTCTTTGACAGCCATACCGAACTCGGCAAACGCCATCGCTTTCTCAATATTCTGGAAGAATTTCGCGTCTCGATTCAAGAGGAGCTCAACCATGAACGCGAAGCCCAGAACCTCATTACGCTGGGCAACAACCTTAAAGAGTTCGAGCTGATCGATGTCCCGCAACCCGTGGCTGATTATAGCACGCGGCGGGTGCTTACGATGAACTACGTCCAGGGCCGCAAAGTCACCGCGCTCAGCCCGCTAGCCCGCCTCGACATGAAGGGGGCGGCGTTGGCGGAACAGTTGTTCAAAGCGTATCTCAAACAAGTGCTGGTGGACGGGCTGTTCCACGCTGACCCGCAAGCGGGAAATGTTTTCGTCACGGATGGCGGCCACATGGCGTTGCTGGACCTTGGCATGGTCGGTCACACCACGCCTGGCATGCAGGACAATTTGGTCAAACTGCTCCTGGCCATCAGCGAGGGAAACAGCGAGCAGATAACGGCTTGCACGTGCCGAGTGAACTGACGCTGCTCGGAAAAACTCTGCTGCAACTGGATGAAGTCGGACAGATTCTTGATCCCTCCTTCGATCCGAATGCCTCCATCCGCCGCAACGTGTCCGAGTTGATGACGCGGCGAGTGCGAAAGCAGGCCACACAAGGAAGCGCATTGAGTTCGCTTTTGGAGATGAAAGAATTCGTCGGCAATTTGCCATCGCGAATAAACCGCTTCCTGGACAAGGTCACCAACTCCGAATTGGAAGTGAAAGTCCGCGCGCTCGACGCAAAAACTGTGATGGAGGGGCTTCAGAAAATTGCCAACGCATCACTGCCGGCATCGTCCTCGCAGCGCTGATCATGGGAGCTTCGACTTTGATGCAGGCTCAAACTCGTTTCCAGTTGTTTGGCTATCCCGGCCTGGCGATTCTCTGCTTCCTGGGCGCTGCGGCGGGGGGGGGTTCTGGTTGCTCGTTTGCATTTTCATTCAGGACCGCGAACGCAGAAAGAAGACTCCACGGCCGTGACCAGGGTTCAGCGGGGGCCAAACGGGTGCCAATAACGAGAATCGGCGAAAAGTGGCTTGGCCGGCCCCCCTGACCACCCCCTAAGAGTTCAGGACGAGCCTAAATCCCTTGGGGCGCTGGCTTCGTTGCTCGCTCTTTACAGGGCGCTGCGGATATGCGCCTCGCCCGCGACCCAAAATCCTGCACGCCTTATTCTCATCTTGAACGTTCTTTGAATTAGTGGGAGGACAATCCATTGTGGTGGCGGGCCCAGCTTCGCCCCAGGAGGTAGCTTCCGGCGGCTCCGGTCCCCATCGCCAAGAGGCTCCATCGGTAGGGATGGGCGCGGATGTCGGCTGCCGCCTTGCGCCTAGCCCGGCGCAGAGTCAAGCGATCGCCCAGTTCTTCCAGCGTGCCCGCCATCTGGTTTTCCGTTACCAGGACGCTCGTCTTGATGTCCTCACTCGAGCGTCGCTCCTCTTTTTGGTGCGCAGGTTCCGACTGGGGCGCAGGCACATCGCCTTTAAGCTGGTGCAAAGTTTCAATTGTTTTTTCCGGGACTAAAGAAACCTTTGAGAGAGCTTTGAGTCCTTTGACCACCATTAAGCCTCCCACGGCAAGCACGAGCAGTCCGATTGTTCCGAAACCCGCGAAACCCGCCAGCACAAGGGGCATTCCGAGACGCTCCAAAAGAAACGCCAGCAATAGGCCCAGGCCTCCCAGGGAGAGCAGGAGGCCTCCATAAGCCAACAACCCTCCCACCGCAACGCTCACAGCGTTTTTGCCCAGCTTGGAAATCTTTTCGACGACTTCCGTCTTTGCCAACTGAAATTCCTCCCGCATGAAGGTCTTGAGTTGGTGACTCAAATCTTTGAGCAGCCCGACGAATGAAGATCCGTTTTGCATAAATTCTTCCCTGTTCCTTTTCCGGAAGAGATTCGCACCAGATCCTCTGCATCACAAGGGCCCCCGAAGGGGGGAAAGGCCCCATGGAGGGAACCATGGTAAAAAATCCGGGGCGTATTACTTAATCCCGGAGCTTGGGCGCTGGCAGTCAGGCTCCCACTTTGCCATCGATTTTCCTGAGTCGATCACGAGGGTGTGGCGTTGGGCGCGCCCGGAAAGATTGCCGCCGAAAGGCCGGCGACACCCGCTCCCACGATAATCGCATCCAAGATTCGGGTGTCGCTCATCAGTCCAGAACGGGTCCGGTTAGTCTGATTCTCAACTGCCGGCTTCTCGACAGTTGAGGCGCGTGTTGGCGATAACGAGGCACAAAATTTGGTCGCATGAGCGTGATTCCGTTTTAGGCAAGATACACCATGCGCGGTTCGATGTCGGGTAAAAGAGAATGGGAGTATGCTGTTGACGACATCACTCGCGGCGGATGCCGTGCCTGGTGCTGTTTCGGTAGCTCTCCACCACAACTGGCGGTGGGTACTGTTGTAAAGTGCATAGCCCTAAAAGAGAATAGCGCTCTGAGGTCTTCACCCTCCTTGATCGAGGCGCGCGAAGGGTTAATGTAAAAATCCAAGTAGTGTTTGAACAACCAACAAAACAAAGGAAAATGTTATGAGTGAATTACGTGAAACGTTCGTGGAGGAGTTACAGGACCTTTATGACGCCGAGAAGCAACTTTTGAAAGCGTTGCCCAAAATGGCCAAAGCCGCGAGGCATGAGGAACTGAGGGCGGCTTTCGAAGCGCACTTGGAAGAGACCCAGGAGCACGTGCGGCGTCTTGAGAAAGTATTTAAAGCGCTGGACGAACCGGTCAAAGCCAAGAAGTGCAAAGCCATGCAGGGCCTCGTTGAAGAGGGCGACGACTTGATCAAGGAGAAGGAGGGCGACGCCGCGCTCATCTGTGCCGCGCAGAAGGCCGAACATTACGAAATCGCTTCCTATGGATCCCTCAAAGCCTGGGCCAAACTGCTCGGAGAAGAGGCAGCAAGCGGGCTGTTGGAGGAAACATTGGAGGAGGAAAAGGCTGCCGATGAGAAGTTGACGGACATCGCTCAGTCCGCGGTCAATGCGGAAGAGAACGAGGAGGAAGAACCCGCCATGCGCAAAGGGTCCAAGTAGGAGATGTTACAGAAGAGGGCCAGGCTTTAAAGCCTGGCCTTTTTTACGCCTCCCAAGACAATGAGCGGGTCGCGCGGCGTGCGGAGAATGGCTTGGTCGTAAGGGTGTGCGTGTTCGATTTCCTGCTCGCTTCGCTTGAGCGCGTCGATGTCCACGAGCAAAAAGCACCGGAGAGCCGTCCGGGCGAGCGAAAGGACCCTCCGTCCGTCACCGGGCGCGTGCTGCTGTTTTGATCGAAGTCTGCGCTACACGGCACGCTAAATAAATATGTGACCGGCTTTACGCGTGCAAAAGCTAGGGACATTGGGTTTGGAAACCTGCGCTAAGCCAGATGGGCCGCATTTGTCAATGGTGCTGGGTTGGCGCCGGAGGTGTTGGGCCAAACACTACGGGCGGAGGAATATGAAATTCTCCCATTTTTCTGACCCCGCATTTTTCTGCCATCCTTTCCCGCGATTTGCAAGGTGAGTCTTGCAATCTGCGCTGTCTCTGGTGTCTAACGCGTGGTTCCGGGAACACTTTCTATCATTAAACACAGGGCTCGGCGATGCGGGCAGTGGCGCTTCATGACATGGCATGGGATTGGCTAAAGGCTATGCAGCCTTAAAACAAAACCGGTCAAACAGAAGGACGCTGGATTGGGTCAACTAAAACAAATAAGCCAAATTATATGAATAAACTCGAAATTAAAGGTGATTGGAACATCGCCAAAGGCAAACTCAAGCAAAAATGGGCCAAGCTCACGGATAGTGATCTTCAATTCGCTCAAGGGAAAGAAGACGAATTGGTAGGCCGGATCCAAAAACGCACCGGGGAAACCCGTGAGGCAGTGGAGCGGGCTCTGCGCCAAGATTGCGGATGCTGATGGCACAGAACCACCGGGAGTTGTTGGGAGCGCTTCTGGCTCCAGACGACTCCCGGCTTTAACCGACGACGTTGTAAATAAACAAAAAGAAAGCAACAATCACGTGCTCGAAACGATCGCCATAATTCTCCTGGTTCTCTGGCTGCTCGGCTTGGTCTCATCCTACACTCTGGGGGGCTTTATCCACATCTTGCTGGTAGTCGCCATCGTCATGATCCTGGTCCGGCTAATCCAAGGCAAGCGCGGGTGAAATCGGGCCAAGAGTGGGACGAAGCACTTAAGCGCATCCGAATAATATGAGATCCCCTGGAGCAATTCTGCTGGCGGAGGATGATGAAGACGCAGTTGTGCTTATGAGATTGGCCTATGCGAAGAGCCGTTTGGCAAACCCTCTCCAGCTTGTTAATGACGGCGCCAAGGCCATCGGCTATCTTGACGGCGAAGGCGAATTCGCGGATCGGGCGCAATGGCCCTTCCCCTCTTTGCTGCTCCTGGACTTAAAAATGCCCAAGAAGAATGGGTTTGAAGTCCTCGCCTGGTTGCGCGCCGCGCCGGGCATCAATCGCCTGCCAGTCATTGTTTTGACCAGCTCCCAAGAGCGGATTGACATCAACCGGGCCTACGATTTGGGGGCGAACTCCTTCGTCACAAAACCTCCCCGATTTGATGATCTGGTTGACCTTTTGAATCGATTGGAAGGCTGGTGGATAGGGGCGAATCAAATGCCCGGATTAGAGGAGATGCCATCGTCATCGTAAAAGGCGTTGCGCACCTGAAGGCAAATGGCCTCATTAATGGCGCCGGTGCCGGTTTTGCAATTTGCGGGTTACAGGCCACCGGCGACAGGGATTTAAGGCAGAAAAATATCTGAGCTTATCATCTTTCTGTCAGATTTTTTCAGGTCTCGGCGTTCGTGCCCGTCACTTTTCGCTCGTGATCGAGCAGCCATTTTTTTCGCCACAATCCGCCGCCGTAGCCGCAGAGTGATCCATCGGCGCGGATGACGCGATGGCACGGGATGATAATGCAAAGCATGTTCGCGCCGTTCGCGCTTCCGACAGCGCGGCGCGCCCTCGGCATCCCCAATCGCTCCGCCATCCATGAGTAGGATTGTGTTTCCGCCACCCCGATCGAGCGCAAGACATCCCAGGCCCGCATCTGGAAATCCGATCCGATGGGCGCGAGCGGAAGATCGAAGGCGAGATTTCTCCCG
>JBBRPK010000178.1:0-10573 GCA_038228235.1 Verrucomicrobiota bacterium
AAACGCCAGCCCAGCTACATTTTAACACTGCTGCGGTACCACACCAGACGCAACTATCAGGCCTACGAATCCCACCGTAAACGCCGCATCAAAGAACTCAAAAAATGGAAATCGCTTAAAACGTCGCTGTAGTGCTAATCGCCAATTCGAAAATCGCAAACCGGCATCCCTAAGGAATCCGTGGCGTGGCCAGCCGATAATACCTTTCTCGCGCGGCCTTGATCCCATTCGTGATCGAGAGGTTTCGGTTAGTTGGATACGCCACGAAATCTGCGACTTTGCTCCAAGCCTGCGCGGTGGTTGAATATCGAGATTGCACCGTGTAAGTCTTGTTGGAGCGGGCCTCGAACTGGATAATAGCGCCCCCGCTCTCGCGGGCCAAGGATAAGCCCCGCATGGTTAAGAAGCTCATGGGATCCTGCGGATCGGTGCCAGCGAGGTATTCTTGCAAATTAGTTTGCCCATCCCCGTCGGAATCGAACTGAGCATCTGCCGGATTGTTTTTGTCCAAACCGTGCGCCAATTCCCATTCGTCGGGCAAACCATCATGGTCGCTGTCCGCCAGCACGGTCAGGGTGACCGGATCTAAACTCAGGCCCGGGGAAGGGTTAGCAGCATTTGTGATGATCAACCTATAAGTGCCGGCATTGTTCGATTGCACGTTGAACAGCGTGAGAAAGCCGCTGGTCTCGCCGCTAACATAATTAGTGAGAATGTTTGATCCTTTGCGCAAAAGATACCCAAAGGGCGAAGGATGGCCGGAAATCAAAACACTGAAAGTAGCGTTGCCGCCGGCCACCACCCTTTGGTCGAGCGGCGGCGCCACAACCGCGGGATTGATTAGGACGGTGAGTATGATTGAGTCACTGGTCACAGCGCCCCAGGCATTGGCAGCAGTCACGCTGTAGGAGCCTTCGCTCGTCAACTGCGCGTTGGAAATAACCAGCGAGGCGGTCTGGGCATTGAACAAATCCCGGCCATTGAAACGCCATTGGTAATGAAATGGACCAAGGCCGGTGGCAGTGGCCATCCAGGTTGCGTTGGAACCCAGGCGCACCGTCTGGGAGGTTGGCGCCACGGCGACCAGCAAAGGCACAACTTCGATATGCACTGGGGCACTGGTGTAATTCTGGAAAGCGGTCGAAATGGTGACCAGGTAATTCCCCGCCGCTTCGAATGAGGTATTGGTGAGTGTTAGAGCAAGGTTTGTCTCCCCCGCCAGCGGTTGACCATTCTTCTGCCAGACAATTCCGAGCAGAGGCGCTGGCAGGGGAGGAAGCTCCGCCTCCAGCAGCAGATCGCTTCCAAGCGCGATCTGAGTGGACGGAACGAGAACACGCGGTTGCATTCGGGGATCGGCGGGGTTAGTGCCATTGTCGAGTTCATCACGATCCAATAAGCCGTCGGAATCGCGGTCGATGCCCAACCGCATTCCCGAACCGCCCACCACCACTGTGAACGTGAGTTCGGCGCCGGCTCCTGCCAGCGCGAGCAGGGCATCTAACGACAAACTCTCCTGCCGCCGATCTGATTGAAAAACCGCTCTGTCCCGCTCGTAGAACCAACCCCTCGCCAGTCCGTCCTTCATTCCTTTCGCGATTAGGTCCACCCGGCTCGCAGGCGAATTCGCCAGCGCGACCATCGCGTCCAATATTGGCGGGCGGCTTGACGACCCCACCGTCAGTTGGCGACCCATTGCCGCCGGGGGAGAGGGATCGCCCGGGGCGCCGGCTTGACCAGCATCGGAACCCGACGCCGACACCAGGAATGCAATCAAATCGGCGACATCCTGGTCATGCACGATCCGAACGCCTTTCAGAAATCGCGTCAGCGAATCGATACTGCCGTCGTGCCCGAATCCGAATCCCGCGCGCGATTCGACCTGGCTCCCATCCATCCCGATTTTATCGGCCAGGTTGCGGAACTGCGCAATCTTCGAGCGCAAAGGTCCTTCAAGGCGGAACGCCAGCGGAAAGTGGTGCTCGCCATTAGTCCCCAGAGCGATGGGTTTCATTCCGCCTCCCTGCAAAGCGGAGTCAATGCCCAACCCCGTGAGTGGAGTGTGGCACGATGCGCAAAAGTTTTCTGGCTGGCTGAACGCCGCCAGGCCCGCTTCGGCATTCCCAACCGGCAGCGGCGCGCCGGCCGGCAACACATCCTCTCCTGAAGCGAAATGGCCGGGCAAAGGCATGTTAGTCGAGAGCGAGTTATCGAAATGGCGGTAGCGATTTGGCGGGAAACAAATGCCGGCTAAAAACTCCCGCAACTCCCCCATCTCGCTCTTCGTCAGCGAGGTCGCCGCTCCCTGAAGATTCGTGAAGGTCGCGTTGAATGATTCGATGTCCGGCCGGTCTCCGCGCCAGTGAAACGGCTCGTGGCCAATGATGTCCTGCAGGGTCTGCGTCATCATCACGCCTTTCATCGGGTGATACGCGTTAGTAACTAATGTCCCCTGGTGATTGACCAGGGGGCTGGACATCTCGCCAGCCGGGTTGCCTAAATCCCAGCCGAGCCGATCCATGCGGGCATCGACATGGCAGGAAGCGCACGAAGCTTGGCCAAGGCCCGAGGTTCGGCGCGTGTCGTAAAGGTGCCGCCGTCCTGCCGCCATCCCGAGCGGCGTCGGGTCGAACAACAGCACCGCATCGATGACAGTGTCGCTCGCCGTGTCCACTACTGAGAGGCTCGAGGAAAATCGATTAAAAACATAAAGACGATGACGTGCTTCGTCCAAAGCGAGGCCACAGGGCCCTTCGCCCACTTCGATGGATTGCGGCGGCACCCGGTCCCCGTTCGTGTCAATCACTACTAGATTTCGCGATCCCATTCCCGCCACGTAACCGCGCGCGCCGTCAGCGGTCCACACAATGCCGCGCGGATCCCCAATTGATTTGTCCCGTTCGCTGGCCGGCAAGGTATGCGCAGTGTAATCCAGGTGCGGATTTAAATCTTTCACCGTCTTTCCGAGGTCCGCTGGATCGACCAGCGCCACTTTTACGCGGACAAAAATCCCATTCAGATTTGGCTCGAAACGCATTTCATTAATCGCCTCAGTTCCCACCACCGCCACCCGACCTGAAATGGGATTCACATCCAGCGCCATGCAGATGTTCATCAAGCCACTCGCGTAAGTAACCGAGAAATCCGCAGTGTCAACGATGGCAAGATCGCGATCCGGGAGATCCCACCCCGGTATGCGGTGCGTCAAAGACGCGTTTGTGCCCGAGACGAAATCGGTCCAATCGTGCTGGTTACCATCAAGCCAGCGGCCATCGGGGCTTTTCCTGACGATCACGCCACTGGCAGGCGGCGGCACATTCGTGGGCAATGCCGGATTGAGCGGAGGATCGAAATTGGCGCCCAGGTTCGGAGGCGGGTTCTGCCCTCCATAAGGGCCATTGGTGAGGCTGACGGCGTTGTTGACGAACAACAAGTCCTTGAATTCGCCACCGACGATAGTCGTACCGTTTCCGGACTCGAAGACGGCCGCATAGACTTTGCGCCCATCCGGACTCACTGCCAGGGCCTTGGGCCGCTCGGCCCTTACGGTTATGTTGGTCACCACCTGGTATGTATCCGGATCGAAAACCTCGATCGTGTTTGGCAAAGCACACGAGACGAACGCTTTTGGTGGCGAACCGGCAAAAACCAGATCGGCGGGTGTGTCCAAAGTGTCAATTGTGGCGAGAACCCTTTCCGTTGGCAGGTCCACCACGCTAATCGAGTGCGAAATTTCATTCACCACCCACGCCTGGTGCGGGTTGCGAAATCGCACTGAGACCGGATCAATTCCCACTGGAACGCTTCCCAGCGCCACCGGCAGACCAGAACTGACATCGAAAATCTCCAGCTTGCCATCCGCCAGGTTGCACACCGCCAACCTGGCGCCGTCCGGGCTCAGCGCCACAGGATGGACGGGGGCTGTTTCAAAGTTGACGAACACGTTGCTGCCACCTAGCGGCATCTGCGCGGCGCACGGAGCCCCCCTTGCGAACAGGAGACAAACCACGGCCAATTGGGCAAAAGCACTTCTGGGTATGCCAAAGGTAATGATTACAAGTAGCATTCTTTCAACCCATACGCAATGCCCTGAGGACGCCGCAGTTGATTTCATACCTCTGGGAAAAGGCAAAGTTTGGCTGGAGCCAAAAACCGTAATTCGGAAGGTCCAGGACCAGAAGTACGGTTAGCTCCAGCGGTTTGCGAATGGTGCAGGCTACCAGGACCTACCACCGCCTACCACCACCTACCAGGACCTACCGAGCGGCTTCCGGCGAGTGGGTGGGAGCGGGGGAGGGTGGAGCGTCGGAGCGTGGAGCGTGAGGCCTCGGAACGTCGGGGTGTGAGAGGGGGTTCTCTTTTGCTTTCGAGCCAGGAGCGGTTGTTGAAAAGGCCGCCTTGAACATCCTGAAGTTCTGTTCCTGACGCGCGGTTTCGGCACACTGCTGTTCCTCGCGAGCCTGCCGGGCCCTGATGGTGGCGGTGGGGATGGGCGGCAGAGCCGGGGGAACGGCAGGTTTGGAGAGAGTGGAATCCGAGGGTGGATTGCTGAAGAACCTCTCGTTTTCGATGGCCGAAATTTGTTCGTCCTCTTTCACGTGGACCGGGTCGTACTCGCGGCCAAGGGTGCGACGCGAGTCGTCGCGCTGTTTTTGGATCACGCCAATTTCGCGGTTAAGACGGACCAGGAGGTCAACGAGCTTGCCGTAGTTGTCGAGATTAGCTTCCGGGTCCTCCGCGCGGGCCAGTTTCTGGAGGAGGACTTGGGAGAGGCGGGTGGCGGCAGCCTGGAGACCGACTTCGGGCAGCTCCGGGGCGTCATCTCGGCGCAGGAAATCGAGCATGTGATCCTGGTCGAGGCGATTGTGGAGGACATGCTCCTGGGCGAGGGACCATTCGAGATAACCGCCCGTGGACCAGTTTGAAACGTTTCGCTCGGTGACGGTGAAGCCGGCCTCATCGAGGGCGGCGACAATGTTTTTGTAGGGAAGAGCGTTCCAGAGCATGTGGTTGACCATGTCGCGTTGGAGTTTCGGGAGAGAGGCAACGCGGCCATTGCGGCGAATTTTGCGCCCGCCTTCACTGTGTTTCGACGCGACAAGTCTGAAGCTTCCATCATCGGCAGCCCTGCCAGCGATGATTGCTGGAGCCGGGAGCGTTGGCGGTTCGGCTAGGACGGTTGAGTTGTTATTCTCGTTCGCGAGGAGCACTCCCTGGTCGGTCCGAACGAGTTGTGAGTTTTGGTTTGGGTTCGTTTTCATAGTTGTATTTTTTGTTGGCCTAATAGCGCCTAACAGGCGCCACGGGCGAGAGACCAATGTCCCTCTACCTATTGTATGGAGTCGAAAAATCGATTTGGACCGTCTGGCGCGCAGATTTTTTAAGCTGCTTCTGCAAGTACTTGCAGGCGAGTGCTTTGGGTGGAACCTTTTCCCCCTCCTTCTTCCATTCTGTCGGAGGTCTTCCGGCGCAAAAAGGCTGCCGCCTGGCGCTGGAGGCGTCTAACGCGATTTTTGATTTCGCGTGGGGTGACCTTGAGCGCCCTGGCGAGGTGCTGGCGTCGCGAGATCCCGGCACAAAGACAGGCGTAAAGATTTTGCAGAGACCGTTCCGGGCGGAGAAAAGCATGGAACTCCTCCTGGTGTTGTTGTTGGCTGGCCCCCTGCTCCTCCTCGACCAGCGATTCCCGGGGGTCAGGGTCCCGGGCAGGCAAGGTCTCCTGAAAGTTTGTGGCCTCGCTATCATCGCTCTCGACCGAAACGAGGTCCTCTAAATTGTGGACGAGCATCCGCTCCTTGAGATGCCACAACCGATTCACCACGCGGCGCACCCGGTGGTGCAGTTCCTCCTGGAGCTTCCGACATTCCGAATCCCAGCTTTTGGGCCTGGGCACCTCCGGAGGGGCGGGTGCTTCTTTCTCCACGGAGCTGGGGTCATCTTCAGGATCTTCAGGAAGCGTAATCTTCGGTGGGCTGGAGAGCGCAACATCGTCACCGCCCTCGGACAGGATTGTCTGGTCCCCCGTGTTACCGCTTGATCGATCCTTGGTGGGTTGAAAGAACTCGAGAACAGCCTGAGCGGCGATACTGTTAGCGTCAAAGCCCCTGGGAAGAACCCCGCCTCGGGCCCCGCGCCAGCGGTACTTTTTGATTTGGCGCCGGGCGAACCCCTCTGAATCTTTCAACAGCCAGTCCCACACTTCGTCAGGCAAGTTGGTGGTTCGAGGCAGAGTTCCGCCTTCCTCTGCTTCCGGCGCGACGCGTGTGCCTCCATCTGATGCCCGGCTCCGCGCTGCTTCCGCCGCCGCCCGGCTATGGCGGGACAAGCCGGCGCGGACTGTCGGCGGGGTGATTGGATCGAGGGATGCCGGTTGCCAGATGCAGGATTCATGTTCCGAGCCGGCAAGAGGCGCTTTGTCATGGAGATTCATGGTTGGTTAAAGCCTAGAACATTGGGTGGGACATTTATGGGGGAATGGGTTGAGCGTGTGGAGCGATGACTGAGGACGGATGGGAGGTCCGGATGAGTGAGAACTGATGACGGAGAACGGATTTGGGCACGGAGGGTGAAGCGAGGGTGCGGGCGGCCCTCCTTCGCAATGGGGCTGCTATGAAGGGTAGAGGCACCATCAAGAACACATGTCTGCTTTCTGCCGGTTTCGATTGCGAAGCCGACTGCGCCGCGCGGCGTGCATCCCGGTGGCCCGGTTACATCCAGCTACGGCGCTGGCAGCCTGTGGGTCTCGTTTGACCCACGTTCAGGTTCCTCAATCTTCCTTGAGCAATTGCCGGTCCAAGGCCGCATATCTGAACTGCCCAATGGCCAATGACGCGATTAGCAAAGAATTACCAATAACCAATGCGCAAAACCCTCGGGCCGACGCCTTTCAATGCAATCGGAGGATTAGCCGTTGCCCCAGCGGGTGCCTTGTTTTCTCCAGGAGTGTCTTGAAACAGATCAGGAGAAGAAGCTTCACCAGCCAAGCCCCTCCCGATGGATACTCCGTCGAGCTGAGCGCTGAAACTTTAAAACCGCCTCCTCCCACGAACCCCCGCCAAAAATGGAGGCGTTCCATACAAACCGGTGCTTCCTCGGTGGCTGTGGTTCTGCACGAGCCACTCTTTTCGCATTCCGCGGAGCCCATCAAAATCATGTTTGCTACTTTGGGGCAAAGGGGCGATAAAACTCGGCGTATCACCTGCTTGGGAAGCAAGGGCAGGGATTAGCGATTTTTGACAATCGAATATTCTCATGTTTGAGCAAACTTTTACAAATATCGACGATGCGCTCAGGAAGGAGGCGGGTTGCGCCACCGAGCTCGATCATACTGAGCAGACGGCCTGGCTGGGGCCAAAATGAAACCCCCAACTAAAAAACCCAGCGGCTGGAGCGCCGTCCGCCAGCGACTCGCCACCTGGCAGAAACCCGCGCTGCTCGCGCTGTTGAAAGACCTTTATGATGCGGCCGATGGAAACCGCGATTGGCTACAAGCCCGCTGTCTGGCCGAAGCAAATGGCGGCGAGCTCCTGGAAAAGTATCGGGGCAAGATCGAGCACCAGTTTTTTCCCGACCGCGGCTTCGGCAAACTCAAACTAGGAGAGGCGCGCAAGGCAATTCGCGATTACCGCAAGGCCACGGCCAGTGTCCCCGGCACGGCTGAACTACTCATGGCCTTTGTCGAGTACGGAGTGCGATTCACCCGCGAGTACGGGGACATTGACGAGCGGTTTTACAACAGCGTAGAGTCAGTCCTTCAAGAACTGGCGACCCTATTGCGCGGCGAAGCGCGGGAAATGTATCCGCAGTTGAGGGAGCGGTTGGCAATAGTGGAGCAGATGTCCAGCGGCATCGGCTGGGGGTTTCACGATTTCATCTCCGATGTCCTCGGATGCCTGGAAACTGATCTCGGCGTCACCTGATTCGCAGTGCTTCACACACAGTCCTGTCCTAAAGAAAATTCGGAATCGGGAGTGCCAGGGAGTGCCGGAAACCCAAATTGACGGCGGAAGGATTGAACAGCGAAGCCGGGAAGCAGCGAAGATTGTTAGTCCTTGGGCAAGTTGGCTGCTCAGATGAAGAACGAATTGCGAACTGTTAGCGCAAACCCCGAGGATCTTTTGTCGAATGTTGAGACGGAGCGCCAAATCAGTCTAGCCCGCCTTCCTCTGACTCCGGCGCGACAAGAGCGTTGCGATGTGTGGAATGGTTTCTGCGGGAGATTGGCGATCACATATCACCGCCCGATGGGGAATCCCCGGAGCGAAAGCGGTTTCGGGTCGAACCACTGCTTTACTTTGGGCGCTCGAAGCGGCGAAACTCGTGGTCTATTGGGCGAAACTAAGAACCGACCCGTCACCGGCGTAATCTTTTGGTGCATTCCTTGTTTTGGAGGCGAGGGTCGGAATCGGTCGTTTAAGGCGTCGTTTCCGAGACAAATTTACCCAGTTTCGCTGACTGATCAAGGGTTATCTGCCATTGCTCGCGTGTGCTCGTTCATTGCTCCTTTGCTGACGTTTTTGCTGACAGTTGCATTCCACAGTTGCATTCCATTTTTTGATTCGGGATTTGGGAGCAGCTTCCACCAAAACGGAGGCTGTGCCCGCTTTTTCCGACGCGCTCTGGGTACGCGGCAAGGTGGATGGCGGAAGCGACACCATTCGGAAATGCGGCATTCACTCGGCCTGGTTCCGGTATGTGAGCCAGATATGAGCTGCAACGGTCCGTTTGCAGATTCGCAATCATCCTGATGCTGATGGGCCAGAACCGCTGTTCCGTCACACGAGAATAACCTCAGCGGACTTGAGGTCCTTGAGAAATTGAGTGGCTATATCGCCAACCTGATCTCCACTTTGAGTCGACACCGTCTCGACGTAGTAGTAAGCCTTTCCTTCCGCGACTTCGCTCAACCCACCACCCACGCAACCTTCGGCGCGATAGCCAAGCGCCAAGTGCGCGGAATCACTCAGATCGAGCCAGAATAAAGCAACGTCATGGCCAAGAGCGTAAAGGATTGACGCGGCCAGGATGGCGTGGTCTTCGCAATCGCCCGCCTGATCATACAAGGTTTCGACGGGGAAATCAGCCCAATCATCCACGCCTCTCGTTTCCGTATCGCTTGCGTAACGAATGCTGCGCGTGAAGCACACGACATCCTCCATTTCTTGAACCGCCGAAACACCCTGTTCCTTGCTGCGGTTTCGAAAGACGGCGGCGGCTTCTTCGACAGATCGCGTGAAACCTTCAAGGACATACCGGGCGTATTCGGCCCTGTTCGCGGTCGAGAACCGTTCGGCGTTTCGCGCCTGCCGATACTCCTCATGGTTGATCACTAGTTCCATCTTGCCTTCGATGCTTCGGAGTTCAGGATTGCAGACCAGCCAATGGAATTCACAGTTCTTTCCTTCCTCTGGGACGCGACCAATAACCACTTCGAGATTCCTACGTGGCGGGGGAAGGTCAATTGGCAGGTCCGTGAGTTTGCGTCCACGCACGAGGTCGCTGCATCCGATCACGATGGCACCGAGCAGAAACCACATGGGGTAGGGCAGCATACCAGCCAGAAGAAAAATCGCCACAACTGTCCCCACCAATGCCACGCCTACAAGGTTTAACCACTCCAAACCACGCGCCTCGAATACTTCTCGCAATCTCCGGGGGGTCTTGCTTCCGTGGTTGCCAATGTGTTCCCAGCATGATTTGCTGAGATACAGGAGGCCAAGGATCGCGAAGTACGTTGCCCCAAGGAGTCCGGCAACCACAATGTAATACAGTCCTGGTGCAATGGGAGCGACGGCGCACGCCACAACTGCCAGGAGCGGAAACAGGACGACATAAATAAGTGACGCGCAAAACATCATAGGTTAGCAATGAATGGAATCACCGAAACGGCCAATAACTTCGATGTTGGCAGTTCCCGGACTTGAACATCGGGCATCGTATCGGGGTCGTCACCGAGGCCCACGAGCAGGGCGGGCGGAGGGTTAGGCGGTGGAACGATCTCCAAGCTCGGCATTCTTGCTTCGTGGCACAGGTCAGCCAACAAAAAGCTCAACTCCTGTGAGGAAGGGTGGCGAGCCTTCAGGCATTCCGTGTAGGTCAGCTTGTCTAGCGCCTCCATTGACACCTGTTGGGCTGCTTCAGCAAGCATCTTTCGCCAGTTCACTGGCGCGAAGGAGGATTCGGGATCCTCCGCCCATTGACTGACGAACCGCTCATGTGTTGCTTGCACAAGAGATTCCGTTTGGTTGAGGAGAATCGAAGCCAAACAGCCTTTTGGGAAGAATGGATTGCCGTTCTTTGGCTCCGTGGCGTGCCCGATCTTTCGATCATTGTTAGGCTTCTGTGCAAGTCGTGCAAATCCCTCCAGCCACTCGTTCGCTTGCGCGGCAATGCGTTTTCCAGCGCGATTTGGGTGGTCTTCTTCATTCTTTAACAGGGCGCGCGCAATTCCCAAGCCGCAGTCGATTTGCCGGAGGAGCAAGACTCCGCCGTCGCTGCTGAGGTGGCCGCCGGAAAAATCGGCTTGCACACGGCGGGGACCCAGGTCATTAAAAAAAAGCGGTTGATTAATGGC
>JBBRPK010000179.1:0-10404 GCA_038228235.1 Verrucomicrobiota bacterium
CTGGCTTCGTTGCTCCTCGGTCGCAGATCGCTGGCGGATATGCTCCCCTCGTCGCGCCTCGCCATCCGGCCTTTTCCCCGAAAACAGGACTCCACGGAATTTTAAAACAGGCTCTAAGAGTGCTGAAGCCTTGGCCATTCGGCAGGCTGGCGAGGGCAGCGTGGTGGGTTCGATTTCGACCTCCGTGACTTTTTCCATGAATGCCGTCCTGCGCTGGGTCTATTGGTGGCACTCGACGGAAGCCAAGCCAAAGGACGTGACTCCGGAGATGATCAATTACACGCTGAACACCGACTTTGATTCCGCTCCGCTTAGCGCCGTTGAGATTCAAGCACTGGTCGCCGCCTGGCAATCTGGCGCAATCAGCCAGGACACCCTGCTGCACAATCTCCGCACAGGGGAAATCCTTCCGGCTGCTCAGAAAAATGAACAGGAAATGGAATTGATCGGCAACGAGCCCGTTCCAGCGTCCTCTGTTCGCCCGTCCGCAACTCCTCCCTTGCCGTAATCGCTGTGCGCAAGGACGCGCGGCGGCTGGCACTTTAGGAATATGCCTCCCGCCGGGCTGATCCCAGAAGCCTGGCGACGGCTCCCTGCCCCTTCATGGCACCTCGCGCACCCGAAAGAATCGCCCCACGACGTCGACATCGAACTCACTTTCTGTCGTTTCTGACTCGGCCGTAAACTGAGGCCCGGCGGCCATCCAAGTAACCAGGTTCATGGACGCCTCCAGTAGGTAATTGTGGTTTACTCTGAGATGCTGCCTCACCCTCACTTTGCTCACCGCCACGCTGAGCGTTGGCACAAACGGTGGGGACTCAACTGTTACTCGGGGTGAATTCGTATAACCGGAACCCGATCCGGTAATGATAAACCCCGTCACTAAGCCGTTGCTCACCGTGGCCGTGGCCATTGCGCCCGTACCCCCACCACCCCAAATCAGAACCGTTGGTGTATTGGTGTAACCGCAACCCCAATCGATGATCCTCACGCCTTCCAGGGAACCATTGTAAATGATCGCGCTTGCGATAGCCCCATGCGGCGAGCAAAAACCTGGGCCGCCGGTTTCGTACAACTCCGCGCTTGCAAGGTAAGTACTGCCGTCGGTTCCCGCCGCAACAAGCACGTTCCAATCGGGCAGTAACGTCGCCGTACTGCCCTCGCGAGGCACACGCATTGGGGGCACCGGCACCCATATCCCTGCGATCTCGTCGTACAGTTCGGCGCTCGACAAGTAGTTTGTCGCATTGGCCCCTCCGGTCACCAGCACTTTCGAGTTGGGGAGCAGCGTCGCCGTCGGTGCCCAACGTTCAGTCGTCAACGCGCCTGTGAGTTTCCACCTCCCTGTCGCTGGATTATACAACTCCGTGCTGGAAAGAAAGATCGCAGCACTACTCGCTCCTCCTGCAACAAGAACCTTTCCATCGGGCAGCAAAATCTCGGTGTGCCCTGACCTTCCCACCGTCATGTCGTTCGTCCGCGTCCACGACTCGCTTGTGGCATCGTACACCTCCGCGCTGGAAAGATACGCATCATTATCGCCCCCAGTGACGAGTACCTGTCCATTGCGCAGCAGCGCCGCCGAGTGGTGTCCCCGTGCAAAATTGAGCTGCGCGGTGTTTGTCCACCGTCCCATCCCGGGGTCATATAGCTCCGCGCTTGAAAGTGCGCTCACGGCGTTATAGCCTCCTGCGATTAGAACCTTCCCGTTGGCCAAAAGCGTCGCTGTGTGCCCATGTCGCCGGTCTTTGGGTGCCTGCGTCTCCATCCAGTTTCCACTCGCCGGGTCATAAATCTCTCCGCTCGCCAGCGACCCATTGCTGTTGCGCCCACCGGCTACCAACACTCTACCATCCGGGAGCAAGGTCGCCGTGTGGTCAAAGCGCGGCACCGTCAACGGGTTGGTATTCGTCCACGTTCCGCTGGCTGGGTCGTAAATCTCCGCACTCCTGTTATCACTGCCCCCGTTGATGGCCCCTCCGCTTACCAGGACCTTTCCGCTGGGCAGCAAGGTCGCTGTGTAAGCTGCTCGTCCGATCGTCATTGCCCCGGTGTTGGTGAAAGAACCCCGCTCAGCTTGAGCAATTAAAGCCGTTTTCAGGAGCAATCCCGTCAGCAGTCCTTTGAATACTTTCCCGAGGGTCCATCCATTTTTCTCATGTTTGTTCATAACCCAATTCATTTGATCCCAACTTGGAGTGCGAATCTCGTTGTGGGGAGCCATTATCGATCATCCATATCTTTTGCGGCCTAAGAGTCAACCCTTTTCGCGCACCTCGGCCGACTTCGCCATCCCACGCCCTTGCCGAACTCTCCTCCGAATCCGGCCCAAGCGTAGCGCGCCGCACGGCTTTCCTGGAGACCTGTCAACTCTTATGTCCATTTTTCTGGTTCAGATACTTTCGCGTGCCTGCGTCGGCGTGGGTATTCGTTGCGTGGGCGTTTCGACTTTCTCGCCGGGTTGAGCCTTTCCCTCAAGAAACCTGGTGTAGAAGAAGGTTGCCGGCACGGCGTGTCGGCGAATTATGGCCCTGAAATACAAAGTGAAATCAAAGGACGAAGTTCCGGTGCTTCAGTCCCATTACGTCGAGCGCGATGGCGCGTTCTTCCTTGATGCCGAAGGCGTCGCGGAGAAATCCAAACTCGATGAGTTTCGGACGAACAACGTCGCACTCCTCAAACAGGTCGAGGACCTCAAAAAGAAATATGACGGCATCGACCCTGATATGATACGGCCCGGCAGCTCGAACAGGCCAAACGTGATCTGGAAGAGAAGGTTGCGCTCAAAGCGGGTGAAGTGGATAAGGTCGTCGCCAGCCGAGTGCAGTCCATCAAGGATGATTTGAAGCGCACAGCGGCTGAACGCGATGCCTTGAACGCTCGGCTCGCCGGGCTGGCCCCGGACGTAAAGATGATCGCGCGCGTGGGCCTTGCCCGCCTCGCGCTTGACCCAACACCAGAGGCTTTGGGTGCGCGGGCCGTCGAGGAAGATGAGCAGGTTTTCGACGTGGTGCTCGGCCACGTCCTTGGCGATGGCGGCGCGGGCCTTGACGTCGGGGATGCCGTGCGGGGTGGTGACTTCAAGCACGGCGACGCCGGAAAGCTGGGCGATGGGCTTGCGCGTGTAGGCGAGTTGAATGGCTTTGGTGGAAATCTGCGCGGAGACGGCTTCCCGCGACGCGGGATTCGACCAGCCGAGTTCTTCGACGAACAGGGGCGCGAACTCGAATTTCTGGAGGCGTTCGCGAGTGTGGGCAATGTTGAGGGGCATGGGTCAGCGCCTATTTCGTGCGCCGGGGTTTCTGGGGCGGCTTGCGGACGCGAGCTTTCGGGGTGAGGGCCTGGGCCATCAAGGCTTCGATGCGAGCGCGATCTTGTTCCAGGAAACGGCCGAGTTGTTCGGCCGAAGGCAGCGCGGTGAGATAGCGGGAGACGAAGAGTTGGTTGTCCATGCCGGCGGTGGCGAATTCGACCTTGGTGTGATCCCTGTCGCTACAGAGCAAAATGCCGACCGGCGGCAGCTCCCCGACGCGGGTCACGTTTTGCTTCCACCAGTTCAGATAAAAATTCATCTGGCCCGCGTCGCCGTGGCGGAACGGGCGCGTCTTCAGATCGATCAGAACATGACAGCGCAAGTGACGGTGGTAGAAGACGAGATCGATGTAGTCGTGCTCGGTCCCGACGGTGATGCGGCGCTGTCGGGCCTCGAAGAGAAAGCCCGCGCCGAGTTCGAGCAGAAACGTTTGCAGGTGATCGAGCAGGGCCTTTTCCAACTCGCTCTCGGTGTATTCCGGGAGTTCGCCAAGGCCGGTGAATTCGAGGACGTAGGGATCGCGGATGAGGTCTTCGATGGTTTGCCGCGGCTCCTGCCGGCGGGCGCGGGCCACGACGGCGGCTTTGTTTTTCGAGAGGCCGGTGCGCTCGAAGAGCAGCGAGCCGATCTGCCGCTGAAGCTGGCGCACGGACCAGTCGCCTTTGAGGCACTCGTTCTCGTAGAAGGCGCGCTTGAGCGGGTCATCGAGGCGGATGAGTTCGATGAACTGGGTCCACGAGAAACACAGGACGGCTTTGGTGGAAAGCGGCGTGATCTCAGGTGGGGAGGATTTCCGCATGGGCGATGCGGAAATCGTCGTCTTCGCCTTGCTGGAAGATTCCGCCATCACCGATGACGAAATTGCCGAAGTGATTGCTGCGAGGGATTTCCGCATCACTGATGCGGAAATTGGCGGGGCAATGGATAGAACCGCTGCCAAAGATTTCGGCAGGGGTGATGCGGAAATCCATTCACCTATCTGCGGATAGCAGGCACAGAATGTCCGCATTCGTTCCAACATATCACGGCTTGTTCCCTTCACGCCGCGTTGCGTGAGATCGCGGGAAAGGCGGGCAAGCAACATTTCGCCATACTTCGCCCGATCTTCCCCGTTCTGCTCGAACTCGACGATGTAAGCGCCGATGAGCCAGTTCCGGATCACGAGGGACTGATTGACGGCGGCGGCGGCACGGCCAAGCAACTGCCGGCTGGCCGAGTCAATGGCTTTGACGAGGCGGGTATATTTCATCGTTCCTCTTTCCTGATGCCGAGCGAACAGATGAGGATGAGCGTTTCCAGCGAGTTCGGCGGGTCTTGGAACACACGCGCGAGCGCCGTTGCCATGAGGGTTTTGCCGAGTCCAACCACGTCGCCGATGATAACGCCACCGCGCTTCTCCAAGTGGCGGGCGGCGATTTTTACCGCAGCGGCTTGAAAATCGAAAAGGGTGTCGCGGAAGTCGGCTGGAATGGAGAACTCGGAGAGGCCCGCCCGCGCTTCTTCCGCCAGGTGGTAGGCCATTTTGACGTAAATGTGGTAGGGCGCAACGAGGTCAGGCCGCGCCCAACTTTCTTCGATAGCCTGGATGAGCTCCTGTGTGATGTCGAGGCACCAGCGGTCGGCCCAGCGGTCCTCGAACCATTGCGCGAGCTTCGCCGTGGCGTCGTGATCGAGAACATCGACGTTCAACTCGCCCTGCTTGGACAGGCCAGCAAAGGTAAGATTGCTGCTGCCGACGTAACCGACGCGCGGGTTGTTGAAGTCGTTGCGGAAGCAGAGGTAGAGCTTGGCGTGGAGCGTGTGCCGGAGAAAGAGCTTCACGGCAAGTTTGCCGGACTTGAGCTGGGCGGCGAGGCGGCTCAAACCCGTTTCGTCCGCATCGTTCGGCGCTCCAAAAGCAAGCTGATCACGGAATTCTTGCGCCAGCCTTCGCTTCAGGCGCACAGCGGTCTGGTTGTCCATCGGCTGGTCCGCCCGGATGAGGCTGAGGAACTCCCGCAACTCGTCCTGCGGAAGCCGCTGCATCCCGATAAGCAGGCGGCACTGGCTTCCTGCGCCGCCCGGCCAGGCCTCCACGTAGCTGTCGATGGCTTTCCATCCGCGCAGGTTGAAGTAGCCGACGCAGAAGTCGGCCCGTGCGGAGACGAGGAGCGTCTGCCCAAGGGCGGGCAACAAGTCCGACTCAATGTTGTCGAAAATGCGCGGCATTTAAGTGCGAGGTCGGCTGCAGACGGCTGGCCTTCATGCTTCAGTCGATCTGAAAACCCAAGCGGGGCGCTGCTACAGGCGCTTGCGATGAAGATTTACTCGAAGTGGCACCCCGTTGCACCAAAAAACTGGAGGGGCTCGGCCACCCGCTTCTCCCTGTCATGCTCCGGGCTGGCGCCGAAGGTTCAGATTTGCCTGCCCCATGAATGGGATTTTTATCGAAAGATTGTGTCCGGCCACGTTCCCGTCGAGGTCCAAAAGTCCGCGTTTTCTTCCGCCGTCGAACGTCTGGAACACATCCACTTTTGCCTTGATTGCTGTTGCCAGATGAATGGTGTCAGGTGTTTTCGGGACTGGTTGTCCTTTTTCCGCGTAGTAGTTCCGTATCTCATTGGCCAGGTCAACAATTGGCTCGGTGACCTCCATCGCTTGGAATTGCTTCCGTTTCCATAAGAGTGTTAGCTTTTCGTAATTGTCTTTTCCGAGTTTCGATGGGAGCAGCTCCACTTTTGCAAGCATTGAAGTCACGAGGATGCATGTGCCTTTGTCAAACGCTTCGACAACCTGCTGGATCCCTTCCATCTCGGCTCTGGTCCTCGTCTTCTCGTTGGTGAACCAAGCAATGAAGACTGGGGTGTCCCAGTAAATTGTGTTAGTCCCAATGGCCATTGCGTTCCTCCTCCAGGAGATCCTCGGCGGATTTGTTTGCCTCGTTCTCGATGATTCCGTGAAAACTTGCGAGCGTCGGCAAGCTGCTTTCCTCTGGCAGAATCTCGATGTCCTCAACCTCTATCTGATGCGGGAAATCGTTTCCGATCCGATAGTGGAGTTTTCCGGTGACGGCGACGTAACGCTCAATCCCCCTCTTGGCCTTCTCTTTCAACTCGCCTGGAAAATTGCATGTGACGTAGCTTGCGCCAATGATTGGGTAAATGCGAAAGGTGTTTGCGCCCCTGTGGACATTAATAATGTCCAGTGTGCCGCGAATGGTCCCGGTCGTGATTTTCTCGGTTTCGAGGATGTCCGCGAGGAATTGGGAAATTCGCTCGGTCACAAACACCGTCGTGGCCGTTCCGGCCACCCTGATTTCCTTCATCGTCGCAGAGAGAGATTTGGAGATTTTGTATAAAGGTTCCAGAACCTGCCTCGGCAGGCTCTCGACTCCCGTGCCTGCATTAAGGTTTTCAATTGTTGCCACGAAGGCGGCCATGATTCGAGCGCTGTTGTCCTCTAGGGAGTCCTCGCGACCGACAGCCTCGATCGTGATTTCAGAGGGACTGGAATGTTTCATATCTACTACGCGGAACTCCACCGTCGCCTTATTATGGGCGGAGATGTGCTGATCCAGCGCGTAAAGCACTGCATTGAACTCACGGGCCTGGTCCGCGAGTTCTTGCAGCGTAAGATTCTCGTCCGCCGCCTTCGCGCGGAACTGAAGTTTAATTGTCCTGTCCGGCATAGGCAGGGGCGGGCCTCTCCCGGCTGGACTTTTGTCGAGTTGGGCTGGTGCCGGTTATCATACGCGCGTTGTTTTACTCTCCCGCTACGTCGGCGGGAAGCAAATTCTTGGCGTTGTCTCTGCGGCCATGGCTATGCGGCCCTCTCAACGGCGAATTTCACGATCTCGCTTTTCACCGTCCCCGGGGTGATTGTCCAGAACTCGTGCGCGTCGGCTTCTTTGTACAGGCCTTTGTAATGTTGGTGGATGACGTTGGGCGAGTTGCCCACCCAGCCCCCTGTTTCCAACTCTTGGTTGTGCTCCGCCAGATACATCGAGAGCCGTGTGCCCTCAAACCCATGGCCCTCCTGTCGTGGGCACCTAGACTGATGGAACCTTGGTGGTAGCAATCAGGTGCTTGCGGCACCGCGTAATCACGCCTTTTCTGAATTCCTGAAAGGACGGCTTTGGCTCAGTAAGGGAATTGTCGTACCATGCAGTTAGTTCTCGCGAAAATGCTCGTTCTGCTTCGTCGCGCTCTGAAGAGTCTGGATCGAGCGCGTGGGCAAATCTATCGTAAAGTTTGGCGAGATTGGCAATGAGTTCCTGAGGTGGAACTTCTACTTGTGCATCTCGTGGAGGCGTTGACATTTGCTTCTCAGGTCCAGAACGTGATCATAATAAATATCCGCTCCGCAGCCTGGATGTTTGTCCGACAGTTTTTGAAGTCGCGTCAGCGAGCCGTCGCAGAGTTCGACCATTTCTCCCCATCGTGCTGCCACTCGGTGCATTTCCGGCTCGCGGCGCACGCACAAAACCGTTGCTTTATAGAGCAGCAGTAACTCTGTTTCGAGCTGTCTGGCTTCCCCATGGAAAGGGGCGCACAAATCTTCCGGCAGCGCCAGCACTCGCCGATCAAAATCAGCAAACACGGTTCTTCCAAGCTCTTGAAGGTCTGATTCGGTGAAACAAGCCATTGTCGTGTGACCATACCATAACGCCGCCAGAGGGTCAACAGCGTAACCGTTTTCCATACCCGATCCCCGTATTGTCCCCAGCCTGATTCAGGCCGCAGCCTGGGTGGGGATATTGACGATTACGCTTTTCACCTTCTCCGGCGTGATCGTCCAGAACTCGTGCGCGTCGGCTTCTTTGACCAGGCCTTTGTAATGTTGGTGGATGACGTTGGGCGAGTTGCCCGCCCAGCCCCCTGTTTCCAACTCTTGGTTGTGCTCGGCCAGATACATCGAGATCGCCGTTGACGCGCTAAATTAAGAGAAATTTTCCTGACAAATCCTGACAAAAAAGGGGTGGAACGAGCGTATTTGCTTTCGTTGAGCTGATTTTACAAAATCCACTTTTGACTCATAAAGACGGGCTTAATACCCACTTTTAGCGAAAGCAACCACCACCCCGAAAACGGGTTCGATTCCCGTTAGGGTCGCCAAGGGGAGCGTGGAGCGTCAGACGGGTTGAAAAGCGTGGATGGGACGAAGGCGAGAGTCATGTGGCAATGGACGATGAAGGGAATTCACACCAACCCGAAGCGCGGAATTTATTCCGCCCCTCAGCCTTTAGCCTTCAGCATTCTGCCTTTCATCAGGCATTGCATGGAATTGCCAAGGTTGGGCAGGGAGGATGAAACTACTGGCATCGAGCGGGTTTTGCCGCTCGGGCCAGCGGCGGCTGCCTCAGGAGAGGATTGGTCTGCTTGGCCGACGAAAGGCTGATTGTTTTCCCTAATTGTGGTAATATAGTAATAGAACGATATGCAAACACGATTCAACCAGAAGAAAGCGGCGCACGCGGCTTCAGTCTTCCTGCGGTTGCGTGGGGAGCGAATGAGCTATCTTAAGCTCATCAAGCTGCTCTACCTGCTCGACCGGACTGCGCTGGAACGATGGGAACGGCCGGTGACGGGCGACCGGTATGTTTCAATGAAGCTGGGGCCGGTGTTGAGCAACGTGCGGGATTTGATTGTGTGGGAGCAGCCTCGGGCGGAATCGGATTTGTGGCACCAGTTGATTGGCAATGCGGGCAATTTCGAGGTCGAATTGAAACAAGCGGTCGAGCCGGATTCGCTCTCGAAACGAGAAGTGGATTTGATCGAGGAGATTTTCCAGAAGTTCGGCCGCCTGGACCGTTGGAAACTGGCGGAGTACACACACACGCTGCCAGAATGGAAAGAGCCGGAGCAAGACAACAGCGCCTGCTCGCTGGAGTATGAGGATATTTTGAAAGGCGTCGGCAAAACCCCGGAGGAAGCGGCAGAAATCTGCCGGGAGATTCTGGATTTGAATCGCGTCGCTGAACTGGTTGGTTGCAAATAGGGCATCCGGGCTCATGGTTCAGCTTGGTTCCACTTTCCAGAGCAACCACCTTTACGTTGTCATTTCCGACCCCGCCAAACACGGCGGCAAGTGCGTGCTGGTCAATCTTACGACGCAACGGGCCAAGTCGGACACAACTTGCATTCTCCGCCCGCCGGATTTTCCGTCGTTTATCCATCGCGCCACGGTTGTCAATTACGGCGACGCCCTGGAAGCGGATGCGCAACTCCTTGAACGAATTATTGCGCAAGGCGAAGTTACGCAGCACCCAGAGATGGCTGCGGCTGTTTTGGGACGAATTGTTCAGGGAGCGTTAATTTCGCCGGCCTTTCCGATGGGGTTGAGGAAATATCTTTAGCCCTCAGCATTCTGCCTTCCAGCCCCCCACCCTGCCCCCTTGCGACCCGTGACCCCGTGACAACCTCACGGTCTCAAGGGTTTTATGAGTTTTGACCCGTGACATCTCACATGACAACCCGTGTTTCAGGCCCGGCAGGTCCAGGAGAAAGGCCGGCGCGGCGGCGCCGGCGCGTCCACCTTCCCTGACACGTTGTCGGGGTCAAACCATATATTTTTCTGATGCCGGCTTGACTCTTGGGTTGGACTGGAACAAACCGTGGGCGTCATGCCGCGCAAGATGCGAGTCGAATATCCCGGGGCTATATATGACATGATGAGCCGGGGCGATCAGCGCGATGACATCTTCTTCGACGACGTGGACCACCGCCAGGATCGCTTCCAGGCGATAGTGCCGCAGGCTCCGCGAGACCTCACGGCGGCCCTCCCGTCGAACTTGTAAGTAATCCTTACAAGTTGCCGCTTCCGCCAGCTCGCCTTCGGCAAAAATCGCCTTGAGATGCAGGGTCACATTCTGCGGCGTGGTCTGGAAAAGCTCGGCGATCTGGGCCTGCGTCAGCCACAGGGTTTCATTCTCGAAGCGGCACTGGACGCGAGTGCGGCCATCCTCCGTCTGGTAGAGGATGATTTCGGATTGCGGCAAAGGCTCGTCGCTCATAAGCGGCCTTCGGATTGGTTCACACGAAGGCACGAAGACACGAAGGATTGAGGGCCATTGACGATTCGCTTGCAGCCTTCTTTGAAGGTGGCGGCCCCAA
>JBBRPK010000180.1:0-10370 GCA_038228235.1 Verrucomicrobiota bacterium
CAGCGCAGACTGCGTGGCTGTGGCCAGTTTTGGGGTCGGCCGGGCCTGACCCATTTGCTGAAGTTGGGAGTCCTGGTCAAAAACCAAGATCATCAACTCCTTTGGAACTGACTCTTACCAACAACTTCGGGATGCACCGCGGTGCCTTCCTCAGCGTAGAAGAAGAACACGCAGCCAGCTTCTCTGTGAACCGTCGGCACGGGGGTTAGTATACTGGTTTGCTCGCTGGGGACAAGGAGGCAGCGCAACGCTCAACCTTCAACTCTCGACCCTGTTCATAACGTGAGGCTTTGTTCGACGCTGCCAAAATGAGAATTGCTGATTTCAATCTCTTCGGGATTGGCGGAGTGGGAACGGTGGGTAATGACAAGCCATTTAGGGTGCCAGCCGCCCAACTCGCTAAAGCATGGACACCAAACAGGCGCCGGGTGGCAAAATCAGGATTGCTTCCACACGCTGTTAGTAAATGTCGCGCTGGTAGCGTTTTTCGGACCGCAACTTCGCCACGGAGGCTGCGGCTTGATCGGCGGATTGGGCGCCCCCCTGTTCAATGATGTGGTGCAAAGCCTGATGCACGTCCTTGGCCATGCGATTGGCATCGCCGCAGACATAAAAGGTAGCGCCCTCTTCAAGCCACCGATAAAGTTCCTTCGCTTCCTCGATCATCCGGTGTTGCACATAAATCTTTTCGGCCTGATCTCTTGAGAAGGCGGTGCTCAATTTCGTGAGCGTGCCTTCGCGAAGCATCGCCTGCAGTTGTTCTCCATAGAGAAAATCCCATTTCTTATGCTGGTCCCCGAAAAGCAGCCAGGTCTTGCCAGTGGCTCCGCTCGCCTTTCGTTCTTCCAGGAAAGCGCGAAAGGGGGCGATGCCAGTGCCGGGACCAACCATAATGATTGGCTTGCTCGGATCTGCCGGGAGACGAAAACCTCGGTTTGGCTGGATAAATATGGGGACACGCATCTCGCGCTGAATGCGATCCGCAAGGAAGGTTGAACAAACGCCTTTACGACGCCGTCCGTGCGAGGCATAGCGGACCGCGTTTACGGTCAGGTGCACTTCGCCAGGGTGGGCTTTCAGACTGGATGATATTGAATAGAGCCGAGGCTGCAGCTTTTTCAGCAGGCTGACGAACTCAGCGGGTGAGAATTTGGCGCCAGGAAATCCCAGCAGCAGGTCGATGATTTCCCGTCCCCACAAAAACTCTTTCAATTCGCCGTTCACGTCAGGGGCCGTCAACTTCTTCAGGGTCGGATTTTCGGAGCGTTCCGCGACCGCGCGCAGAAGCGACGGCGGTATTCGCGTGATTTCATAATCAGTGAGCAGAGCGGCGCGCAATGGAACCTCCTGCCCATTGGGGCCTGGCACGGCGGTCTCCCCGTTGCACGCCAAGGCCGTTAGCAGGTCCGAAACTAACTCGGGGCAATTCGCAGGCATCACTCCGAGAGCGTCTCCCACTTCGTAATTCAGGCCCGAGTCATCCAGGGAAATCTCGAAGTGCCGGGTCTCCTTGGCCGAATCCGGAGCATTTAGCCTCCGGTTAGTTAACACTCGGGCGAGGCAAGGGTGCGCCCGCGAATGGGGCGCGTCCGCTGGCGCCTCATCAGAGGCGGGTTGAAGCCGGGCGGCTGGTGCATGCTGAGCTTTCACGTTCTCCGGCAGTAACCCCCCCAGTACTGCCTCGTGCCATTTGCGGAAAGGTTCCTCGTAATCAACGTCGCAATCCACGCGGGGACACACCCGTTGCGCGCCCAATTCTCCGAGCCGTTTATCAAAATTTTTGCCGCACTGGCAGAACTTTTCGTAACTGGAGTCGCCGAGCGCCAAAACGGAAAAACGGAGTTGCGGCACCGCCGGCGCCTGTTCGCTTTTCAAGAATTCCCAAAAGGCGGCGGCATTATCGGGGGGGTCGCCGTCGCCATAGGTGCTGGTAATAAGAAGCAGGTTCGTTTCACTCTTGAGGCTCTCTTTCGCGTATTGTGACATCTCGATTATGGCCGGAGCAAAGCCTCGTTTTCCGGCGGCCGTGGCGGTCTTTTTAGCGAGGGCCTCCGCATTGCCGGTTTGCGAGCCGAACAGAATAGTGAGCGGGCGCAAGGACGTGGCTCCCGGACTGGCGCGGCTGGGTATCGGTTGGGCGTTGGCCTGGGAAAAAAGACCCGCCAACAGGCCATTCAAGTAAGCGCGCTGTTCGGGCGTGAAGGGCGCGGTTTCTGGAATAAAAGGCACCAAGTTCGGCTCCATGGCGTTACTCCGAAAACATTTCCTGCAATTGCTTCACTTCATGGCGGCGGCTGAACTCGGCGAAGGTTTCCCCCGTTTGCCGCCGTTGTTGATAAACTCGCAGGATTCGCTCGAGCAGCTCTGGCAACGCAGAAAATGGAATAGCCTTGAAGACTTCCCTGGCAATGGCCCGTTCGTGGCCAAAACCGCCGCCGAGCAAGACGTGATAGGCCTCGACGGATGCGCCGCTCAAAGTGGTTTTAGCGCCTAACAATCCGATGTCACCAATGTAATGCTGGGCGCACGAGTTCGGGCAGCCCGTTAAATGAATGTTGATGGGCTGTTCGAGCTGGACGCGCTTTTCGAGGTAGCGGGCCAATGCCACGGCTTGCCCTTTGGTGTCCGTGGCCGCCCATTTGCAACCGGTGTTGCCCGTGCACGCGACCAATCCGCCGGCAATATTGCTGGCGGCAAGGCCCAACCCCATTCCCACCAGATTGCGCTTGACCGTCTCCACGAAGGCGTCGAGAACATTCGGGATGAGGAGGTTTTGCCAGGGCGTTAACCGCAGTTCCCCCGATCCATAGTTAGCAGCCACGTCGGCCAGGCGCCGCATTTGCCGGACGGTCATGCGTCCAACCGGGATGACGACACCGGCGTAGTTCAGGCCGCGCTGGGCCTGTTTATAGACTCCCACATGGCCGTGCCGAAGGGGCGGATGCGGCGGCTCACACTGCGTCGATGGGAACTCAATCAGTTCAAAGGCGAGCTTGCTGCGCACTTCTGCCATGAACTTGGGGAGGCCCCATCGGTCGATCAAATACTTCAAGCGCGCCTTTTTCCGATCTGTGCGGTCGCCGTGGTCCATAAACACCCGAAGGATGGCCGCGGCCACCGCGACGCACTCGTTCGGGTGAACCAGGAAGCCGCTGTCCTGGGCAAATTGTTTGTGCCCCGTAATTCCGGCCAATTCCAAGCGAAAATAAACACCTGAATCAATCCCCTTGCCGTCCGTTACGCGCACCGCCCCAAATCCGATATCGTTCGTTTCCGCCAGCACGCTCACCGCACCGCCCCCATCAAAGGCGACGTTGAATTTGCGTGGCAATCCATAGAGGTCGCGGTGATTAAGAATGTAATGGTGCAACGCCTTGGCCAGCGGACGTGTGTCGAAAAGCTCGACGAGGTCAATGCCAGCAGTCGGCGAAGCGGTGATGTTGCGGACGTTATCCACCCCGGAACCACGCGCGACCAGACCCAGCTCCTGCAATCCCGTCAATACCTTAATAATATTGCGCGCGGCGATCCCACGAATCTGGATGTTGGCCCGAGTGGTGATGTCGGCCTGGCCATCCCCCAACTCGCGGGCCACCTCGGCCAAACCGGACAGTTGGGCCGAGCTCAGCTCCCCGGCCGGAATGCGGCAGCGCAACATGAAGGACTTCTGCGCCGGCGCGACGTAAAACAAGCCATGATACCGAAATCGAAACGTATCCGCTTCATCCGGGAACTTGTCCTGCTCAGCGTGCGCGAGAAGTTTGTCCCAGATATCGAGCGGGTTCTCTTCGTGCTTCCATTGCTCCTGTTTGCACAAGGCCGAGAGGGGTGTGCCATGGACCGTTTCTTCCTGTGCTGCCGCCAGATTCTCCCCGCCCGCCCCCGAATCAGCGGTGAATTTTCCCTCCTCGGTGAGACCCACAAACGGAATGAGTCCCCGCTGGGCGATGCCCGCCATGAAACCTTCCAAATACTGCTTTTGCACGGAGTTGAACTCGGCGGAGGTGTTCATTTAGTTGTCTTTCTCGAGCCGGACGGCGCTGAATTTCAGTTCCGGTTGCCGTGAAATAGGGTCGGCCTCGGCGCTAGTGGCAGCATTCACGCAACCGTCCGCCCGAAAGGATTGGCCCCAATGGAAGGGCATAAATATCGTGCCCGGCGCGACCGAATCATCCATTTTCAACGTCGTGCGGGCGAAGCCACGACGCGAGACCAACCTCACCGCTTCGCCTTCCGCCAGGCCGAAGCGTTGCGCGTCCGCTGGATGGACGGCCACAAAGGGGGCAGGATTGAGTTTGTTAAGTCTGGCCACATGGCCTGTCTTCGTGCGCGAGTGCCATTGATGGGCGAGGCGGCCGGTAGTCAGCGCCAGTGGGTAATGCGATGTTAGTGGGTCAGCAGCGGCCAGGTAATCCACCGGATGAAAATGAGCCCGCCCGGTGGGAGTGGCAAAAACTTTCCTCCGATACCGCCGGGCCAGCCCATGGCTGGCAGAATCCGGGCAAGGCCACTGCACGGGATGGCGTTTCAGCCGGCGATAGCTAACGCCATTCATCTGGAGCTGATATACGCCTGAGCAGCACAGTTTGTGTTCCTCAAAAATGTCGCAGGCGCTGGTGTAGGAGAATTGCTCCTCATGGCCCATCAGCCCGGCGAAGCGAGTGGCAATTTCCCAGTCTGGCCTGGCCTCGCCCGGCGACCGCAAGCAGGGCTGCATAAGAGAGATGCGCCGCTCGGAATTGGTCATGGTGCCTTCCATTTCCAAATTCAGAGCGGCCGGCAACAGCACATGAGCATGCTGCGAGGTTTCGGTTGGGTGATAGCAATCCTGCACGATGAGCAACTGGCACGCTTGGAGGGCGCGTCGCGCCTGGTTGCTGTTCGGCAGGGTCGCCAGCGGATTGCAACCGATTACCCAGAGCGCTTTCACCGCGCCCGTTTCCAACCCTTCGAACATTTGAAGGGTATCCAGTCCGGGCTTGGCCTGAATGTTCCTGGCGGGGAAGCCCCAAATGCGCGCGATTTGCTCGCGGTGCTCCGGATTGTTTACTTCACGAAATCCCGGCAAGAGGCCGCTCAAATAGCCAACCTCGCGGCCCCCCATGGCGTTGGGCTGGCCGGTGAGGGAAAAGGGGCCGCTGCCCGGACGGCCCACCTTGCCCGTGGCAAGATGAAGGTTGATGATGCCGAGATTTTTTGCCACGCCGCTGGTGCTTTGGTTGGCGCCCATCGCCCAAAAGCTTAAGGCTTCCGCGGATTGGCCAAACCAAAAAGCGGCGCGGTGCACATCCCGCTCCTCGATCCCGCAGAGCTTGGCGGCCCGCGCGGGAGACCAGGCCTCGGCCGCTTCGCGCACTGCCTCCCACCCCTGAGTGTGCCGGTGGATGAATTGGTCATTAGTCCAGTGCTGCGCGATCAGCACATGGAGCATGCCATTGAGGAGAGCGACGTCCGTGCCGGGCTTGATGGCCAGGTGCAAGTGGGCCCCCTCGGCAGTGGGCGTGCGGCGCGGATCGACGACAATGATACGCGTGCGCTTGCGGGTGGCGCGCTTTTTGATCCGTTGCCAGAGCACGGGATGGCACTCGGCCATGTTCGCGCCCAAAATGAAAAAGCATTCGGCCTCTTCGATGTCGTCATAACAAGTGGGTGGGCCGTCGGCGCCGAAAGCCATTTTGTAGGCGCTCACCGCGCTGGCCATGCACAGCCGCGAGTTGGCATCAATGTTGTTTGTGCCCAAGGCCCCTTTGACGAGCTTGTTAAAGACATATTGCGATTCGGTGGTGAGCTGGCCAGAAAGGTAAATCGCGATCGCGTCCGGCCCGTGTTTGTGGATGATCTCCTTAAACTGGGCGGCAACATGCCCGAGGGCGGCGTCTAGGGATGTCTGTTCGAATTGTCGCGAGCGGTCGGCGCGCAGAAAAGCGGCCGTCAGCCGGTTGGGAGTGTGAACGATTTCTCCCACCAGCGCGCCTTTGTTGCAGAGCGCTCCGCGGGTGGAAGGGTGCTCCTTGTCTCCCTTGACTTCGAGGATGCGGCCATCGCGGACCTTCACCGCCAGGCCGCAGCCGACGCCGCAATAAGGGCAGATCGTTTTAACCAACCGGTCGGTCATGGTAGTAAGCAGGCGGCAGCCCTGACTTCACAGCAGTTCTGATTATGGCAACGTAGGACGACATGGTCGGAAGGACGAGTTCCACGAGTCCTTGGATATCTTAAGAAAATGGGGACTCGTGGAACTCGTCCTTCCCAAAATTGTGCCGATCCCCTGCCATAATGATAATTGCTGCGGACTTCAAGACCATACGGGGCGTGAGCGCCAGCGTTCCATCCCCCTCTCCCATCCGACTCGCCGCGCTGTAGCGCCGTCGCAGCGGGTGGGAGAGGGTGCCGTTCTCCGTCGTTTGTGCAACACTCGGAGCCCCTGCTCATGAACCGCGTAGCAGCCGATGTGAGTCGGCTCACTATTTCCCCCGGAAAGATCAGAGCCGAGTCACATCGGCTGCTACAGTTCAGAGGTTCAACGCGCGAAATTTCGTTTCGGGGAATTCTCTCCCAGGCCCTCTCCCCGAGGGGATAGGAAATGCCCATTTCTCTTTTGTAGTCCATTGCGCTGCCTGCTCTGTGTTTCCACCGCGCAGAGCTAGAAGCTGAAGGTAGTTTGGACATAAACAAAGTCGGCATCGTCCTTGCCTGCGGTGGCGGTTTTCGTGTCGGAGAGATAATGGCCGGCAAAAAAATGGCTGTAGCCGGCCAGGAATTTCAGCCACTTGTGCGGAGCATAGCCTGCGGTCAAGTCGATCTCAGTTCCAACGAACGTGTCAGCCTTAAGGGCGGCCGCATTGAGGGGACGGACTTGAGTGACGGAGTTGGCGCGATACCATGCGTCCTGGTTGGTGTAGAGCCAGAAAGCGTGGCCGTCCAGTTGCAAGCTCACTTTGGGGTCGGGAGTGAATTTTACGCTCAGGACTGGATTATGCAGGTTTTTCCAGCCAAACAAGTCCATATAGCCGTAGAATTTGTGGTTCGTTGGAAAAAGGTTAAGGAACGACTCGTCTTTTGCATCGGTCGGGTTGGAATCCCCTGATGCCACGCTGTACTCGATGCCCAGCCGAGGCCGCCAACCCAAGTCCTCGAACGTATAGCCCCCGCGCGCCTCCACCGCGAAGGCCTCATGCTTGAGCATTCGACCGGTGGTATTCGGATAATTCAAGCCGACCCGGCCGGCATCATGGCCAAACTGATACGCCCCTTCCAACTCGTAATCGAAACCGCGCAAGTCGCCTGGCGTCGATTTCATGCGCAAGTCCACGGTGTAAATTTCCTGCTTGATGTCATAGGGACGAGCTTTGTTGCCGAGACTATCTCTGTAGAGGGGTTCGCTATCGGTCTTCTTGCGATAGAGAAAGGCGGCTTCGGTGGTCTGAAAGGGCAACCACCTCGTGCTGCCGTAGAGGCCGGCGAACGTGTCGTCCCAATCGGATCCGTTGAAATGAAATCCAGTGTTTTTGCTGGGGCCGAAGCCTTCAATCGTGACCCCGTGCGCCGCAAACCCATCTACCCAAAACTTTCCTTCGTTCCCCTCGTAATGCAGCTTCACGGCATCGAAAGTGCGGCCGAAATTATTCCAATCGAACGAGCCGATCAGCCGCTCATCCCCGTAGGAAAGTTCCTGGCGACCGATTTTGGCCGACAGTGGAAAATGGGCCAAATTTCCCAACTCCAAATAACCCTGCCTCAGATCGAAAGGGTCATCGCCTTCGGCGCCAAGCACGAAGGGAACATTCTGGCGCTTGGAATCGATCTCGCGCGTGTCCTGACCCTGCACATAGGCCTTAAACCAGGGCCAAGGCTTGGCCATTGCTCCGAGACGAAACCGTTGCAAAAGGAATGCATCGTCGGTGGCGGCGTTTTTGGCCGCATTAAAATCAAAATTATTATCGCGCGCTTCCAGCCGCAGCCGATCTTGAACGTCGAAGACCAATTTCCCGCTGGCAACGCTCAGAGGATTGCTGGCTGGCGGCGCGGGGGCGACGGTTGGTTTCCCGGCCTCGTCAGCCCCCAAACAACTGGGATTGCTGGCAAGCAGGGCAGTGCTCACCCATCTCAACGTTACCGGTTTAAAAAGGAAGTTTCGCATGTTAGGCAAATTTCAGAGTGGCTCTGCCTTTTCAGTGGACAAAAGGGGAACGGCGCGCCGAACTCGACCGTGTTTGGAAAACCATACCCCAACCCACTCCCCCTGGAAGAGAAGCAATATCCCCAGCGCGAGCGTTGCCAGGCAGGCAAAGACCAACAGACCCGAAGCGTACGATCCCGTCCATTGCTTCAGGGAACCCAGCGCCATCGGCAGAAAGAATCCGCCCAGCCCTCCCGCCGCTCCAAGTATTCCAGTGGCGACCCCGACGCGATTTTCAAAACGCTGCGGCACCAGTTGAAACACCGACCCGTTGCCCATTCCTAAGCCCCCCATGATGAAGAATAAAAGGGCAACCGCGATTCCCAGCGCCGGAAGCGTGGCCATCATGCCGAGCAACAGGGCCACACTCAGATAGAGAAAGGTTAGCATACGGAGGCCGCCGAGCTTGTCCGCCAGCAAACCGCCCATGGGCCGCAGGAAACTTCCGGCGAGCACACACAGGGAAGTCAGATCCCCCGCTTGAACTTTTGAAATCCCGTACTGGTCGCGCAAGAAAATCGAAAGAAAGCTCGCCAGCCCAACAAAGCCACCGAAGGTCACACCATAAAAAAAGCTGAAGAGGTAGGTATCGCGCTCTTTGAGCAATCTGAGAAAGTCGGAAGATTTTTGCTTGCGGATCGCGCCCGGCGCTTCGCGCGCGACCAAAAAGAAAATGATTGCCACGACCACCAATGGAATCAGGGCCAGGCCAAATACCGCCTGCCATCCGAACCGCTCGGCGAGCCGCGGCGCAAAAAACGTGGCAAAGAGCGTCCCGGAATTCCCGGCCCCTGCAATACCCATGGCCAGGCCTTGATATTGGGCTGGATACCAACGGCTGGCCAATGGAAGCGCGGCGGCGAAACTGGCTCCCGCTATGCCGAGCAGCAGTCCCACCACATAAACCTTGGCCATCGAATCCGCCCACAGCCACCCCGCCAGGAGCGGAACCACTGTCACGAGCAATCCAATACACCCCGTCTTTTTCGCGCCAATGGTGTCAGTCAAATAGCCGAAGACGAGCCGCAGAATGGAGCCGCCCAAAAGTGGCAGAGCGGTCATGAAACCTTTTTGAATCGGGGTCATGCCAAACTGGGATGCGACATAATTTCCGAGCGCGCCAAGCAAGACCCAAACCATGAAACTAACATCAAAATAGAGAAAAGCGCTCGCCAGGGTTGGCAAGTGTCCAGCTTTGAAAAACGGCAATTCCTTTTTCATCTGGCTGGCTATGTGCAGCCTCGATGCCAAGGAATCGAAGGCCTGTTTAAACTTCCTGAATTCTACCGAGGATTTGCATGAGCCAAATTCACTAGGCCCAGAAACGACGCTTCCACGCCCCAAAGTTACAAGTTTGGGATGTGGTCGGAAGGTGCCGATGAGTCGCGGAGGCGAAAAACCCGCGCCATTCCCCAACAACAAAGCACTGGCCCATTGCCGCTTTTTAGGCAGCGTGACAAGGAACCAACACCTTGCAAACGCATGTCTTTAATGGCAGTGTAGCTGACATGATCCTGGCGGCCCAATGAAAGTGCGCTGGCTTTGCTCTATGCGGACATCCACAGCGCCAGCCAGGCAAGCGCCGGGGGACAGTCCCTCTACTTCAGCTTTAATGTGTATAAGGATTGGGTGGACTATGGCATCCCGCACTCTCTCTACAACCTGCCTCTCTACGCCACGGAGCGTAATAGCTATTCCGGCTCTTTCGAGCGTTCCAGGCGGAGATAAGACCACTAATTTTTATACCCGGTCGCTCAGCCCGGCTCTCCTGGTGAATGGCACAAATGTTCTGGCCGTGGAAATTCACCAGACCACCCCAAACAGCCCTGATCTCATCTTTGATTTAGAGCTGATCGGCATCGGTAACGCCCTCCCGGCCGTTATCCTTGCCGGTCCGACGAATGGAGCTGTTCTGGGAACGGTGGGGAATCTGCCTCTTAGAGCCTGTTTTAAAATTCCGTGGGGTCCTGTTTTAGGGGAAAAGGCCGGATGGCGAGGCGCGATGAGGCGAGCATATCCGCCAGCGATCTGCGACCGAGGAGCAACGAAGCCAGCCGGCCTTTTCCCCGAAAACCCTCCGGGCGGCGAGGGATTTTGTCTGCGGCCTGCGTTGACTCGGCCGTCACAGCCCGCTGCGGGGATGCTCCGGCCTCGCCGCCTTGGCCACAGCCAAAATCCCTCGCCGCAGGAC
>JBBRPK010000181.1:0-10190 GCA_038228235.1 Verrucomicrobiota bacterium
AATTGCGTGGGGTCCTGCGGCGAGTGATTTTCGCTGTGGCCAAGGCGGCGAGGCCGGAGCATCCCCGCAGCGGGCTGTGGTGGCCGAGTCAACGCAAGCCGCAGACAAAAGACCCGCCGCCCGGAGGGTTTTCGTACGCCGGCTACCTTTGTTGCTCCTCGCTCACCGACCCCTGGCGGGTATGCTCGCTCGTCGCGCCTCGCCATCCAGCGCACGAAAAGAGAGCCACACGGAATTTTAAAAAAGGCTCTGAGGGAAAATTTGACTTTGGCCGTCCTGTGAGGTACAAACCTCCAACCAAACGGCGCTTGCCGCCATTTGGAAAAGGGTTCAGGCCTGTGCGGGCAAATTAGCGTCGGGTGGAATTAATGTTGTGTGTCCAAAAGATCTTTCCGGCCAAAGCATGTCCCTGGATGACCAGGAGTTTGGGCCTGCTCGCGGTGATGGCGTTTTCGACTTTCGCCAGGTCCGCGCAACCACGGATTAGTTATATTATTGTCAATAAAACCAATAATATCCGATGGGCGGAAATCCATTTCGCAACGGAGGCCAATCGAGCCTATGTTCTCCAAGGCAAGAACAGTCTGAGTCCTGCCACGACCTGGACAAATTTGCATAGCTATTTCTCGTCCCCTGTAACCAATCACTATATCTATCGTGACACCCTCACCAATAAAGCTCGTGTTTATCGCCTGCAAGCTACCCCATAGCGTTCCCGTTATGCGAAAAAAGGCAACCGGGCAAGTTCCAAGCGCCCAGCGGACGGGGTCTCACTAGCAATGCGCTTCCTGGGCCCCGAGCGCGGGTATTTTCAGAATGGCTGTCGTTGGGTGAAGGCTATGGCGATGAGCGGGCTGCTCCTGGCCTTTTGCGTGATGCCCCTTTCGGCCTGCGAATTGTGCGCAATTTATAGCGCCAGCAATGCCCGGGCGGACGCCAGCGGCGGGTTTATTTTTACCCTCGCCGAACAATATATCTCCCAACACACCCTGCTCTTCCAGAGCCGCTCCGCCTCGCAATTCGAGTTTTTTAACCAGGCCTACTTGAACAGTTCCTACACGCATTTTGTGCCCGGGTACAATTTTTCCAGCCAAGTGGGAGTGAGCCTGAACGTGCCGATTGTTCATCGCGATTTCAGGCGCGCGCAGCAATTCAGCCCCAGCGGCGACATCGTGGATGAAACGGGGACAGTGACGGGTCTGGGAGACACGGCCTTGATTGGGCGCTTGAGCCTGCTGCGGATTGTTAAGATGAAATACTCCATCAATGTGAATCTGCTCGCTGGAATCAAATTCCCGACCGGCGATACGGCCCGGTTGGATGATGAGGTCAATTCGGCAAAAGCCGATTTGGCGCTTTATGGTCCCGGCCACGAGCATGGGGCCTTGGGAGGCATTCACCAGCATGAACTTTCATTGGGATCGGGGTCGTTCGATGGCGTCTTTGGCCTCACGCCAAGCCTTCGCTGGAAGCGTTGGTTTCTGAACAGCCAAATCCAGTATTATCTTCGCAGTGAAGGACATTCATATAAATTTGGAGATCTCTTTATCGTTTCCGGCGGACCCGGCTTCTACGTTCCGCTCGGGGCGCAGTCCACGATCAGCCTCCAATTCAATGGTTTTTACGAACGCGGTGAGCGCGACAAAATCATCGGACAGACCTTCAATCAAACCGGGTTGACGGCGTGGTATCTTGGCCCGCTCATGACTCTCACGCTGGGCGAACATTTGAGCGCCAATGCCAGTGTGGATGTGCCTTTAAAAATTTATAACGAGCATGGCTTGCAGACGGTGCCGGATTACCGGATCAATGCCGGCCTGACCTGGCGGTTTTGAGAACAACGCGCTCATGGCGGCTGGCTTGAGTACTGGTTGACGCCGACGCAATCCAGGCAGCCCACCGCTGCGGATGCTGGAAAGCAATCCACCGATGGGACCGACTCGAGACATCCGCAAGCGCCTCCTCCGCCTCACCGCCGACAGTCCCGACCTCCTCGCCGTCGTCAAACAGGAGGGCAAGGTATGAAGGGCTCACACGAAGGCACGAAGCCACGAAGGGATAAGGAGGAGCTGGCGGCAATCATCGTGGATTGTGGGTTTCAACTGCATCGCGATCTCGGGCCGGGACTGTTGGAGACGGTTTACGAGGTGGTCCTCGCCAAGTTGATCGAGGAGCGTGGCTTGGGGGTTCAACGGCAGCAGCCGATCACCATTTCCTACGCCGGGTTTACCTTCGTGGAGGGATTCCGCGCAGACCTCATCGTGGAGAATGTGGTGCTGGTGGAACTGAAGTCGGTGGAGAACCTGGCTGCGGTTCACTCCAAGCAAGTCCTGACTTATCTGCGGTTGCTGAAACTGCCGCTGGGCCTGCTCATCAACTTTGGGGCCGCCACCTTCAAAGAAGGCTGCAAGCGAATCGTCAATGGCCCTCAATCCTTCGTGTCTTCGTGCCTTCGTGTGAACCAATCCGAAGGCCGCTTATGAGCGACGAGCCTTTGCCGCAATCCGTCTGACGCTCCACGCTCCCCTTGGCGACCCTAACGGGAATCGAACCCGTTTTAGGGGTGGTGGATGTTTTCGCTAAAAGTGGGTATTAAGCCCGTCTTTATTGGTCAAAAGTGGATTTTGTAAAATCGCCTCAACGAAAGCAAATACGCTCGTTCCACTCGTTTTTTGCCAGGAAAATTTCTTCTCGCCGCAAGACGCAAACCGGGCCAGCGGCGCGTTTTTCCCGTGAGAAGTTCCGGTCGTGAAACGGGCCTTTCCGAAAACTGTAGGCTCGCAAAGCTCCGATATAGTGATTGAACCTCTCCGAATTAGGGCGCAAACTAGGCACGGTTTATGCCCAGTCCAGAAAACAGTTCAGGAATCCGGGACAACCACCGCAGGGGTGTTGTCGCCGATTTCCTAAAGGCCAAGATTCACGCCGGCTCGCGCATATCTGTTGTTTCGGCCTACTTTACGATCTACGCTTATCAAGCTCTTAAGGACCACCTCGACCAGATTGAGCACCTCGATTTCCTCTTTGGGGAGCCGCGATTCATCTCGTCCCTCGACCCGGAGAAAACTGAGAAGAAGGCGTTTATCCTCGACGACAACGGGCTTCAACTCGCCAACAAGCTTCAGCAGAAGCGCGTTGCTCGCGAGTGCGCCGATTGGATTCGGCAGAAGGTGGACATCCGTTCCGTCCGCCACGCCCAACTTCTCCACGGCAAGATGTATCACATCGCCAACGCGGCGGTGGAGGAAGCGATTCTCGGAAGTTCCAATTTCACGGTGCGGGGGCTGGGGCTTGGCGCCGGCACCAACAACATCGAACTCAATCTGGAGGTGGACAGCAATCGCGACCGGCGCGACCTGAAAATCTGGTTCGATGAGTTGTGGAACGACGCTGAACTGGTTGCCGACGTGAAGCACGATGTCCTGCTTTACCTCGACCAGCTTTACCAGAACCACGCCCCGGAGTTTATCTATTACAAGACTTTGTTCCATGTCTTCGAGACCTTCCTGGCAGACCAGGAAAAGGGCGGGTTGCTCGACCAGAACATCAAAATTGTGGACACAGAGATTTGGAAAGCCTGTTTCGAGTTTCAACGGGACGGCGTGAAGGGGGCCATCAACAAAATCCTGAAACACAACGGGTGCATCCTCGCGGATAGCGTCGGCTTGGGGAAAACATTCGAGGCGCTGGCCGTCATCAAGTATTTCGAGTTGAAAAACGAGCGCGTGCTTGTTCTCTGTCCGAAAAAGCTACGCGAAAACTGGACAGTATATCGCCACAACGATGCGCTCAACCCATTCATCGCTGACCGGTTCCGCTACGACGTACTCTCGCATACGGACTTGAGCAGGGACTCGGGCAAATCAGGGGATTTGGACCTCGCGACCTTCAATTGGGGCAACTTCGATTTGGTGGTGATCGACGAGTCGCACAATTTCCGCAACAACACGCCTGGAAAGCGCGGCGCGGACGGCAACCTCATCAAAAGCCGCTATCAGCGGCTCATGGACGACATCGTAAAGGGCGGCGTCAAAACGAAAGTGCTCCTATTGTCCGCCACGCCGGTCAACAACGATCTTCGCGATCTCCGCAACCAAATTTATTTCCTGACAGAAAACAATGACGACGCCTTTAAGGATACCATCGGCATCGCCAGCTTGAAAGATACGCTCGCGGCTGCACAAAAGACGTTCACCCTCTGGGCGCGCAAACAGTCCGGGGAGCGCAAGACCAAAGAACTTCTTGAGAAACTTAGTTCCGCGTTTTTCAAGCTGCTTGATGAGTTGACCATTGCCCGCTCCCGCAAGCACATCCAACGCTACTATAAAAGCAGCATCGCCGCCCTGGGCGGCTTCCCCGAGCGCAAGAAACCCGTCTCAATCTTCCCGGACATTGACACAAAGGGCCGGTTTCTTTCCTATGACAAGCTGAACGATGAAATCAGTGCCTACAAACTGTCGTTATTTGCGCCGTCGCGTTACCTCAAGCCCGAGTTCAAGGACGCGTACCCGACTCATTCCGGTGACCCCTTCAATCAGGCCGACCGAGAGAAATTCCTAATCGGCATGATGAAGGTGAACTTCCTCAAGCGGCTCGAAAGCTCCGTAAAGTCGTTTGAAATCACGATGGACCGCACCATCGGCAAGATCGAGGATTTGGAGCAAAAGATTCGAAATTTCATCGCCACGCCCAGTCAGAACCCAGAATCCGACTCGTTTGAACTGGATTTGAGCGATCCAGGGCAAGATGAGGAACTGGAACAAGCTGTGCTCGTGGGTGGCAAATTCAAGTATCGCCTCGAACACCTCGAGCTTGATCGGGGAAAGAACTGGTTAAAGGATTTGAAGAAGGACAAGGATCAGCTCCGCGTTCTCCTCAATGCCGCGCAGAATGTCTCGCCGGAGACGGACGCGAAATTGCAGGAACTGAAAACCCTTATCGCTGCAAAAGTCAACAATCCAACAACGAACAAGCTCGGCCAGCCAAATAAGAAGGTCCTCGTATTCACGGCATTCGCTGACACGGCGGAATATGTTTTCAACGCCCTGGCACCATGGACCAAAAACGAACTCGGCATTCACATCGCGCTCGTTTCGGGGGGCGGAGGCAACCGCACTTCGTTGGGTAAATCCGATTACAACCAAATCCTCACCAACTTTTCGCCCCGCTCGAAGAAACGAGATAAAATCCCGTCGATGCCGCAGGAGGGAGAGATTGATCTCCTCATCGCGACCGACTGTATTTCCGAGGGGCAAAACCTCCAGGACTGCGATTACCTCGTCAACTACGACATCCACTGGAATCCCGTCCGCATCATCCAGCGCTACGGTCGCATTGACCGAATCGGAAGCGCGAGCCACACCGTGCAGTTGGTGAACTTCTGGCCTACGCAAGACCTCGATAAATACGTCAACCTCAAAAACCGAGTCGAGGCACGAATGGCGCTGGTGGACATCGCCGCCACATTCGAGGACAACATCTTGAAGACGGACGAGATCGAGGAACTCATCTACGAGGACATGCGTTACCGCGATAAGCAGCTCTTACGCTTGCGCGAAGAGGTCCTCGACCTTGAAGATTTCAGCGAAAGCGTGGCGTTGAACGAATTCACGCTCGACGATTTCCGCATCGAGTTGAGTAAATACGTGAAGGAGAAAGAAGCGCTGCTTCGCGACGCCCCGCTCGGCCTCTATGCAGTGGTCCCGCCGAACCCGGAACAACAGGTCATAGCCCCCGGGGTATTGTTCTGTTTGAAACAAAAAGGCGACGCCAACCGCAGCGACACCGTTAATCCCCTCCAGCCCTACTATCTCGCCTATGTCCGCGACGATGGCACAGTGCGTTTCGGGTTTGCCCAGCCGAAGCAGATTCTTGAGATCTACCGCTTGCTTTGCGCCGGAAAGACCGCCGCCTATGAACAGCTTTGCAACCTGTTCGACGCAGAGACGAAAAACGGCGCGGACATGCAACTCTACAACAACCTGCTCGCTGCCGCCGTGGCTTCCATCGCGAAGACATTCCAGAAGCGCGTCGCCGCCGGCCTGCAATCCGGCCGGGACTTCATCATCCCTGAGCAACAAGACCAGGCTCGCGAAACGACGGACTTTGAACTCATCACTTGGCTGGTCATCAAAGCGCCATGAAACCCGGTCCCGCCACCATCCGCATTTCCTGACCATGCCCACCACCGACCGCCGCACCGTAACGCAAGCTCTCGCCGAGTTCCAAAGTCGCCCGCTTCGGGAGGCCGGACGCTCTTTGCTGGAAACTCTCGGCTACCGTTCCGACCGCTCCCTATCCGCGTCCGATTCGTCGCCCGGTGCCTTCCTCGATTTGTTCTCCGCTTCCGCGAGCGCCTTCGACCGGGGCAAGGCCCTCGTCTCCGAGTGGAAATCCGCCGACCTCCTCTTCCAGCTCACTGACCAGGAACTCAGCCGCGAATCGAGCCTCTTCACCGATACCTCGGTCAAAGCCGGCCTCCTGCAATCCTACATCTTCATCGCCATCGAACTCAAAGGCCGCGACTATGCCCGAGGCAAATTCTCCGCTGTCGCCCGCCAGATCAATCGCATCTTCCCCATGCCCGTCATGGTGCTCTTCCGGCACCAGAGCTGCCTCAGCATCGCCGTCATCAACCGCCGCACTCACAAACGCGACGAAAGCAAGGACGTGCTCGGCAAAGTGACGCTCATCCGCGAGATTGAGTTCGCCAGGCCTCACACCGGCCACCTCGACATCCTCGCCTCGATGGCGCTCTCCAATCTCGTCCACCCGCAGAAGAAGCCCATCACCGACTTCGACACCCTTCACGCCGCGTGGGAACAAATCTTCAACGTCGAACTGCTCAACGAGCGATTCTACCGCGAGCTGGCCAACTGGTATTTCTGGGCGCTCCCGCAGGTCGAATTCCCCGCCGACCTCGAGCCTGACGATGAAAAGCGCCGCGCCACCGGCCTCATCCGCCTGCTCACGCGCCTCATCTTCTGCTGGTTCCTCAAGGAAAAGGGCCTCGTCCCGGAGAAACTCTTTCACCCCACCGACCTCGCCAGGATTCTCAATGGCTTCGATCCCGAAAGCGAGTCCAGCTCCACCTACTACCAGGCCATCCTGCAGAACCTCTTCTTCGCCACGCTCAACCAGCGCATGGGCAAGGACGGCAACGGCAAGCCCTACCGCTTCTTCGCCAGGGACGAGGGTTTTCAAAAAAACAAGGCCACCTACGACATCAACAACCTCTACCGCTACGAGGCTCTCTTTCAGGAATCGGCGGAAGCCGCGCTTGCGCACTTCGCCGACATCCCTTTTCTAAATGGCGGGCTCTTCGAGTGCCTCGACCGCACCGAGGACGGCACCGACAAGAAACGCTACCTCGACGGCTTCTCCCGCAACTCGAAGAAACGCCCCCACGTCCCAGACCGCCTGTTCTTCGACAGCGGCGCGACCGCCGACCTCTCTGCCGTCTATGACGACAAGAAGCGCAAAGCAGAGAAGGTCACGGGCCTGATCAACATGCTGAACCGCTACAAGTTCACCATCGTCGAGAACACCCCCATCGACCAGGAAATTGCCCTCGACCCCGAGCTGCTTGGCAAGGTGTTCGAGAACTTGCTCGCTTCCTACAACGAGGAGACCAAGACCACCGCCCGCAAGCAGACCGGCTCCTTCTACACCCCGCGCCCCATTGTGGATTACATGGTGGACGAGTCCATCAAGGCCCACCTCACGCGCGCCCTCGTGGAAAAGGCCGGCACGAAGGAATCCGACGCTCGCGCTGGGCTCGACCTCCTCTTCGCCTACACCGAGAAAGCCCACGACTTCAGCGAGGCCGAAGTCGCCAGCCTCATCACCGCCATCGACGAGGTGAAAATCCTCGACCCCGCCTGCGGCTCCGGTGCCTTCCCCATGGGCGTGCTCCACAAGCTGGTCTATATCCTGGGAAAACTCGATCACGACAACGAACGCTGGAAGCAGACCCAGCTCGCCAAGCTCGACTCCGCCCCCATGCGGGAGCAGCTCGAAGCCGCCTTCGCTGACAACAACGACGACTACGGCCGCAAGCTTTACCTGATCGAGAACTGCCTCTACGGCGTGGACATCCAGCCCATCGCGATCCAGATCACCAAACTCCGCTTCTTCATCTCCCTCGTCTGCGATCAGAAGACCAACCGCAACAAGAAGGAGAACCACGGCATCCGCCCCCTGCCGAATCTGGAAACCAAGTTCGTCGCCGCAGATACGCTCATCGGTTTACCGATTCCGGAGAAGGACTTGTTCATCGAATCACTTGTTGCCCCGCTCGAAACGGAAATAGAGCAGGCCTATCACAGCCATTTCAACATACAACGGCGCGATCAGAAATTGGCTTTGCAGAAGCGGATCAAAGGTCTGCGCGTGAAACTCGCGGAGACCATCGTCAATGGCTTGGGAGCAAAAAAGAATGCCGACATCACTCAGAAAGCGCGACACGTCGCCGAATGGGACGCCTTCGACCCGCAATCGTCCGCTGATTTCTTCGACCCACACTGGATGTTTGGCCGCTCGTTGAAAGATGGCTTTGATATCGTAATCGGAAATCCGCCGTGGGGGGCAACGCTCAGTAAAGACCTGAAGGAAACACTGAAGCAGGATTATCCTGAGATAGACTCATCAACGCCCAACTCATTCGCTTACTTTATTGGCGCGGCACTCAGACAATCTCGATTTTCGGTCGCGTTTGTTCTCCCTGATAGCATTTTGATCAAGGATTATGCGAAGACCCGCCAATTGATGGCGCCAAACATCACTGACATAGCTTGGTATCTTAACACGGGTGTTCCAGAAAATGCCCGCCAGTTCGTTTACGTCGAACACGACGTATGCGTTTTGGTGCTGAATCTTTCTGTGACGCATGATGCGTGTAACGTCAGGAAGCAATTCTTCGATCCACGCGAGAAAGCCACTCGTGTGGAGTCCTACAGGGAAGAAAAGCGGAACTTTATATTCGAAGAACACGAGTTCTGTTTCAATCTATTAATTCGAGAGAGAGAGTTGGCAATCCTGCGCCGTCTCGAAGGTCACGCGCAGCTCGGATCAATCATTCAGTGTCACGAGGGCATTCACACTGGAAACAGCAGGGACCTGCTTTTTCACGAAAGGAAGGTCAACGCTCATTGTCGGCCCTTATTCTATGGTGGCAGGGCGGGAGACCGCATCGCGAACTACCACTCCGAACGAAAAGGTTGGTATGTGGATTATCGTGCGGAACTCATCGACAAGACACAAGGCTACTATGCTTCATTGCGAGACGAGCGCATTTTCACACTTCCAAAGATTTACATCACTCGCACGGGCAACCCGATCATGGCTTTCTATGACCGTGACACGTATGCCTCCAACAACTTTTTCTCCCTACAATTACAGAACTACCGGGACAATAATGAGCAGAATCTCAAAGCTCTCTTACCCCTCATTTTATCGAGCCTAGCAAATTACTTTGTTCGAACATTTGCGGCACCGCGACTCGGCGACACCTACATCGAAACGAAGATCATTCATCTCAATCGAATTCCTGTCAGTTCGGAACTCTTGAAACGAGCTCAATTATTTCTTGAGCTTACCAATCTGATCATCTGTGCCGTGAAGAATGAATTGACCGTGCAAAAGCAATTCATGTCTGACCTCATCGACGCCTGTGTGCTGGAGTGTTACTTCCGTGAGCACATGACGGAGCGGGACCTGCTCTTTCACGACACCCTTGCGCCCCACCTCGCCACCGACGCCCCCGAGGCCAGCGAAGCTCAGCAGCGCGACTTCCTCACCCACCTCCACCAGACCCTCAACGCCCCCAGCCACCCTATCCGCAACCGCCTCCTCCGCCTCACCGCCGACAGTCCCGACCTCCTCGCCGTCATCAAACAGGAGGGCAAGGTATGAAGGGCTCACACGAAGGCACGAAGCCACGAAGGGATAAGGAGGAGGTGGCGGCAATCATCGTGGATTGTGCGTTTCAACTGCATCGCGATCTCGGGCCGGGACTGCTGGAGACGGTTTACGAGGTGGTCCTCGCCAAGTTGATCGAGGAGCGTGGCTTGCGGGTTCAACGGCAGCAGCCGATCACCATTTCCTACGCCGGGTTTACCTTCGTGGAGGGATTCCGCGCAGACCTCATCGTGGAGAATGTGGTGCTGGTGGAACTGAAGTCGGTGGAGAAC
>JBBRPK010000182.1:0-9911 GCA_038228235.1 Verrucomicrobiota bacterium
AGGGATTTTGGCTGTGGCCAAGGCGGCGAGGCCGGAGCATCCCCGCAGCGGGCTGTGATGGCCGAGTCAACGCAGGCCGCGGACAAAAGACCCGCCGCCCGGAGGGTTTTCGTACGCCCGCTGGCTTTGTTGCTCCTCGGTAGCAGACCCCTGGCGAGTATGCTCGCTCGTCGCGCCTCGCCATCCAGCCCTTTCCGCGAAAACAGAACCACACGGAATTTTAAAACAGGCTCTTAGAAGACTCGGCTGGCCTTGAATCACTCGCGTATGAAACGGCGCACTCCCCACGCTCCGACGCTCCTCCGTGCCCAGTCCCCTTTTTAGTCCTGCATCCTCTATCCTCCCGGCTCAATTAAGCTCCGGCTTTCCACCGCCCTGCCCCGAATCAAAAGTGACCTTGGAACGCTCACGCACAATCGACCCCACGCTTCGCCCCTCTTTCTTGAATTCAAGGATCTGATGCACTTTCAATTCCGCGATGGTTCCACTTAAACCGGGTATAAAACTCTTTTGGTGTGACGACAAAGAGGCCCACCATTCATCCGGAGCTCTGTCGCTCTCTCCCTCCAGCAGGCAATTTCCCCCTGCTGCCTGATTTTTCGTTAATAGCAGAAAGGAACAGTTGTGCCCGTCGTTGCTTAACTCCAGATGGTCGCCGTCGCGCAGTTAACCCCGAAATTCGCCGGATTCTTGTTTATTCCCCAAAAGTGTTGACATCAGGGTTGGTGGACTGAGAGTGCTTCCGTGAAAACATTGCTATCACAAACTTGGACCCGTGCGAGCCTCATTGGAATCGGCGGGTGTATCGGCGTTACAATCCTCACCTCGTTACAGGCGCAACAAGGGCCAGTGGTCAATACTGGCGTAGGCAGGTACATGCTCACGCGCGGCAACGACGAAGTCATTTATTGCATCGATACGCAGACGGGAGCGGTGTGGGCGAAAGTGCGCTCAACTTCGGTGTGGCGTCCGGATGGAAATCCTCCGCAGGGAAAGGATGCAGTTCCCTACAATCGCCCTACTCACTAGTAAGCTTTTACACGGTTTCTGGAGCCAAGGATAGGAGTCAAACAACGTCGTTGTTCGCTGTGGATAGCTGCTTTGTCCTTCTTCCGTCCTCAGTTTTCCATCTTCAGCGCTCAATTCTCACCTCCTTCCCAACAGACTGCCCCATTCCCATCCACTTTGCCCAATTCCAAGACACGCTTGGGAAGCGCCGCTAAACCTTGCCGGCACCACGGATAGCACTGATGAACACCGATAACGGAAACCAGAAATGAGAAGCCTTTTTACACGAATTGCACAAATTAAGACCGAATCCGAGATGTCTGCTCTCAACAGGAATTCGCGGAAATTCGTGTAATTCGTGTCCCTCCCGGTCTTTCTCCGTTACCTCCGTTACCTGATGCGGAATTCCGCATAAGCAAACAGAGAAAACAGAGAGGAAAGCAGGAAGAGATTAGAACATTAGGCAGAAACATTAACGGGAAGAAAGATGGAAGGAGCAAATATTTTTCTGCCAGAAATATTTCTGCCAACGGGCACTGCCACCATCCGAACGAATGGGACTTCTCTATCCCGTCCTTAGGTTGAACTTGCTCCCGAGGGGCGCAAGCTGTTAAATAAGCATATGTTAACCGCCAGAAGATGGACCAGCCAGCAGAGCTTGTACGGCGCGCTCGGTGGATTGTTCGCCTTCGTGGCTTCTCTCGTTCCAGCCAGGGTCCAGGCCCAGGCGGACAAGGCAACTCTGCGTCCCAATGAGGACCGTGTGGTGAATGTGGCCCAGGATACCCCAGCCGCCAGAACGCATTGGTCGCTTAAACCGGTGGTTTGTCCACCGGTGCCCTGTCCCACGGCGGAGAGGAAGGACGCGGGACGTCGAAACCCGATCGACGCATTGGTGGGGGCCAGGCTCACCGGGTTAAAACTCGTTCCCTCCCCGGAAGCAGATCGCAGGACGCTGATTCGACGGCTTTTGAGCGGGATTCTGGCTTAGTCCAAGTAATAGCATGTGGATAGTACGCCTAGCTCTCCGCCGGCCCTACACCTTCGTGGTAACGGCTATCGTCCTCATTTTGCTTACCCCTTTTGTTCTCTTGCGCACCCCGGTGGATATTTTTCCAGCCATCAATATTCCGGTGATCAGTGTCATTTGGCAATATACCGGCCTGGACGCGGAGGAAATTGAGCAAAGAATTCTGTACATTCACGAACGATCTCTCAGCGCCACAGTCAATGACATCGAGCATATCGAATCTACTTCCTATAATGGCGTGGGGATTATCAAGGTCTTCCTTCAACCCGGCTCCTCCGTCGATGCAGGCGTGGCGCAGATTACGGCCGTCGCTCAGACCGTCCTCCGACAAATGCCCCCGGGCCAGACGCCGCCGCTCATCATCCGGTATAACGCCTCCACGGTCCCGATCCTGCAATACAGCATTACCAGCAAAAAGCTTTCCGAACAGGAGATTTACGACCTGACCCTGAATCAAATCCGGGTGGGGCTTGCGACCGTGCAAGGAGCGGCCATGCCCTGGCCTTATGGCGGCAAGACCCGGTTGGTTTCCGTGGACCTTGACCTTCCGGCCTTGAAGTCCAAAAGCCTCACCCCCCAGAATGTGGTGGACGCCATCAGCGCGCAAAACCTTATTCTGCCCAGCGGCACAGCCAAGATCGGTTCCACCGAGTTCGATCTGGAGCTGAACGGCAGCGCCAAAGTATTGGAGGAACTGAACGATCTGCCCATTCGCACGGTGAACGGAGCCACTATTTATGTGCGAGACGTGGCGCAGGTGCGCGACGGATTCGCTCCGCAGCAGAACATCGTTCGCCGCGATGGGGTTCGGGGAGCTTTGCTGACGATTCTCAAGAGTGGCTCCGCTTCCACCTTGGACGTGGTCCGGCGCATCAAAAAAGTCCTGCCCCCGCTCCTTGCCACGGTGCCTCCTGAATTGGAAGTGAGGGAATTCGCCGATCAATCTGTGTTCGTCCGAGCCGCCATCAGCGGCGTCATGAAGGAGGGAATCATCGCCGCTGCTCTCACCGCGTTGATGATTCTGCTTTTCATAGGCTCCTGGAGGAGCACATTTATCATCGCCCTCTCCATCCCCCTCTCTGTTCTGAGTTCGCTGGCGCTTTTTAGCGCGCTGGGAGAGACCATTAACCTCATGACCCTCGGCGGTTTGGCCCTGGCGGTGGGCATCCTGGTGGACGACGCCACGGTTGAGATTGAAAACGTCCACCGTCAGATGGCCACGGGCAAACCTTTGCGGGAGGCGATTCTCGAGGGAGCACAGGAAATTGCTCTGCCCGCTTTCGTTTCCACACTGTGCATTTGCATTGTTTTCGTGCCTATGTTTTTCCTGACGGGGGTGGGCCGCTATTTGTTCGTGCCGCTGGCCGAGGCGGTGGTTTTCGCAATGCTGGCCAGTTATGTTCTTTCCCGAACGCTCATCCCCACCATGGTGATGTGGTTTTATCGAAATTATTCCTATTACGAGCAACACGCCTCGGGCGAGAGAGCGTCTCGAGCGCCCGCTTTCTGGGCGCGGCCGTTGATAGCGATTCAAGACCGGTTTGAAGGCGGTTTTGACCGCTTCCGCGCTGGTTACAGGACCATTCTCGGGGCCATTTTTGAAAGGCGAGCGCGCTTTGTCATTCTTTTTCTGGCCCTTTGCCTGGGCTCCTGCTCGCTCGTTTTTCTGTTGGGACAAGACTTCTTTCCCAACGTTGATGCTGGACAATTCCGATTGCACCTTCGGGCTCGGAGCGGGACAAGGGTGGAGGCAACCGCCAAACTGGTTGATGAAGTTGAAACAGCTATCCGAGATGAAATCCCGGCCGATGAGGTGGCAGGAATCCTGGACAACATGGGGCTTCCCAATTCGGGCATCAGCACCAGTTACAGCAATAGCGGCGTGATTGGCGCCGGCGACTCGGATATCCTGGTTTCATTGGCTAAGGGACACCGCGCGACCGCTGATTACGTGCGCCGGCTCCGGCTTCGCCTCAATCGGGAGTTTCCTGGCATCATGTTCTATTTTCTCCCCGCCGACATCGTCAGTCAGACACTTAACATTGGCATCCCGGCGCCGTTGGATGTCCAAATCATGGGGCGCGATCAAGTCAAAAACCGTGAGGTGGCGGCCCGGCTCGTGGACAAAATGCGTAACATCCCTGGGGCCGTCGATGTCCGCGTGCAGCAGCCGGCGGATCTTCCGAAGCTGAAGTTCGCCATCGACCGCACCAAGGCTGCGGCCTTGGGACTTTCAGAACGTGACGTGGCCAATGCGGTCCTGCTCAGTGTCAGTGGCAGCGGCCAGGTCCAACCCGCTTACTGGCTCAATCCCGCCTATGGTGTTCAGTACCTGATTAACGCTCGCGCTCCGGAACGGGTGCTGGATTCCGTGGCAGCCCTCAATTCACTTCCGGTCAGCGCGGGACGAATCGGTGAAGGAAATGGCCAGGTGTTAGCAAATGTGGCGGTCATGACTCGCACCAACGGCGTCCCGGCCATCTCCCACTACAATGTCACGCCAGTAATCGACGTCTTCGGCGGGGTCAGCGGGCGAGATCTGGGCGGGGTTCTGCGTGACCTCCGCCCACTCTTAAAACAAGTGGAGAAAGAACTGCCACGGGGCAGTTATCTCTCGTTGCGGGGTCAGGCCGAAACGATGCGCTCCAGTTTCATTGGATTGGGCATTGGCTTGATCGGGGCAATTGTGCTGATCTATTTATTGCTGGTGGTTAATTTCCAGAGCTGGCTGGATCCGTTCATTATCATCACGGCACTACCTGGGGCCCTGGCGGGGGTGAGCTGGGCGCTTTTTCTCACCTTTACCACCCTGAGTGTGCCCGCTTTGATGGGGGCGATTATGAGCCTCGGAGTGGCCACTTCCAATGCCGTGCTGATCGTGAGCTTCGCCCGGAACAATTTGAGCGAGGGGATGAGCCCCATCGAGGCCGCCCTGGCGGCTGGCACTGGCCGCTTGCGGCCCGTGGTAATGACCGCGCTGGCCATGGTTATCGGGATGCTGCCTATGAGCCTGGGGATTGGCGAGGGCGCGGAACAGAATGCCCCCCTCGGGCGCGCCGTCATCGGCGGTCTCGTCCTGGCCACCATCGCCACCCTCTTTTTCGTTCCCGTCGTCTTTAGTTTATTGCACCGCCGGAACCCCGAGCCAATCAACGGCACCTCATTGAAAACAGAGTTGCTGCCAACCCACGTTTCCGCCCCTGTCGAATGAAATTTTCCCAAAAAAGTGGTCCTGCCGGCAGCGACGCCGATGTGGCGATTACCGGCCTGCGAGCGCCAGCCCAGAACACGAGTTCACCAGAACCCGGATGGGGGCGATGGGCTTTGCTTCTGATCTTGCTTTTGGCGGGGGGCATCGTGGCGGGTTTGATTCCACGACTGCTGCACCGCAAAGCGCTCGTGCGCGAAAATCGCCAACTGGCCGTTTTGACCGTCAATGTTGTGTCCCCGGTTCCCGGAAAAGCCAGTTCCGCCATGACCTTGCCGGCAGAGGTCCGAGCAGTGGTCGAGGCCCCGATTTATGCCCGAGCCAGTGGTTTCATCAAGAGGTGGAAGATCGATATTGGCGCCCGAGTCAATGCAGGTGATTTGCTGGCGGATATCGACACCCCGGAACTGGATCACGAATTGACCGGGGCAAGGGCTGGACTGGCGCAGGCCGAAGCAGCGCGGGCGCTGGCAAAAACGACCGCCGCGCGCTGGGCTGATTTGCTGAAAAGTTCCAGCGTGGCGGAACAGGAAAATGCCGAGAAACAAGCCGATTTGAAGTTAAAAGAAGCGAACGTGGATGCGGCCGTGGCCAATGCTCATCGGCTGGAAGATCTCCAGTCCTTTGCCCATATTAAAGCCCCATTCGCGGGCACCATTACCGCGCGTTTGATTGATGTGGGCGACTTGATCGGCTCGGGCAAGGAACTTTTCCGCCTGGCTGACACCCGTACCTTGCGCGTCTTCGTGCGGGTGCCACAGCCGGCCACTCCAGGAATCGCCGTGGGCATCGACGCCGAGTTAACGGTGCCGGAGATGCCAGGGCGCAAGTTTGCGGCCAAAGTGGTGCGCACCGCCGGGGCCATTGACGCCACTTCCCGCACTCTGCTGACCGAACTGGAATTAGATAATTCGCGGAGTGAAATCCTTTCTGGAAGCTATGCTCAAGTGAGCTTCAGCCAGTTGAAGCAAGACCTGGCGCTGGTGCTGCCGTCCAACACATTGCTCTTCCGCTCACAAGGTGCGCAAATTGGCGTGGTGGCTCAGGACGGGCGAGTTGAGCTTCATAAGGTCATCCTGGGCCGGGATTTTGGCCGCACGCTGGAAATTATTTCGGGCGTGACGGCATCGGATCGCGTCATCATCAATCCGGCCGATTCACTCGTTTCAGGAGTGACGGTGCGCGTGGCGGAGACCTCCCAAACGGAGAAAGCTGAATGAAGTTAATTTTAATCCTGGCTGTCATCCTTGCCGGTTGTGCGGTGGGGCCGAACTACCAGAGGCCGGAAGCCGCAACGATTCCCGCCGTTTACGCGGGCACGACCAATGGTTGGAAATTGGCTGAGCCGCAAGCGCATATTCCAAAAGGCGCGTGGTGGGAAGTTTTTCATGATCCGCAACTGAGCTTGCTGGAATCTGACGCTGCGGTGGCTAATCAGGACCTGAAGGCTGCCCTGGCCGCGTTCGAGGAAGCCCGCGCTTTTGTGGACGTGGCGCGCGCTGGAGTTTTTCCTACCTTAGCGCTGTCCCCATCTTTTAGACGCCAGCGGGATTCTGCCAATCGCCCAATCAATGGCGTCTCCAACGGCAAGCCCGATAACTATAACACCTTCACGGTGCCGCTGGATTTGAGTTACGAAGTGGACGTTTGGGGCCGGGTGCGGCGTGGGGTCGAGGCGGCGAAAGCCAGGGCCCAAGCCGACGCCGCTGATCTTGAGACAGCCAGGCTCTCCATCCAGGCCGACGTGGCAACCGATTATTTTACCTTGCACGCGCTGGACGCGGAAATCATCCTTCTCCGAACGAACATCGAGGTCTTCAGTAAATCCCTCGAACTCACGCATAACCGGCGAGCCGGAGGCATCGCCACTGATCTTGATGTGTCCCAGGCTGAGACCATCTTAAAAACGACTCAGGCCCAACTTCCCCTCACCTTGTTGCAGCGAATCAAGACAGAACACGCGCTGGCAGTTTTAACCGGGCGTCCGGCCGCCAGTTTCAGTGAGCCGGAAAAAATACTCGATGTGGAACCGCCCCTTCTCCCAAGCGGGGTCCCATCTGAGTTGCTGGAACGGCGTCCGGATATTGCCAGCGCTGAACGTCGGATGGCGGCGGCTAATGCCAATATCGGGGTCGCCCAGGCCGCTTTCTTTCCGGCTATCCGGCTGAACGGACTGGCGGGATTTGAAAGCGTGAAGGCTGGCACTCTCTTTGATTGGCCCAGCCGATTCTGGTCCATTGGCCCTTCGCTGACCATGCCTCTCTTCGAGGCCGGACTGCTTCGTGCTACCCTGCGGCGAACCCGGGCCGCTTATGATCAAGTGGTGGCTAATTATCGCCAGACTGTGCTGGTGGCTTTCGCGGAGGTGGAAGATAATCTGGCGGCTCAAAATCTCCTGGCCAGTGAGCATGAGGCCGAAGCGGCAGCGATGCAATCCGCCCGGAAAACATTGGAAATCGCCTTCAACCGTTATCGGGCGGGGTTGGTGACCTACCTTGAGGTAGCTACCGCTCAAAGCGCCGCTTTGGACCTGGAGCGGGCTTCGGTTCGCTTGCGTGAAGGCCAACTCATTGCGGCCGTGGCGCTTATCAAATCGCTGGGCGGCGGGTGGCGGTAATCGCGCCAAGGGGGAAAAAGCTATTCCATAATACTATTGGGCGAACCCTTCAATTTGGGGTTCAGACCCCGTGGAGAATTTGCAGGCCGGATGGTAATCAAAGGGTGGTAAAATCAACAGTTAGGTATAAATATGAAAAGAAATATTGCCTCCTTAATCTTACTCACCTCATTGGCGGCTCTGCCTCTCAGCTTTACGACGGGCTGTGCGGTCACACAAGGCCGAGAAAGCACCAGCCGATACGTGGATGACAAAACCATAAATGCCAAAGTTAAAACCGCGATGTATCGCGATCCTATTGTCAAGGGAACGGAAGTGAACGTGAATGCCTTCAAGGGTATAGTCCAACTCAGTGGTTTTGTGGACAATCAGGCCCAGAAAGACCGGGCGGGCGAAATCGCCCAACAAACCCGAGGCGTCATGGGTGTCCGCAACGATCTCGTCGTCCCCACCGGCAGGTAGGAGAGTCGTAGGAAAGTGGAATCGTTGGCTCGTCAGCAGAACGAGCCGACGACGGGCGGCGGGGTCACAGGAAGGGCCTCCCGAAAGTTACGCCTCGGCTTGGGAGCGGCAGGGGCGCAACTTTATCTCTTGCGAAACGCTTTGTGCTTTAACCCTGGGCGGGGCTTCCGTTAAGCTGGAGGCATGTCAGGCTCCCCATATCCAGAGCGAGTGAACTTGGATTCGGCGCAGGCACACTTGGAGTGGGCATGGTTCTGCCTCCGTTCCCAGCAAAAACACGAACAGATCGCCGCCAACTGCTTGAGGCAGATGGAGGGAGTGGAAGTTTTCAACCCTTGTCTTCGTTTCATCCAACCGCGCCGCGGAAAGAAGGTTTGGATTACAGAGCCGCTTTTCCCCGGCTATCTTTTCGCGCGGTTTAACTGGCACGATTCCCTGTATCGGGTTCACTATGCGCCGGGAGTGCAGAGTATAGTCCATTTTGGCAATGGCTGGCCGACGCTGCCTGAACACGTCATCGCGGAGATTCGGGCCGCCATTGGGCCCGCTGAGATGCGCGTCATTCCCGATGAACTTACCCCGGGCGACGAAGTCGAGCTTCTCGGAGAAATTTTTCAAGGCTTGAGGGCAATCGTGACGCAAGTAATGCCGGGACGGCAACGGGTGGCCGTGCTGCTGGATTTTCTCGGAAGACAAACAACGATGGAGCTTAGCGCCCATTCCATCATCAAACCGGGTCTGCGCCGATAAACTTTATTTTGCAATTTGCGCCGGAGGCCTCCATCATGCGACGGCCAAGACCAAGCGTCCGTAGCTCAATTGGATAGAGCTTCTGACTTCGGATCAGAAGGTTACAGGTTCAAGTCCTGTCGGGCGCACCATCCAGGTTACGCTGAGGTTTACACTTCTCTTTCAAACCAGCCTGGTTTTTGATTTTCAAGCCGTAAGGGACGAGCCGCCTTGCGTACTGCTTCATTCTAATCCGACACACCTACTCGGCGTGTTAGCGCGCATAATCATGCCGGCTGACTGGCAGTTTCGTGATTGCCTCAAGCGACTTTGCGAAAGAGTCGATGCCGGACGGAATGTCCGTCACATGCTCGCTCCGGCCATCGGTAAACTCAACCCTGAGCTCCCATTTCCTACCCGCAAATCCGCTGCGGACCTGCCGGAAATGAATCTCTTTGCCATCGGCCAATGAGATGCGGCGCTCGTGGGAACGGAAGCAGCCTCTCGTCCACACAATCAACTCCTGCGTGACTGCATCAAAAAGAATGCGAAGCTGTGCGAAGCAACCGAGCGAGCCCAACAAAGGAGACCCACGAAAATTGGATATGGGGAAGCCCAGGCTCACGCCGGACAGCCCATAAGCCGCGATGGCGAGGAAGAGCCAGAGTGCGAAAAGACCAAACGCTAGTGTAGTGTCTCACAAACGACTGGAGTTATTTTCACAGCCATCCCACAACGTGAAAAGTTTCGGGATTTCCTTTCGATTTCCGAAGGAATGTGACCGATCATCTCGAAACGAGATTTAGACTTTTACGGCTTCAGGCGTTCATCCTCCTAACACTGTAATGCCTTCTACG
>JBBRPK010000183.1:0-9739 GCA_038228235.1 Verrucomicrobiota bacterium
GCATCCCCGCAGCGGGCTGTGACGGCCGAGTCAACGCAGGCCGCGGACAAAAGACCCGCCGCCCGGAGGGTTTTCGGGGAAAAGGCCGACTGGCTTCGTTGCTCCTCGGTCGCAGATCGCTGGCGGATATGCTCCCCTCGTTGCGCCTCGCCATCCGGCCTTTTCCCCGAAAACAGGACCCCACGCAATTTTAAAACAGGCTCTTAGAAGCCTGCGGTGATAAAAGTGGTGGGGATCTTCACGCGTTATGTTGATGCCAGACACGAACGAGGGTGTCAATCGCCGAGGTTTGCGGTTCTTGGCACGAACATGAGAATCCCGAATAGTTCTACTTTACCTGTTCGCTTCTGCGTTCGGTGGGGATTAACCTGTTGAAGATGGAAGACTGGCGACTATTGCGGGAGTATGTGGACCGTGGTTCCGAAGTTGCCTTTGCGGCTCTCGTGAAGCGGCACCTCAACCTCGTTTATTCAGTCGCACTGCGACGGTTGGGCGACCCGCATGCCGCTGAGGATGTGGCCCAGTCCGTTTTCTGTCTACTCGCAAGCAAAGCGCGTCAACTCGGTTCTGACACCGCACTCGTAAGTTGGCTTTACCAAACAGCGTGCTTCAAAGCCTCTAAATATTGGCGAAGTGAAACGCGCCGTCGCCAGCGCGAACAGGAGGCCGTTCTTATGACTTCTACCAACTCCGATGACACGGCCGCGAGCTGGCAGCAACTTGCTCCCTACTTGGATGACGCGATGAATGAGCTTGGCGAGCAGGACCGGCTTGCGATTCTACAGCGATTCTTTCAGCGCAAGCCACTAAGAGAAATTGGTGAAGCGCTGGGCATTGGCGAGGATGCAGCCCGCATGCGCGTGTCTCGCGCGCTGGACAAGTTGCGTGGTTCGCTGGTTCGCAACACGGCCGTCCGTTCCTCGGCGCTGCTGGGGCCGGTGCTTGCAGAATGGGCTGTTCAATCCGCGCCCGTTTCCGTCGAACCGTTCGTTCAAAGCGCTGTGCTGGCCGCCATCAAAATTGCCAGTGCTCCATCCTTACTCTCCACCATTCTAACCCTTATGAGAAAACGAAAACTCAAAACGGCTTTGGTCACGGGATTGGTAATTCTGACGGCTGTCACTGTGCTGATTTGGCTGCGGCCTCGCGGTCCCAACCCCGTGACAACTGTTGCTCTAACTCAGTCCGAGGAACCCGCCACTCCCGAAACCATTGCGGAGGCTCCTTCGATCACCGATCTTCAGCCGACGGCGCTGGCGGCGACACCTGAATTGCAACCGCCGAATAGAATCGAACTTCGTCTAGCACTCGTCGGGGCAGAGACAGGCCAACCCATCCCTGACGGAGAGGTTCAGTGTTTGGCGGAGATCGGACCGAAATCATCGTTGAAAACGCTGCGTTCCGACAGAGAAGGCGTCGTTCGAGTGACCGTGGATCCGAACACGGCACAGCTTGATTTGACCACGCGCATCGAAGGATTTGCCGACACGCGGCTTTCGTGGCGAACGGACCGTGGAGAGAGAATCCCGCGTGAGTACACGTTACGTCTGCGACAACCCGTGTCACTGGGAGGCTGGGTCCTCGAGGCGAGCGGACGCCCCGTGAGCGGTGCGAAAGTGGAATTGAACGGTGGGGACGTTCGGCCCGGCATACGCCCGGAGTTCCCAATCGCGGATCTGACTGCTAACACAGACGAATCGGGCCAATGGCGAGCCAATCGCATTGCTCCCGAACTGGTTCGCCAACTATGGATTCGAGCCACCCATCCCGATCTGATCACGTCCGCACGCGTGAATCTGAGCGTTGATCCCGAAATTGAACGCCAGTTCCGCGACGCTTCACATGTTTTTCGGCTGGGCGCGGCAACTCCCGTTCTTGGACGGGTATTGGATGCTTACGGCCAACCCGTCCACGGTGCGAAGATTATAGCGGGCGGGCTTCACTCTGTTGACACGCGCGAGACGAAAACAACACCGGATGGTTCGTTCGCCCTGACAGGCTGCCCAGCAGGAACGCTCCTTCTCACGGCGCAAGCGACGGGGTTTGCTCCGACTGCGATTGAATCCGAAGTAAGCGCCACGTCCGGACCTGTCACGATAGTCTTGACTGAAGGGAAACCGCTGCCAGTGCGTGTGCTGGATCGCGGCGGCAATCCCTTGGCCAGAGCCGCGGTATGGGTCGTCCCAGACCACGAGTCGTTCAGGATAGGCGGTGGAATTCAACCTCAGTTTAGACTAGAGGCCTCCACAGATGCAGAAGGACGAGTGATGTTCACAAACGTGCCGGACTGTGCATTATGGGCAGCCGCCGGCCTGCGAGGGTACATTTCGGATAGCGCGATTTCCGCACGAGCAGGCGAGCCGGAACTGGTCCTCAGTTTACATCCCATCCTCACCGTGACGGGGACAGTACGCGACAGTTCGACTGGCCAAGGTGTTCCCAAATTCCGGGTCGTGGCGGGCCGCCCGGAACCGGGAGGGCCTTACTGGAGCGCCATCGACAGGTTTCAGATGACCTTTGAAGGCGGCTCCTTTCGTCATGTCTTCGACGAAGGTGTCACCTCGGGTACCAACCTTGGGTACGTGCTGAAGTTCGAAGCCAAGGGCTATGCGCCTTCCATCTCGCGCATCATTGCACCCGACGAAGGTGTCGCTGAACTCGATATCCTTTTGCAGCCAGTGATGGCGCGTCAAGTTACCGTGTTCAATCCCGACCAGACACCCGCAGCCTATGCCGACGTTGGATTGGTGAGTTCGCGAACTCTAGCAAGGAACGGAAGTGCGTTGCATTTGGTGCCCGGTGGATTCGATCGTTCTTATGCCGGCGACGAAAAACTACTGGAGAAAACGGACGAAGTCGGCCAAATCAAACTCGAACTTGCCCAGGACATTCGATCGATAATCGTGGCGAACTCGTCAGGCTATCTGGAGGTCGCCGCCAGTGAGGTGCAAGATGGCGCGGTCATCCGTGTGCAACCGTGGGGCCAGATCACAGGAACCTTGCCCCTCCGCGAGGGTCAGAAGGAAATCTCTCAAGTGACATTTGAATTTGATCCGCAACGCGAGAACGAGATTTTCGCTCAGTTCAACTCTGGTTTTCGCGTCACGCCGGATAGTCGTGGCGCCTTTGAATTTCCGCTGGCGCCACCAGGTCGACACCACGTTATCGAACTGGTCCCGAGCTCCAAGAATAGCTGGACACATGGACGCGTGGTGGAGGTTGAAGTTCGTGCGGGCGAAACAACGCAGGCGAAGTTCGGCAGGGCTGAGTCGAAAGCAGCGGCTCGTTGATCTGTCATCCGTTAGGTCAGGTCTCACCAGACACATGAAAACTAAACTTCGAAATCTTACCGCCATCGGTAGTGTGGTGCTCCTCGCCGGGTGCAGCCCCATATCCACTAAGCATTCCGTTTTGGAGTATCAGGTTCGGAGGGTCGATTACGATCTCAAGACCAATCCGCAGACCGCTCTGCAGGATTACCTGAACGCTATGTCAAAGGATGGGTGGCAGCTTGTTCAGTTCGTTGAGGCCGTGGTCGGGGTCAAACCATATACTGTTCTGATTCGGGCTTGACTCTTGGGTTGGACTGGAACAAACCGTGGGCGTCATGCCGCGCAAGATGCGAGTCGAATATCCCGGGGCCATGTATCACGTGATGAGCCGTGGCGATCAGCGCGATGACATCTTCTTCGACGACGCGGACCGGTATGACTTCATCAAGACCCTCGGCGAGGCTGGTCTGAAGACCGCCCAAGCCAAGCCCGACCGGCTAGTGGCCGAGGAACGACTGCCGCTTGGTTGGAGCGCGGAGGACCTGGTCCGCCGGCCAAAGAAGGACCCAGGGAAACTGGCCCTCGCGGTGCGGCTGCGGCGTGAGACCACCCTGACGATCAAGGACATCACGGCGCGTGTTCATTTGGGAACCTACAACACCGCAAACGCGCGTTTGCGCCGGGTGATGAAAGAGGGGTTCGCATCCTGTAACAGGGCGGAAACGACGATGAGGAAATGAATCAAAAGACAACAATATATGGTTTGATCCCGCCGACGGATTTGTTGAGGTTGTAAGTTGCGCCGCCTTCAGGCCGGCCCGAAAGGAATCGTACTTTGGATGTCTGCACGCGCCCACCTTGCCAGCGTCGCGAGCACCTCCGCTAGATGTGCTTCACCTGACGCTTACCCTGAAACGACCCAAGCTATGGAACCCGTCTTAGAAACCGCCGCCATCGCTGCTGCCGTAAGGCTCGTCGAGAAAGACAAGCTGCTGGTTTCCCGCTTTGCCGATTAAGGCAATTGTGCGATTCGGGAACAAAGCAAATAATTCTTCGTCCGTAATGAACCTCAGGTTGAAAGCGTTGCCGGATGGATGCGTGCCTTGCGGAATCGCGCGAGCGGGAGCCGAGAGCGTCTGGGGTGCAGTTTTGGAAGGAGAGAGGATTTGCGAGCAAAGAAGGGCCAGGCCAAAAGTTAGAGCGCCCACGCAAGCGGCCCGGTGGGCCCGCCGGTTTCGCCTGATTGAAGTCAAGGTCCGTTCGAGAGAGGTTTGCCGAAACTCTGATGCTTGGTCTCCTGTGAAGATTTCCCGCAATAACCGATCCTTTTCAGCACGTTTCATTGGAAGCGAAGTTTTTTCAAGATGCTGACCCGGAGTTGCCTGCGCACCCGTAGCAGCCGCGATTCTACGGCCTTATTGGTCAACCCCGTTTTCATGGAGAGTTCCTTAACCGACTCTTCTTCCAGGTATTTTCCCTCGATCAGGCAACGGTCCTCAGCGGCAAGTTCCGCCAAACTCTCTTCGAGGGCCTCGTGCAAACAGTCATCTTCCTCAGAAATTTGGTGGCTGGGCTGCTCCTGCCAGGCTAGTGCGAACCTCTGGAGCAGTGCCAGATACCGGCTCTGCTTGCGTCCTCGGTCGCGCGCGGCGCTGCGAGCTACACCTTTGAGCCAACTCCAGAAGACTTCCTCCGTGTCGAATGCCCGGACGTAGCGTGAGACGCGAAGCAGAGTCTCCTGGAGTGCTTCCTCGGCTTCGGCTTGTTGTCCCCGACTGACGACGAGCAGGAAGTGGTAAAGCCGGTCGAAGTATCGCGCGTGAAATTCCAGGAAGGCTGCTTCTTCGCCTTTAGCGAGCCGACGCGTTAGCATCAGGGTTGGCGTGTTGGCAGAAATGGAGACGTCCGCCGCCATTCTAACCTCGGTTAGTGGGAAAGAAGGCCATGAAATGATGGACGGGGCAGCCACGGTGGTTAAGGTCTCGTTTTCGGGGGTGGGGCGGGTTGCTCGCGGGGCATCGTCGGCTGCGAAGAGCCTCCGCCAGTGCCGAATCCGCCGCTGCCTCCGCCGCGTCTGGCCTCTGGGGATCCCTGTTGCCCAGGCAAAGCAAACACGACTTTGCGAGCGACTTCCAGCGCGTCCGGCGGGCCGATAGCAACCAGGACATTGGCGCCGGAATGAAAATCAAACTCGGCGAAATCATCCGGATGGGTGGCCTCTTGGCGCTTGAGCCGGTCAAAGGTCCTGCCAATGAGTCTAACGATGTTCTCGATATTCGTTTTGACCTGGGCGTCATCTTGTAGATCTAACTGACGCACGTAGCCGCTCATGTTGAATACTTCCAGATTGCGGTTCGATTTCGCGGGGACCTCGGACGCATCCAAGAAATAAAGAGGGGTTAATCTCCTATTGAATCCAGTGGTCGGATCCGCGGAGTCGGGGGAGACGTCTTGTCTCCAGATAAATTTCCCTCCGCTTGCAACGCGCAACGCCTCCAAAACTCGCGGCAGTTGAATAACGTCCGGCTCCTCTATTGAGCGGAGCCTCAAATCGCCAATTCGGATTTCGCCAACATCGGGAGCCATCACGATATCGGAATGGTGGTGTAGTTCGCGCAGGAGATCTACGATAACGCGCAAGTTCGCTTGCATGCCAACAGGCTCACCACCCCCTGCCGCAAGTTTGAATGTGGATCTCACGTCAATGCGATCCTTAAGGCCTTTCAGCAATAAAACGCCGTTCTCGATCTGGAGATCGTATCTCGGCAGCGCATTTTCAGAGCCGAAACGGCCATTGATGGGAGTCGTCGCTGCCGGTTTCTCCTGCGCAAAAAGCGAGCTTGACATCAAGACGAGAAAAAGGAGGATCTCACGCCTACGGATGAGAAGCCAAAGAGGTTTTTTCATGGTGGTGGCGGCTTGAGGATATTTTTGTTCCATCATTTCAGTTACAACACGCCTGCCGGCCCTCAAATCACGCAATTAAAATCAATCTTTCCAACTAAAGCTCACGCTTTGGTTGAATATTTCCAAGTAAATTGTCAACCAACACCTTGGCAACTGTTTTCCAAAAATATTTCCCAAGCATCGAATTACGTTCCAGAAGGGATCGATGGTCGCGGTTCCGCTGGTGCAGCATGGCTCATCCAGAATGGCTGCGGGTGGACCGGTTGTTCGGGGAGTGGAAGATTGGGCAGGATACGACGGCTGGTCGGCGAGCGTTGGCCGCCGGAATGGAGGGGCGACGCCGCGAGGAATTGGATGGGGAATTTAAAGCGGTGCGGCGGGGTTGGTATCTGGGAGGCAAAGAGTTCCGGCGGGAATTGTTGGAACAGATTTCCGAGCAGCGAGGCGAGTGGCATTACGGCCATGAACTGATCGAGGCTGGCGAGGCGAAGGTGGAGGGAATCATCCGGCAGGCACTGACGCGCAAGGGTTGGGCGGAAAAGGAGTTGAAGAGCCGTCGGAAAGGGGATCCGTTCAAGGTGGCTCTGGCAGCAAAGCTGCGCGGCCAAACAACGGCCACTGTGGGTTGGATAGCGGAGCATCTTAGCATGGGCACCCGTGGCCACTTGGCCCATTTGCTTCATCAGTGGACACGAGAGCAAGGGAAAACAGCACCGTTCGAGGTAAAATGGAATGAAAGAATATGACAATATATTTGACCGACCCCTTTATGGCGCAGATTCTCTAAGACCGGTGCGAGCCGGTGATGGGTAACAACCTGCTGGACTTCACGAACGCCTCAGGCGCGACGTCCTGGACCAATCCGCCCGGCTCCTTACTGCGATTCTATCGCACTGTTGTCGCACCCCATTAGGAGTTGGGAGGGTTGCCGCGGCCTTACGAAACCTTTCAGCAACTCAAGCCTTTCCTTTTCGGGCCTTCAGCGTTACACAATAGCGCTCAGCTTTTTGATCCGAGTGTCAGTCCTCACTATTTACACAAAGCGGCGGTTTCTGGTTTTGACTCAACGGATTCGGCGCGGCTGGTATCTGGGAGGCGACGGGTTTCGAGGGCGATTGGTGAAATTGGTGAAGGAGGTGAGACCACCCTGACGATCAAGGACATCACGGCGCGTGTTCATTTGGGAACCTACAACACCGCAAACGCGCGTTTACACTGGGCGACGAAAGAGGGGTTCGCATCCTGTAGCAGCGCGGAAACGACGATGAGGAAATGAAACAAAAGACAACAATATAGGGTTTGACCCCTCCGACGGCCTGAGTGCCGCTAAATTCTTTCTCACCTTTTGGCGGGACACCGGCGGTTGGGATTCACGCGTTGACTGCGACGCCACCGTATTTCTTCCGGGCTTCGTCCAGCGTCAGGCAACGGAGTTGTGGAGGACCGCCACCGTGAAGTTCACTTTGAGGATAGGTTAATTCCCAAAATCGTCCGTCGTCGGGATCGCGATAAAGCAGGTCCCATCCGCTTGCGTCGCATCCAAGTTGCGTGAGATGCGAACGGACAAGCTCGTTGATTCGTTCGCACGTTTCGTCGGCGGCAGCGCGCCCGTCACGAGAAAGCCACTTCCCGGTCAACTGGGTTTCGGTCGGTTGGATTTTCATGGCACTGTGCGGACCGCACCGGGCGGGATTGGCCCGTTCGGAATGACGAACTCTCGTGCGCCGCCTATCGTTCGACCTCCGCCAATGAAACCTGGGTCAGTTCTGAAAACGGGTGACGCCACTCCCGATTGAGGCGTTGGGAACTCGAACACCCTGAACCCGGTTGGGCTTTGAGGGATGCCGAGTCGGTTAGCAATCTGAGACGCGTTCATGCCCGCGATGTCGTCCGCTGCGGTCACGAACACATCGGCTGCTCCTGCTCGGTCCAAAGTCGTCGCCGGGATTCCTTCGGGTATGACGCGAGCCATTGTCGAGGGAACTGGGTTCGCTACTGTCTTCGCGGCAGGAAATTCACGGACAAGGTCAAAAGCGGTGTCTGTTCTGGTTCGATTGGCCTTTTCGTTTGCAGTGTGCGCAGAGGTCGAGTCGTATTCGATGGTTGGCGATGAAACTTCGTCGTAAGCGATGCTCACTTGTATCTGCTCGTCGTTCACAAGGGGCGAAATCGACGTGCCGGATGCCATAGCCGGCAAAACGATGTCGAGCATCACCAGCAGCGCAATCGCCCAAATCGAACAAAGCATTTTCGACACGAGTTTCATTTTTTCTTTCACAGCTTTCGACCGGAAACCGATTCGACTTTCTTCAAGAGTTCGATGGCTCTTTTGGGAGTCAGCGGCTGAGTGATGAGAGGATTCGCCAACTCGTGGACGAGTTCTCGCAACAGTTGCTCATTTGTGGACTCGAACCCAATGTCATCTCTTCCTTCGATTGCGAACGCCCAATTCTCCACTTCGATCGCATTGGTGCGGCCAGTGATGAACCAATTGACGACATTTGTGACGTGGCTAACCGACAGGAACGCAAGTTCCGTGTCTGAATCCCACGGAAATGCGGCTAGCGCAGTTCTGAGTTGCTCAACCGGCTGCTCAAAAGCGAGCAGTGCTTCCAGAGTTTTCTTTCTTTCGCTCATATTCGTCATGGGAAAACTCCTCCGCCTATTTTTGCCGACCCTCCAGGTGGTACACTTTGAAGCCCTTCATTTCGCCCGCAGGTGGTACACTTTCACTGACCGCTGACACCATGTCGTCCAAAATGGTCGGCTAGTGTTTCGGCTCTACCCCACGTCGTAGCCGTATTTAGTTCTAGCGTTGTCCCCTTTGCGGCAAGAAATCCTGCACATAAGAGCAGTGCCAGCAACCATGACAAATAATGGCTCATTCCGTTTTCTTGGGAAGCATCGAAATCCGAAGGTGATTGGCCAAAATTGTTCCATTTCCAAACGGCTTCTCCCCCAACTCATTTCCCGCCCAAGCAGGCGTCATCAAATGGACATGGCTCGAACCGGATTTGAGATGCTCAAGCTGCTTTGTGAGCAAAGCCAATCCTTCTGAATCACAGAAGATTTCTACTTCCGTCATACCTTCACCTGCTTTCGCAGCATCCCGAAGTTCAATCGTAATCATAGCTCAATTTCAAAATGGGTATTTCTTTTTGTCCAGTGGCCCGTCGTAGGTTTTGGGACGGTTGACGCCCACATGTGGTGGCTCGCCAAAACTGTTAGCCTCGTCGATATGGTAGGAACGGCCAGTCTTCGGATTCACATAACCCCCTTTGCCGTTAAGCGGATCAGGGCCGCGAGGTTCAAATCCTTTGGCTTTGAGCATTTCGTCAATTTCAGCCGCAGCTTTCCCTTTGAACGGATTTCCAAGTCCGCTTCCACCCTTTGCGGCTCCCATAGGTCCACCAAGATTATCAGGACACGCCCCCGGCCCAAAAGGAATCATCCCTACTTTAAACTCTGAAGGGGGCGATGGATTCAGCAAATTCCAAAAGTCGTTCAGCCTACCGCCAGAGAGTGAATCGATACCTTCAAATAACTCTCCGGGCTCAAGA
>JBBRPK010000184.1:0-9631 GCA_038228235.1 Verrucomicrobiota bacterium
AGACAAAGGGGGTCTTGTGCAGCAAGGGCAAGCGCGCAGCCATTGGGTTTACATATATTAAGTCTATAGAACTATGGCAAGCGAAAAATGCATCCAGAAGCGCTTTTTTTGAGAAATTAGAGAATTAGGCGAGGATTAGGGGTTCAGCCTCGACCTGGCGGCCATTGATCTCCATTGTGAACCTGTCTATGTGCGCGCCCTTCGGCACTGGAAACAAAAACGTTCCCTCAAGCAGGCGCGAGTTCGGGTTATAGAATTCCTCGTCAAAGGAAGTCGCGGCAATTTGGTCTTTGATTTTCACCTTGGCGTGAACAAAAGACACCTCCAAAGGGGCCCAAATGGGCTGAGGCGGTGGAAGCCAGCGTTGGGGAGGATTTGGCCGGGGCCGCGGGATAGGATGTGGTGGAATGTAATCCGGTGCGGGATTCGGGTATCGCCAAATGTCCCAATCATGCACCATAATCAAACCCGCAGCCATCCCCGGTGACCCGCTCATGACCAAAAGCAGCCACAACCAAATCGTTCTCTTCATGCTTCATTAGACGGGACCTTTCCGGAAATGCTTCTCCAGTTCGGAATCTTATTCCAATGAGCGTTCAAGATGAGACTAAGGCGCGCAGGATTTTGAGTCGCTGGCGAGGCGCGAGCGAGGCACCTATTCGCAGCAACCTGTAACGAGCGAGCAACGAAGCCAACGCCCCGAAGGACAAGCGAATTAGGCTCATCCCGAACGGGAATTGGAATTACGCCTACCAATTGCGGCTCAGGCGCAGGCCGTAATATTTCCTCCCAGCCTCGGCCTGCACTTCCCAGCCTTTGTAGGGCCGGGTGAATATATAACTGCTCAGAATGCCAATGGCGGCCCCAGCGACCACATCCTGCGGATGATGTTGGCGGGCCTCCACCCGGCTGTAAGCAACAAAGGAGGCCAGCGCATAAGCGGGCACGCCATACTCCCACCCATAACGCTTGCGCATGAACTCAGCGGAAGAGAAGGAAATCGAGGTATGGGCCGAGGGAAATGACTGGTGCCCTCCATTCGGCCGTTTCTCATTGACCGCGTATTTGAGGGCGTAGGTTGCACCGATGGTGACAGCGGCGGATTCTCCAAATTCCAAGGCGCCGGTGCGGTCCCTGTAGGCCAAGGTCAGACCGGCAGCAGCAGCGGGCAACACATATTGCAGCACATCGCCCGTGGTCTCAATGGCGCCATTTGCCCGCGCCTTCTGGCTCCCGTTCAGGCATAGCAGGAGCGAAGTGGTCAGCATGACAACGAGCCCTGTGTTAGGTTTCATACATTAGTTTTCTCATTTAATCCGTTCTGCCGAGCGTCAGCGCTTTATCGAATCAAACTCCTGAATTTGGATCAAGCATGCATCGAGAAACCGGGGAGCGCAAACCCAAATCCTGGCCTAAGGAATCAAAAATGCGATTTTGCTCAATAAAATTGAAGAATTCATTTCTAGTGCCAAAATAGAAAAGGTATAGAACGCCAAAATTGAGATCGCCGTACGGGGCTTGAGCGTTTTGACTCGAATTATTTTTTGGGCGAGGAACATGGGCAAAGCAGGGCCATTGACAACGCAAAGGATCACCCCCTGGGAGTACGTGGAGATCGCTCCCGCTTTCGGTTGCCGACTGTGGCGTTAATTGCCAAAGCGCCGGCATGCGGACGCACTCCAAACGCTTCGTGAGGTTCGATAACGACAGCAGCACTCCTTGCGGCCAAGTCGAACTGATTTTGAAAAGCGCGAAGCGTTTGGAGATTGATGGAAGCATTGAGATACGTTGGCCCCGCTCCATTGGTCTGACTTGGAATTGAAAAGAGTCCGCGTGTGATCCGCGTTCCAGAAGCTCCGGAGCCCGCCAGCCTGGCGGTCTATAGAAGCTCCCAGCGAGAGGGATTAAATTGTGAATAACTTGTGAATATTTTTTGGCTAATTTTACGGTGGTAAGACCGAAGATGTCCCACCCAAGTTGGTAGGATGCTCCCATGAAAAACACAAAAAAAGATCTCGGAATTTCGCGGCAAGGGGCGCCAGGAAAGCCAAGCCAAAAAGTGAATTCGCTGCCAACAACTTAAAACGCCCTAACCTCCCGACGCCATGCCTATTGTAAAATTTAAACCCTTCAACAAACCTCAGGTTCTCAAACAAATCGGGCGCGGCCTGCTCGCTCAGTTCTTCGAAAAGTTTAAAAAGGAATTCGAGGCAAGGAGCTTGGCCCTGCCCGCGCTGGACCTGTCGGATGGCCATTACTTCACCTCCCTGGCCCGTTTGCTGAGGCACCCGGAAGGTCTGCCAGACTGGCTGAACGAGGCTCTCTTCGCCATCGATGAGATGGCCAGCCCGCGCGGCCATGAATTTTTGCTGGCCGCTGCGGAATGGGCGAATTTGTCGCTGGTCTTGAGGGCGGAGTCTTCGCGTGAAGACGTCGCTCTTCAGGTTTGGCTGGCTGCGCCAGCCTTGCTGGCCCGCACCCACAATGCGCAACGCCTTCGGCGTCTTACGGCCTTTCGGTATGCCGGTTGCAAACTTCCTAAAGCGCAGCGTGTCCCATTCACGCCGCTCGACTCCACTGCGCTCCAGTCGCTCACGGCTGGTGTAGATGACTGGTTGGACCGGAATCATCGCGGGCAGCAGACGGCCAAAATCGAGGTCCATCCCATAGACGACGAGTATTGGTTTCTGGTGCGTCACGGGGACGCCTTCATCCGCGCTCCCAAAGTGGAAAAGCAACAGACGGAGATCATGCACTTCCGCCCGAAGAGGGATGACGTCATCGTCTAGTGCCCTGAACACGATGAAATCCCCACCAATGCCCGGACGAAAGGAGAGCGGGAGCTTTATATCGAACAGTTCGCACTGCACATGCGCGGGCGCGTCGATTACTTTTCCGAACGCAATACTTATACGCTCGAAGCTTTGCGCACGGAAGGGTTGGATGCTCTTGATGCCAGGGACATCGAAGGAATTGCCAGGATCGTGTTGCGTGAACTGGAAGTCGCTCTGGACAACGGAAACTGCGAAGTTATCACTCGCGCGGCAGAGGATGTGTTTGTCAGCGCCGCCGCTTTTCCTTGCGCTGAGGCCGGGCCGCGGCGCGGCACTCTTGCCCGAGCCACTTTTGACGTTCAGTTTACCGGCTCAGCCAAAGCACGCCCCGTTGAGATTCGTCCACCGAACACACTGAAAGTTGGGCGGCGTTGCGACGCGCACCTTCTCCAACGCTGGCTTTCGAAACGCGGTTTCCGCACCAGGGAGTGGGAGCGTGTGGAGCGGCAGACGGACGCACTCCGAACAGAACCACCGTCAGCTCGAGATTGCGCCTGATTGTCGGACTCCTCCCTCCGGCAAACACGCTAGACCGTGGACAACAAACAAGCGTAGCGTGTCAGAATGAGACTTACTGCTGTAATGTCCCGCGCTCCCTACGCCCTCCCCCGCACTGCCCGGTAAAGCCGCAGCCGGTCATAATCAAATTTGCCGCCCAACAATTGATGGGCGCCGCTCACTGTTTGAAAACTGGTTTTGGCAAAAGCGGCCGCTATCTCATTTTGTTCCTCCGCATCGAGAAATTGGTTGAGGTCGAGCGGTTCGCCCGCTTCCATGGCCAGGGCCAGATGACCATAAATGGTGCCGGAGGGGAGGCCGCGCTGGCGGGCGATTTGTTCGACCGTTTCCCCCGCGCAGAATCGTTTCAGCGTCTCCCGGGCCGTGGCCCCAAACTGGCAGGGCGCTGGGCTGGGGCCGCAAAAGAATCATCGGCAAAAATCTGGCGAGGATTTGTTTGCAGGTGCGCAGCTATCTCACCCAGGAATTCCTTTCCGAATTCTGTTAGTTTTCGATCGCCCACACCGTTGATGCGGGCAAACTCCCTTTCGTTGCCGGGATAATAGCGCGCCATTTGGCGCAGGGCCACATCCGAGAAGATGATGTAAGAGGGCACCGAACGTTCATCCGCCAATCCCTTGCGAAGTCGGCGCAATCGCTCGAAAAGCGCTTCATCACAGGCAATTTCGCCGGCGCGATGCCGCGTTGGGGCCGCTGCCGCCACTGGTTTCATCAACATGACCGATTGGCGCCGCTTGAGCACCGCACGCCCCTCCTCGGTCAATTGCAGGACGCTGAATTTCTCCGCCACTTGCCGGAGATAGCCCAGGCGTATTAACTCGCGCCCAATGACCTTCCACTGATTCCGGCTATATTCTTTGCCAATGCCATAGGTAGAAACCTGTTCGTGACGCCATTTGCGCACGCTGTCAGTGTCTGCCCCCGTCAACACTTCGACAACCTGGTTGATGCCAAAATCAAATCCGCTCCGTTCGCGCACGCGATAGACGCAGGAAAGGAATTTCTGCGCCGCCAAGGTCCCATCATAAGTTTCGCGAGGAGAAAGGCAGTTGTCGCAGCCTCCGCAATTCGGTTCTGGCCAGGTTTCACCGAAGTAACGGAGCAATACGCCGCGCCGGCATTGGGCGCATTCGGCGTAGTGGACGATCTGCTGCAATTGTTCGCGGGCAATTTCCTGTTCCCTGGCAGGCTTTTCGTCGATGAATTGCGAATATTTTACGGCATCCCCGGCGCTGAAAAGCAACAGGCATTCGCTGGGCAACCCGTCACGACCGGCGCGGCCCGTTTCCTGGTAATAACCTTCGATATTTTTGGGCAAATCGTAATGGATCACAAAGCGCACGTTGGGCTTATTGATGCCCATGCCGAAGGCGATGGTGGCGCAGATCACTCGCACCTCATCCCGTAAAAAAAGCTCCTGGTTGGCGGCCCGTGCCTTGGATTCCAAGCCGGCGTGATACGGTTTGGCCTTCACCCCATCTTCGTTCAACCGCTCGGCGACACTTTCGGCGGTCTTGCGGCTTTGACAATAGACTATTCCGCTTTCCCTGGGCCGGGCGCGCACGAATTCAAATAATTGCTCATACGGTTTGGCCTTGACGAAGACACGATAGGTCAGATTGGGGCGATTAAAGCTGGCCACGTAGCAATGTGGCTCCCGCAGGTGAAGCTGCGCTACGATGTCAGCTCGCACGCGCTCGGTGGCTGTCGCTGTTAGCGCCATGATGGGCACTTTCGGAAAAACGCTGCGTAACTGGGCCAGTTGCCGGTATTCGGGGCGGAAGTCGTGTCCCCACTCGCTAATGCAATGCGCTTCATCGATGGCAAGCAGGTTCATTTTCCACTTCTGCAAGTCGGTCAAAAAACCTGAAAGCATCAGCCGCTCCGGAGCGAGATAAAGCAAGCGGTACCGGCCATGGTGCAACCCGTGCAAACGCTCTCGCGATTCTCCCGCTTGGAGGGAGGAATTCAGAAATGTGGCTGCGATGCCGCTGGCCTGAAGCGCATCGACCTGATCTTTCATCAGGGAAATGAGCGGCGAGACAACTACCGTCAGGCCGGGCTGGGCCAGAGCGGGCAACTGAAAACAGAGCGATTTACCGCCGCCGGTTGGCAGCAGCGCAAAGACGTCTCGTCCCGCCAGCGAATCGCGAATTATCTCCTCTTGCAAAGGACGGAAGGAAGAGAACCCAAAGTTTTGTTTCAGAAGCGGCAATAACGACATGGCTTCGGGTCCAATCAGAATCAGGCCTCAGGGTTTTGCCACCTTGGTGGGGATTGCTCTGGAAAGAGTGTTCCGCACCGTCGTGCGGAGCGAGAGGCCGCGCAATTGGCGCGCGGCCAGTTTTCCCTGGCCATCAATCAACACCCCAACGGGGTAGCCATCCAAGCCAAATAATGCCGGCACTTGGGTTTGGCCCCAATCCCCCAGGTGCGCCTGCGGCCAAGTGATGCTGTTATCTTTAACGAACTGAGCGGCGACCTTGGCATCGGCATCCAGGTTCATGCCTAACACGACCAATCTGCCTTCCTTTCCGTAGGTTGTGTGGAGTTCCTTGAGGATCTGCACGTCGGAGGTGCTGATGGCGGAGGCAGCCCAGAAATAAAGGAGCACGGCTTGGCCGCTGAAATCGGAGAGTTGGATGGTTTTGCCGTCGAGGGTTTTAGCCGAAAATGGAGGAGCGGCCTTGCCGATTTTGAGGGGCGATTGAATCCTCAATTCAAGAGCGCCAATGTTGAACGGCTGGTTGACGCTCGCGCCCGGCTCATTCGGAACAATAACTTCCTGGCTCAAATTGCCGATGGTTCGCTGGCGATAAGATTCTTCGGTGGGATCGCTGGCATTTATCTGGAGGGTGTACTTGCCTGCGGGAACGTTATCCACGTGAAAATTGCCATTGGTATCGAAGAGCAACACATAAGTTCTTTCCAGCAACTCGACGGCTCGACCCGCCTCGGAGCGCCAGAACTCGTTCTGACGTTTGTTGAAATCGGCCCAGGCTTTTTGTTGTTCCTCCGGCCTTGTCAACCCCGTGATATTTGGCGGCGTGACGGACGGTACCGGAACGACCAGCGTGAGCTTGTGCACGTCACGTTTCCAATCCACCTCGGATGGATCGCCGCCCACCACATTGACCCGCCCCACCACGCTGCGGCCAGTTCCCCCGAGGAGGACCTCCGTGGTCTCGCCGGGTTTGACGGCCACGGGGAGACCATGACTGAGGGGGGTTTCTCTCTGATTGTTTTCGTTGAAGCGATACTCGACATAAATCCGGCGGTCTCCGGCCGGAACTTTTTCAAAAACGAAATTGCCTGAGTCATCCGGTTCGGCCTTCAGGTACAATGAAAGCGCCGAGGAACGATAGCCAGGTTCGTAAAAGCGATCGTAACGATGTTGTAAGCGCACTGATTGGTCCGGGGCCGGTTGGTCCCCGACGCGCATGCCCCCTTTGACGCGCCCCCAGGGTTGAAGGACGATCCGCCCGCTCGCTGCCACCTGATCTGCCTTAACTTCGGCGTAGCCTTGCTCGTGAGCCGCAAGGATCATATCGGCCTCGAGTTTGGGCGGGAACTCGAAGTGGCCCCTCGCATCGCTGCGGGCGAACTCTCCGTTCGAGCTGCCGGTGCGGAGTTGGCCGGGCGTATCCATATAACCGGTTTCGTTTTTATCCACAATCAGGACCGTCGCGTTCCCTACATGGGTGCCATCGGCCTTTTGCACGATGCCGCTAATGCCCTTGCCTCTTTTCAATGCGAAATCGTTCGTATAAGAATCAGCCGTCCGCCACCCCTCAGAGATTTGCGGAATGTACCCGGGCGCCTCGACCATGATGTGTGCTTCGGGTTGGAAATAGTAGTCGTCTATCCTAATGGTATATTCGCCCTTATGACTTCGGACGGCGTCATAACGATCCCAACGAATTTGCGAGTCACCGAGTGAATACTTCCGGCCTTTGAGAACTAAGAACGAATCAATGGGCTTCCTGGTCTCGGCGTCATAGACCTTGCCCGAAGCTCCTGGCCAGCGGTTCAGAGAAAGGGTCATTTCGTCGCTAAAGCCGGAGAAGGATTGCCGCATGTTGTAGTAGTTGCTCTTGCTTAAGTAGAGCATCACTTGGTCCGTCGGCGCGCCCGCCCAAGCGAAGCGTCCCTGCTTGTCCGTCAGGGTCTGGAAGTGCAGCAAATCGGCTGTGCCTTGCCATTCATCGAGGCGAATTTTAGCGCCTGGAACAGGGCTTCGCCGGCGGTCCACGACTTGGCCGCGCAGGGTTCGCGCTGGCTCAAGTGCGATCTCAACGGCCCCCATTCCCGGCTCGATATCCAGAGATACAAACTTGGGGGTTTGCCCTTTTCGAATCACAAACAGCGCTGCGTCCCCCGGCTCCGCCACCATGAGCCGAAACCGCCCTTGGGCGTCGGTCAGTAAATGCTTACGTTCGTAAGCCGGGCTGTTGCGCTGAAAAATTACCTCAGCCTGGGAAATGGGCTTGCCGTCATTGCCGGCCACAATTCCCTTCATTGGAATGGCTGGTTGCAAAGTCATTTCCGCCGTGGCTGTAACAAGAGCATTGCTCGTCACTAACGAGATGGAAGGCCGGGGGGTTGAGGGCCGGCTGTTCCTTGTTGCTTGCGGTGGTGGGTTTGCAATCAAACTGCCATCATCAAGCCGTTGGTACGAGGAAGCCCGGGAAGGTGCGATCGCAGCGCTGTTGGTTGGTGGCGGCGCGGAGCCTGGCATCGTGTAAAGGGCCGGTTTGTAATCCGGATGCGTGAGTTGAAAGCTGAAGCCTTTCAAATCAAGAGGCAAGCTGCGGCTCGACCATTTGCCATTCCCTTCGGTCACTGCCGTGTCGTAGTCTGTTCGAAGGTATTCGCGCGAGCCGGTTTTAGCCACCCGGTGAATTAACACTTCAACACCGCCAATGGGTTTTCCGTCCGGATTTTTGATCACGCCTCCCACCGCCATTCCGCGTTCCAAGGACGCCTTGAATTCGCGGTGGAAGCCCGCATGGTTGGTCCTCGACACCGAGATAACCAACGGAACGTGGTCTGGGGATCGAACCAGCAGCCCGAAGGCGACCGTTTGCTGCGGCGGAAACGCAAGCCGGCAAACCCCCGTGGCATCCGCTCTGGCTTCGCCTAAATAATAAGTTTGATCGTCATCGGTTAAGGTGAAACCTGTTAGCGCGTTGGTTAGAGGGCGTCCATCTTGCGCATCGGTGACCGCAAGAACAAATTCCTGACGATAAACAGAGTCGCCGAACTCCAGCAGTTCGCGGAAGATCTTCTTCGCCTTCACAGGACGGTTTGGCGGCAAACCCGAATCGCCCTCCTCGACGGAAATGGCAAATATCACAGGTGTGGCCCGGCTGAAAAGCGATACCAGATCTATGGTGGTGATGGCTTCGGCCGGTCGCGGGTTCTCGATCGCGCTTTGAAAAAGGCGGAATTCGGCGCCGCGTTCGTTGCCGTCCCCCTCGCTCCAGGCCAGTTGAGAATTGGGGTCGAGCAATCCGCTCTTCTTTTCCAGGCGCGGCTTGATCCAGTTGCGCGCATGAATTCCGTAGCCCAGGCGCAAGGACTCCTGCGCGCCATCCTCGTAATGAAAAATCAGCTTGGCCAAAGGAGTCCCATCCTTGTCGGCGGAGAGCGCGCCGTGCAGGAGGTGCAGCCGTTTCGCTCTGCGTCCGACCCGGATGCCAATCACTTCAGCGGGATAAAGCTCCCCATTTCTAGCCGGCCCCATTCCAGTGACAGCCAGCCGTTCCCCGAGCTGAAAAGGGACGCCATGAAAACTTTGCAACCCTTTGGGCGCGGGCCCGAATTGCCTCGTTGCCAGCCCATCAACGGAAAGCGGAAGGCCAAAAGATGAAAGATCAACCAAATAAAACGCGTTCGTTCGGACCTGATCCGCCCCGCTCGATACAGCAGCAGGCGTGTCCAGGGAGACTAACAGCCTGGCCGTCGCGACGAGCGCCATGCCCCTCCGAGCCATGGGCCATAAACCCAGAAATTTTTTTTCCATTACCTATCACCTCTTCGTCCAACCTGGGCCTAATCCTCTGAGTTGGATCGACAGCAGGGATAGTGGCTGGGTTGCTTGCCAATTTCCAACACAATTCGGGGCTTCTCAAGGAGGGACGCGTTGACTCAAATTAAAAGACACCGGGGGAGGGAATTTGAGGGGAGGCAAAAGGGGTCGTTGACTCATGGGAAAAAGACACCGGCAATCGGTGGAAATGAACATGAGCCAAGAGCTAAAAGAAAAGTTGTTGTCC
>JBBRPK010000185.1:0-9627 GCA_038228235.1 Verrucomicrobiota bacterium
AGAGCCTGTTTTAAAATTCCGTGTGGTTCTGTTTTCGCGGAAAAGGCTGGATGGCGAGGCGCGACGAGCGAGCATACCCGCCAGGGGTCTGTGACCGAGGAGCAACAAAGCCAGCCGGCCTTTTCCGCGAAAACCCTCCGGGCGGCGGGTCTTTTGTCTGCGGCCTGCGTTGACTCGGCCATCACATCCCGCTGCGGGGATGCTCCGGCCTCGCCGCCTTGGCCACAGCCAAAATCCCTCGCCGCAGGACCCCACGCAATTTTAAAACAGGCTCTAATGGGGCGATCACTCCATTACATCTATTCCTTAAACTATGAGAGAACAGCATGGTTCTTTTGACATGCCTCAGGCAGGTCGCAGTTTGGGTCCGGGTAACGCGTCGTTTTCCAGCCGGCTTCCTCAGCCGCATTGCTCAACAACGTTACTCGGACCCCATTTTTTCCGAGCCACTCGCTGTGAGCATTGTCAGGGACATCGAGAGAGGGAGGAACCGCGTCCGGAGTGCTAGTCTTCCCTATTCCATTTTACGGACTTCTCGAAGGGCGCAGATCCAAGCAAACCAATTTGTCTTTGCTTCGGGCATAGAAAAGTCCCTGGGCCAACGCGGGATAAGCGCGGGCAAGGAAAGGCAGAATCTGCGCCTGCGCATTGGGCTTGAACTCTGCCGGGGTCGCAAGAGCGCGCACAAGCTGGCCTTTTTCGGTTAGGATGAGTAATTGATCTCGCGCCAGCAGGATCGCGCCAGCTCCAAAGCCATCTTGACTCCAGCGGACTTTGCCCCTTTTCAGCTCGACACAACGAAGATTGCATCCCTGCTCCTGGCGGCCGTCGAATCCATAGAGAAAGCCATTGTAATAGACACTGGTCGCGTAATGGTTGGAGAGAATATCATCACCTGACCAAATCTTTTCCGGCCCCGACTCTGCGAAGCGGAGCAAAGCCGCCCCTGCACCGTAGCTGGCTGAAATGAAAATGAGGTCCTCAACCACGACGGGCGTAGCCGCGCTGACCGAGGCGTGAATTTGCGGGGTCCATGGGAATTCAAACGTCACTTTGCCGCTTACTGGATCAAGGGCTGAGAGATGCTGGCGGGTAAGGAAGAAAGCGTAACGCTTGCCTTGGATGGTTGCGGCGATGGGAGAGGAGTAACTCGCTTCGTCGTCAGTGGCTTTCCAAAGCACCTTCCCGCTGGCTTTGGCAAAGGCGGCTATGCCCGCCCCTTCGCGGCCGCCGATGTTGAGCAGCACCGCCTCGCCTTCAACGAGTGGCGAGCAGGCCATTCCAAAAAAACCGTTCGCGGCGGTGAATTTGGATTTTGCATCCACTGACCAATTCTTTTCTCCAGTCGTGAAATTCCAGCAATTCAGCATTCCCTCAGCGCCGAAGGTGAAGACCTGATTTCCTGAAATGGCGGGAGTGGAGCGCGGCCCATCGTCTTCGGAGCGAATCTCATCTCGGAAGTTGGCGGGATACTCGGCTTGCCATTTCGATTGGCCATTCGCAGCGTCGAGACACTCGACGGATTCCTTAGCACCGAGCCGATGGAACAGAATCAGTCTACCTTCTGCTACTACGGGCCCACTGAAGCCCTGACCGATTTTTTTCTCCCAGAGCTTTTGCGGACCTTCTTTGGACCAGGTTTTAGCAAGGGCGGGTCCGTAATAGGTGGCGTTGCGCGCGGGTCCGAGGAATTGCGGCCAGTCTGCGGTAGCAATCTGGGCGCTCTCCGCGGCCCCTGAAGCAAGAGGAAGCCACATCAGCAGGAGAAAGACAATCAAGCTCGGAAGAGTCATGCTTAAGTTCACTTAATAATCTGGCGCGCTCATCTTCCCTGATCCGAGGAAGAATTCAATAATCTTAATATGCCCATCGTGTTGAGCGCCGCCTTCGGCACGAAGGAGGTTACCTCAACGTATTCGGGCACCTTTGTTCCGTCCGCACTGCGCTCGGAACAATGATCATTGTCTCCCCAAGGGCCAAGACCGTCGAGGGTCGCAACCGCATCCCAAAGTTGATTGCCATCGCTGAGGCCGCCTCGTTCCTCTACATTCACCGGGAGGCCAAGTTCCGCGCCCGCATCCTGCCAAAGCGCAGCCAGGTGATCGGTCGCGGAGTTGCGCGGCCACGGGCGGCTTTCGTTGAGGATTTCCACCTTCACCGAACAGGTATAACCATCCACCAAACTTCGCACTTCGCCTGGTCCAGCCAAGGCCAGCAAGGCCGTCTTGCCTTGAGCGTAGGTTTCCGGAGTGAAGGCGCGCAATTCGCCTTCAGCAATTGCTTCATGCGGGACACGATTCAACACCGTTCCACCGGATACGGTTCCGACGTTAAAGGTCAGGGATCGCGAATAATCTGTGAGAGCGGCAATTCGTTGGAGGGTACGCCCAAGCTGCACTGCTGCGTTCGCTCCATGGGAGTGTTTGCCTCCAGCATGGGCGCCTCGCCCCGTCACCGTCACTCGCCAGGTGGCTCTTCCTTTGCGGGCCACGACCAGGAGGCGTTCCTCACCGAGACGTCCTTCCGACTCGAAAACCAGCGCGGCCAGCGTCTGGCCGTCGAATCGGCTGCGGCAAACCTGGCCGAAGTCATCCGACAACGTCTCCTCCGAAGAATTCCAAAAAAGCCGCCAGGTGACCTCAGCAAATTTCGCCGGCTCCAGAGCCCGAAGCGCCGATAAGGTGAGCCACATCATCAGCGTCCCGCCTTTAATATCATGTGTGCCGGGCCCATAAATGCGGTCGCCTTCCTTCTGCCACTGAAAATTATTCCGCGCTTCTTCCTCGGGCGGAAAAACGGTGTCCAGATGGGACACGAACGCGACGGATTTCTGCGATTTTCCCTCGCGAGTTAAGATAAGATGCCGGCCCCAGGAGGGATTGCGGGAGGGGACAAACTCCGGGTTAAAGCCGAGTTCAGCAAAACATTCAGCGGTGAAGCGGCCTAACCGATTCACTCCTCCAGGATTCCCGGTGAAGCTGTTGATGCCGACCATCTGTCGCAACATCTCCAAGCCGGCAGGCAATTGCTGTTGGAGAAAACTGGCAAGCTTTGCGTCCATCTGCACATCGATAAGGTGCGCCACACGAGGCGGTTGGCGCAAGCGCCAACGGCGGGACCCAACGAAAGTCCAGGGCGTTTGCCATGCGCTTGGGTTCGAGCCGCCAGGGGCGCTTAGAGCGTGTTTTAAAAACCCACGAACGCGCCGCGTGAGGGCACGCGGCCTACACGAAACGGCGGGAAATCGGCTCCTTTGTAGGCCCGGTCCTCTGACCGGGCGATTTTTAAAACACGCTCTTAGGGAGGCCGGCGAGGGCGTCTAAAGTTGGCCGGCTTTTAATCGCTTCGCCGTTGCGATTCCTCGGGCACGATTTGCAACTGCAACTTCTCCGTGTGGCGGAGGATGGTCACTGCTGAGCGCACTCCGATGGTTTGCTCAGTCAATTGTTTATGCAGATCATCCACCGTGGCGATAGGATTCCCGTTGAACTCGACGATGATGTCGCCTTCTCGAAATGCGGCATTTTTCGCCGGGCTGCCCGGCTCCAACGAGAGCACCAGCAGCCCGCTCTCCACGGGTAGCTGATGGTACCGGACCAATCGCCGATGGAGTTTCACATCCTGTCCGGCGACGCCGATGTAGCTGCGCCGAATTTTGCCATCTTTGATGAGCCAGCCCGCGACGTACTTGGCCGTGTCGATGGCGATGGCAAAGCAGAGCCCCTGTGCGGGCAGAATTACCGCGGTGTTGACACCGATGACTTCACCGCGCGAATTGGCGAGCGGCCCGCCCGAATTGCCAGGGTTCAATGCCGCATCGGTCTGCATAATATTGTCCATGAGCCGGCCTGAGCGCGAGCGGAAGGAACGGCCCAGCGCGCTGACGACACCCGCAGTCACCGTGCAGTCAAACCCATAAGGATTGCCGATGGCGACGGCCAACTGACCGACCCGGACATTTCTCGATTCGCCCAGCGGGGCGGCGGTAAGGTTCGGCGCGTAAATACGGAGCAAGGCCAAATCTGTTTCGGGGTCTTCGCCGAGCAGGGCTGCATCGGGCTGACGTCCATCGTTAAGGATGACGCCGAGCCTATCAGCGCCATGCACGACGTGGCTATTGGTCAACACCAAGCCATCCTGGCTGATGATGAAACCGGAACCGCTGCCGCCACCTTCCCGTCCATTGCTGCCCTGCTTGCGCGCCTCGATTTTCACGACTGAGGGGCTAACCCTTTCGGCGGCGTGCACAACCGCCTGGGAATATGCGTCCAAAAGCTGAAGATCCGAAGGACTTTCAGGCGCGATCACACCCTGTCCTTCGAGGTGGAGTCCTGCATCGCCAGTGGATACCAAGTCGAGGTGGCTCACCTCGCTTGAAAGATCAAAATTGCTCTTACTCATCCGGCAATGTGTACGACAAGGCGCTGTCAGTCAAATGGCCGGTCTAAAATGGCGCCTGCTATTCTCGTTATGGCGGCGGCCTCGCAAATGCCAGGAATTACGAGTTCCAGGAGGCCCTGATCCTTTGAGCACATTTGCGAGTCTTCGAGCGCGGCGTCACTGATGAGTATTTAGGCTTCAGACTTCCCTGGGCCGCTTCCAGCCGGGATTAAGCTTGTAAGCCGTTCCGAGCGCCTCCCGAAGCGGATCTGTTTCCTTGGCACTAAACCCGAGGTGCAAGTGGCGCCGCCAGCCTTCGGAGTGCTTAAAGCGCCCCGACATTTTGCCTATGGCCAGAGAGAACCCGTCCATCGCTCGCAAATAGGAATCGAGTCCCTGGCTGGCATCGAGCCATTCCTTCTGGCTCCGATGCGCCGCCAAGGCTGCGCGTTTGATTGGGTGGACAGAGCCAGTGTTAACAAAGGCTTCCGCGACAACCCCGCGTCGAAGCCCATCCTTTAGCCCGTGTGGCATAGCATGGTAAATGGCCACGTCCCCAAAGACCGGCGGTCGCGGGGGGATGGTTTTGAAATTGCTCATCCCTCGGGCAAAAGCCGCCGTCACGGCTAATCGACAGGTGTTAGTATGGTCTTCCATGTAATCCTGGGGGGGATGCGTCAGAACGATCTTTGCTTGGACTTCACGAATCACTGCGGCGAGGCGGCGGAGCGTTTTCAAATCATAAAAAATCTCCAAATCATCGGTGAGGCTGGGATGGTAACGCGCGCCGAGAAGCTGGGCTGCGCGACGGGATTCCTGGCGGCGGAGGGCACGCGTGGCGGCGGCGGTGTGGTGGAGGCTCCCACAGGAACCGCTGGCCAGTGTCATGTAATGGATTTCGAAACCGGCTTCTTTGAGCAGCAGGAGGGTGCCCGCCATGCAAAACTCAATGTCATCCGGGTGGGCTGCGATGGCGATGGCGGAGGGTTTCGGCACCGGGTGGAGGCGTTAACTAGGCCGCTTAAGGGCGTGCCGGGCGGCGGAACTGTCCGCCAAGAAAATGACTTCATGCGTGCGCAAGGCGTGGGCCAGGCTGGTCAATGGCATGTCATGGCCGGCATCCAAAGCGGTAAAGAAGGCTTCAAATTGGGTCTGATAAGGATGATCTGACACATCGCCTGAATCGAGCATCTTCAAAGAAAGCTCGCTCCATTTGCCCTTGTTCAGCCCCCCGAGAGTGGTGGAATGAAACTTATTGTCGAGCAGGCTGCCCTCGCTGCCTACCAAATGAACGTGAAAATAATAGGGTTGCAAGCAATCGATCACCGAAGCCACCTTGCCTACCCGGCCATCTTTGAATTTTAATATGGTGACGCTGGTGGTGGGATATTCGTAACGCGCGAAATCCCGATTGCTGGAATGGCTGGAATAGCTGCTGACGGTTTCGACCTCCTCCCCCATGCACAAAAGCAGCGCATCGAGCGCATGGCACCCAGCCGAGAGCAGGCTGCTCCCTCCGGCGTCTTTGCGCGTGTTCCAGCGGTATTGTCCGTACCAGGGGCCAATGCCGTGATAGTAATCGACTTCACCGTAGTGAATCCTTCCCAGCAGGCCACGGTCGATAATGGCCTTGATGGTGAGGAATTGGCTGGAGAACCTGCACTCGAAGCAAACACAGGTTTTCACTTGGGCCTGGCGAACCGCTTTTGCAATAGCCAGGCAATCCTCCCAGTTCAAGGCGAGGGGTTTTTCGATGATCAAGTGTTTTCCAGCCTGGGCCGCCGCAATGGCGTGTCGGGCATGGTCCTGGGGATAGCTGCAGACCGATACCACGTGGACGTTTTTATCGGCCAGCATGGCCGCGAGATCATTATAACAGGTAATCTTGCCCCCAAAGCGAGACTCGACCTCTGCGGCTTCGACCTTGCGCGACGAGCAGATCGCAGTCACTTGGGCGCAGGGAGTGGCGTTGATGGCAGCGATATGCGCGCTGCTCACCCAGCCATAACCAATGATGCCAACGTTATATTTTTTTGCGGTCATACCTGAACGGCAGAGTCCGTCTGATGGAAATGGCGTCGAGTTAGGCGGCGTTATTTTTTGGCCTTGCCGGTGCTGGCTTCTTCCAGCGCAGCCTGCGCCGCGGCCAGGCGGGCCACTGGCACGCGGAAGGGGGAGCAGCTCACGTAGGTCAAGCCAATGCGATGACAGAACTTAACAGATTCGGGATCCCCACCATGTTCGCCGCATATTCCGAGCTTGATGTCAGGACGAGTCCGGCGACCTTTCTCGACCGCAATCTTCATCAGTTCGCCGACGCCAGTTTGGTCGATGGAGGCGAAGGGGTTCTTCTTGATAATTTCCAGTTCCGTATAGGGCGCGAGGAACGAGCCGGAATCATCGCGACTCATGCCCAGAGCAGTCTGGGTCAAGTCATTTGTGCCAAAACTGAAGAACTGCGCGGTCTGCGCAATTTCATGGGCGGTCAGGGCGCCCCGGGGCACTTCGATCATCGTGCCAACGAGATAATTGATTTTGACCTTTTTTTCAGCCATGACCTCTTTAGCCACGCGATGGACGACCTCGACCTGGAGGTCGAGTTCTCGCTTGAAGCCGACAAGGGGGATCATGATTTCGGGTTTCACTTTAATCCCTTGTTTCTGCACCTCGGCGGCAGCCTCGAAAACCGCGCGGGCCTGCATCTCGGAAATCTCCGGATAGACCAAGCCCAGGCGGCAACCGCGAAAACCCAGCATCGGATTGAACTCGTGCAACTCTCTCACGCGCTGGGAAACTCTGTCCACCTTTACACCGAGTTTCTCGGCCAATAGATTTTGCGCAGCATGGTCGTGAGGAAGAAACTCGTGCAGGGGCGGATCCAGGAACCGAATGGTAGCGGGAAGACCTTTCAGTTCCTTGAAGATTCCCACAAAGTCTTCCCGTTGGTAAGGCAGCAATTTGGCGAGGGCCTTTTTCCGGTCTTCAATTTTGTCCGCCAAAATCATCTCTCGCATGGCATCGATGCGGTCTCCTTCGAAGAACATGTGCTCGGTGCGGGTGAGGCCAATGCCGGTGGCCCCGAAGGCGACGGCGTTGGCGGTCTGTTCCGGGGTATCGGCATTAGTGCGCACCTCCAGACGGGTCACCTTGGCGCACCAATCCATAAGTTTTTTGAACATCAGGAACGTCTGACTCTCCTTGGCGTGAAGCGAACGTTCGACCAATACCTGAACGATCTCCGAGGCGGCCGTTTTGATTTCGCCCGGATAGACTTCACCAGCCGTGCCATTGATGGAGAGAAAATCGCCTTCTTTGTAGGTTGTTCCGTCCACCGTCACGGTCCTGCCCCCGTAATCGATTTGGAGCGCGCTGGCCCCGCAAATACAAACTTTCCCCATCTGGCGGGCCACCAGCGCGGCGTGTGAACTGACTCCGCCTTTGGCGGTCAGGATGCCTTCGGCGGCGATCATGCCGCGCAGATCTTCGGGCGAAGTCTCGGTGCGGACGAGCAGCACCTTTTCCCCCTTCTGCGCGGCCAGCACCGCTCGGTCGGCATTGAAATACATTTGGCCTGAGGCGGCGCCTGGACCGGCGGGCAAACCCCTGGCAATGCACTTGGCCGCCTTGATGGCCTTGCGATCAAACACCGGCGCGAGAACCTGGTCAAGCTGGTCAGCGGGGACGCGGCGAATGGCAGTCTTCCAGTCAATCAGCTTCTCTTTCTCCATTTCGAAGGCGAAGCGAACGGCTGCGAGGCCGGTGCGCTTACCGTTGCGGGTCTGGAGCATGAAAACGACCCCCTCTTCAATGGTAAACTCGAAATCCTGCACATCCTTGAAATGGGTTTCCAATGTCTTGCGAATCACTTCCAATTCCGCATAGGCTTTCGGCATGGCATTTTTGAGTTGGGCGACCGGCTCGGGAGTACGCACCCCCGCCACCACGTCCTCGCCCTGGGCGTTGAGCAAAAATTCGCCGTAGAAAACCTTTTCCCCTGTAGCTGGATCCCGCGTAAACGCCACACCCGATCCGGAATTCTCGCCCGTGTTGCCATAAACCATCGCCTGGATATTCACCGCCGTGCCCCATTCGGAAGGGATGTTATATTTACGCCGATAGACGCTCGCCCGATCGTTCATCCACGAGCCGAATACCGCCCCTACGGCGCCCCACATCTGTTTCCATGGATCTTGCGGGAATTCCTGCCCCGTTCGCTTTTTGATCAAGCTCTTGAAACGAGTGACGAGTTCCTTCAGATCGTCCACGGTCATCTTCGTGTCTTCGATGTCCGCGTGGTGGCGATCGTGTTTCAGGCCTTCGATCACTACTTCAAAGGGTTCATGGTCTTCCCCGGCGCGTTTCTGCACGCCCATCACTACATCCCCATACATCTGGACGAAACGCCGGTAGCAATCCCAGGCAAAGCGTTCGTTGTTGCTGTAAAGCGACAACGCCTGCACCGTATGATCATTAAGGCCTAGATTCAGAATCGTATCCATCATCCCCGGCATGGAATCGCGCGCCCCTGACCGGACCGAAACCAACAGCGGTTTCTCCAGGTCGCCAAATTTCTTGCCGAGCGTCTTTTCCAGGAAAGCCACCCCATTCTTCACCTGGAGTTCAAGCTCCTTGGGATAACTCTTTTTGTTTTCATAATAATAAGCGCAAACCTCTGTGGTAACGGTGAACCCTGGTGGGACCGGCAAACCAATCCGCGTCATCTCAGCCAGATTGGCGCCTTTGCCGCCGAGGAGCGGTTTCATCGAGCCATTGCCATCGGCCTTTTTATTTCCGAAAAGGTAAACGTATTTCTTTGTCTTGACTGTTTTGGCCATAAAAAATCCTAAGGTAAGTTGCCATTAATTTCCCAGTTTCTTGGAAATTCCGAGAACGGGTCGGAGTTTAACAAGGGCCCTCCGGGTGTCAATGCTGGCGGACAACGACCCAGCAAATCTACCAGGGTCGTGACAAAGCAACGAGCGCCGGCGTCCTCGCCCAAGGCCACAAAGGTTTGAGATCAGATTTCGGCCGTCTTTGGCCGGTGGCGCTTGTCCCGAAGGGACATTTGAGAATAGCCCGGCGTTTTAACAGATTTTTCGGAGGGGTAGTTTATTAGACAGAGCTATTTAAAGCGGAAATCGAGTTTGAAATTGTAGAGCCACGGAAGGCGGGGATCAACGCCCTCCTTTTCCAATTGTTGGGGAAGGTTTTCAAAATGATTTTTCCACTGTTGGACATGAGGAGCAT
>JBBRPK010000186.1:0-9601 GCA_038228235.1 Verrucomicrobiota bacterium
CCGTCGTTAAACTGTTGGAGGATGTGTTGGAGGAAGGGGTTAGTGAGACGTTTGGCCAGTTGTTTTTTTTCAAAACTCAGGATGATGCCAGACTGTCCCTTGGTCGAGGGGCTTCGTCGGCCTCCGCTACGCTCCGGCCTCATCAGCCCCACCACCAAGGGACAGTTCCCATACGCAAACCACTTGTCTCCTTTTGAACTCCCGCCTGTCTCCTTTTGTACCCGCCCCGACACTGATTAGCGCAAGAGCCGGCGATAGCGCTGGCATCTCGATGCAGCTCCGATGGCGCTTTTTCTGTCCAGGAGCCGCTCCGGGGCTGGAGAGGAGCGCTTTCAGCTATTATGGATAACCAGGAATCCCACCACGTAAAAACGAGAATGGCCCGGCGGGCCTCGCACCCCCTTTGACTCGGCTCATGGTCTTGTTAGGTTGCGCCGGTGGAAATCATCGCGCATCGGGGCGCTTCTTATGAAGCGCCGGAAAATACCATGGCAGCCATTGCCCTCGCCTGGGATCAACATGCGGACGCCGTCGAAGTCGATGTTCATTTGTCCAAAGACGGCCAACTTGTGGTCATTCATGATTACAATACTCGGAAAACAGGCGGGCGCCGAAGGGATGTAAATGACCAAACCCTGGCCGAACTGCAAGAACTGGATGTGGGGCGGTGGAAAGGGAAGAAATGGGTTGGAGAAACCATTCTCACGCTCGCGGAGGTTCTGGCAGTTCTTCCGCAGGCCAAACGACTCTTCATTGAAATCAAATGCGGGATAGAAGGTGTGCCAGAGTTCGAGAACGTCCTGCGGCGATCTGGCAAGGGACTCGATCAAATCATCGCGATTGGGTTTGCGCTGGAAACGATGAGGCAGATCAAATGGAATCTTCCCGCGATCGAGGTTTGCTGGATCGCGGAATTCAAGAGGGATTGGAAAACGGGCGGCTGGTTGCCCCGGCCGGCCACGCTCATTAAAAAAACGATGGACGCCGGCCTGAATGGGCTTGACCTCGGCGCGCGCGGTCCGATTACGCCGGGACTGGTCAAACAGATTAAAGAGGCCGATCTGAAGTTATACGTATGGACCGTGGATTCTCCATCTCAAGCTCAAAAGCTCAGGGCTGCCGGGGTGGAGGGGATTACGACAAACCGGCCAGGTTGGTTGCGAGAGAAGCTACTGGCTTGGCCGAAGGATTAGAGCACACCATTGTTGAAACTTACTCCCTGGTTGATTTACACCTTTACCACTGGCGGTTGTAGGTTCACCGTTCACTCAGTATGAAAAGCGCTTTCGGTTGGACGGCTGCCTTGCTGATTTTTGGGGTCCTCCTGGTCGGCGCAGCAGTCCCGGCGAATCCTGACACGGTCGTCAAACCAGCCAACACCGTCCGCAAATCCACGCCAGGAATCGAAGCGGCTCAAGCTCTTACGACCATCACAGGCGTGGCGATTTCGCCCTTGCTTGGGGTCAGCGCGGTCGGGGTCTGGAAATATTTCAAAACGCCGAGCGCCAAACGCTCACAACTGCCGTGGTTTGCGCAACCCTGGTTTTGGGTTCCCGGTCTGTTGCTGGTCCTGGCCGTGATGGTCAAAGATATTCTCGGGACGACTTTGCCAACTCCGTTGAAAAAGCCCTTCGACGTTTTGGAGGTTTTCGAGAACAAGCTCAGCGCCTTGATTGCCACTGGCGCCTTTGTTCCAGTTATTGCGGCCCTGTTCCACTCCGTTTCAGCAGACGATTCGTCGAGCCTCCACGCTATGGGTTTGGCGATGATAGATTTTTCGCCCTTCTTCAATGGGCTCACAGTCCCTTTCGGGATGTTTATTTTCCTGATGGTCTGGCTGGTCTCACATGGGATCAACGTTTTGATTCTGGTCAGCCCCTTTGGCCTGCTGGACGCCGCCCTCAAGGTGGCGCGGCTGTTCGTGATCTCGGCTCTTGCCCTTACGGCCTTCGCCCATCCCTATTTTGGGGCCGCGCTCTCAGGCATCATCATCCTGATTTGTTATTTCCTGGCGGGCTGGGCGTTTCGGACCATGGTTTTCGGGAGCATTTTCGCTTATGATTTGTTTACGATGCGACAAAATCGCTTTCGCCCAGACCCGGCTGCCAATTGGATGTTTACTTCGCGTAGAATCGAGACGGCGCCTGTGCGCACCTACGGAAAGCTCAGTCTTGATGAACGCGGACAGCTTGTTCTGAGCTATCGTCCCTGGTTGATCTTGCCCCCTTGCCGATTGGTCCTTCCGGCCGGGAACTATGCGGTGGGTCGCGGCCTTCTGTATCCAGAGCTACTGCGAGTTGAAGGAGGTTACACCAGGACCGTGCTCGATTTGCCGCCACGTTATCGCGCGCACGAGCAGGAGTTGGCGGCGATTTACAAACTACCCAAGGTGCTGGATGCTGGCGTAGTCAGAGGTTTTAAAGCTGTCTGGCGTTGGCTCCGAGAGTTGGCGGGGTTCGGAATGCGAACCCGGTTGGAGCCTGATTTGCGCATTCCATCGGTGAGGGAGAATTCGGCTTCACTTCACCGCGATCTCTGATAGTATGGTTTTATGGTATCGCCATTGGCAAAGGCCGCGCGCGTTGATCGGAAAAGGATTTCGGTAGTCGATTTGCGTGGTCGCGGAAGCGAGCTGCAATTTTGGCTGCGTCAGACGCCAAGAAAGAGGCTTGAAGGACTGGAATTGCTGCGCCAAAGTGCGCGCATATGATCCCCTTACCGCGCGACTTCCAAGATTTCTTACGATTGTTAAACGCAAACGGAATTAGTTAATATGGTCATCGGCGGCTATGCCGCGCGCCGCACCTGAATAGTTACGAGTTTTGGGCTTGGCGAGGAACTCGTCGCGCAGCCAGCGCTCGTTCTAAAAGCGAGTCTGAGGTTCAATTCTGCTTCCCGGCTTCGTATCTGGAAATACTCAGGTATCCACGGCTGACGGAGTAGCTTCTGGGTTGCTTCGCTTCTCTTCGTTTCGGGCGGCGATAGCAATTTCCACGAATGCTTTGGCCCGCCGAGTCAGTTCCTTCCAGTCTGAGGCGCCGACAATCTCCGTGGAGACCAGCGAAGATCCTGCTCCCAAAGCCACACAACCCGCTTTTAGAAAGTCGGCCGCCGTTTCCAAATTCACTCCCCCGGTCGGCACCAGGCGCAAGTGGGGCAGAGGGGATAGCAACGCCCTCATATAAGCGGGCCCTAAATTATCGGCTGGAAAAATCTTGATGAAATCAGCTCCTGCTTCATGGGCCGCCTGCGCTTCGGTCGGGGTATAGGCCCCAAGCATGACAGGACGATCGGCGGCATGGGCCGCCTCTAAAATCTCCAACTTTGTAATGGGACTTACCACAAATTGCGCTCCTGCCTCAAGAACCCGGCGACAGTCCCCGGCATTGAGAACCGTGCCGGCTCCAATGATGGCTCGCGAGCCGAACCTTTTGCTGGCGCCCTGAATGGCCTTCAGGGCCTGCGGAACTGTCAGAGTAATTTCCAAGCCCAAAACTCCGCCGGCCAAGAGGGCCTCACAAATTGGGAGGACCTGTTCAGTTTGATCTGTCCGCACCACAGCGATGATGCCGGGATTAGTCAGTAAGGAAATGATTTCGGATCGTGAGCGCATGGTAAAAGACGAACCCCGCTTCGGGAAAAATCCTGGAATGATTATCCGGCCTGGACATGCAGAAATTCAACCTGGCTGCCGGCTTTAAGCACGGTTCTTCCTAATTCCGCGGGCAGAAGCACGAATTGACCTGGTTTGAGCAGAATCTCCTGCTCCCCGCTTCCGACCGCCAACCGCCCGGCAAGCAAGCCGACGATCTGGACCGATTGGCTTTCGAGGTAGAATCGCTGGCCCCGCTTTACCTGGCAGGCATCGACCCGGAAGAGAGAGTCAGCCACAATGTATCGCACTTTCATAATTTCATTGCGGGAGTATTTACTCTGGATGAGCGGCGGCTCCACATCATGGAAATCAATGCTAGCAAGCGCTTCGGGGATGTGGAGTTGGCGAGGTTTCCCATCCAGCCCTACCCGGTTCCAGTCGAACACCCGATAGGTGGTGTCTGAATTCTGCTGAATCTCAAAAATGACGTTGCCTGCGCCAATGGCATGGATGCGCCCGCTGGGCAGGAAAAGCGCGTCGCCCGTCTTCACTTTCATGCGGTGGATGGACGCCGCTATAGTTCCATCCTGGATGTTCCGTTCCACCTGATCGCGTGTGACTCCGTTCTGCCAGCCTGCAAATAGCTCGGCCCCGGGAGCAGCTTCGGCAATATACCACATCTCGGTCTTCGGTTCTCCACCCAGCGCTGCCGCCGCCGTGGCTGGAGGATGCACCTGCACCGAGAGGGTCTCCTGGGCATCGAGTATTTTGATTAACAGCGGAAAAAAACTTGCCGGCGACTCAGACGGACCGAGAAGGCCCTCGCGATGATGCTCCATCAGCCAACGCAGGGTCTTTCCCGCCAGGGGCCCATTTGCAATCACGCTCACACCCTCTGGCCGGTCCGTGATTTCCCAAGATTCCCCGATGGGCACCTTCGGTGGCAGAGCTTTCTGATAAAGCCGCTCCAGGTTGCGCCCACCCCAGACACGTTCTTTAAAAATGGGATGGAAAGTTAGAGGGTAAAGCATACGATTCCTCCATGGTAGGATGGCATCCGGCAATTAAACGGGTCTCTTCGGCTCACAAAGGAACCGCTTGTTTTTCCACAAAGTGCCCATAAGCGCGGAATTTGGCGTAGCGCTGCTTGAGCCGCTCGGCCCGAGAAAGGTTCAGCAATCGCTGCAGGTTCTTGAGCAGGTGTTGTTTTAAGGCATTCGCAGTCGCTTCCAAATCATTATGGGCGCCTCCTAACGGTTCCAGCACCACTTCATCGACCAGACCCAGTTCCAATAAATCCTTGGCCGTGATCTTCAAAGCCTCGGCGGCTTTGGGAGCGGCGGCGCGTTCCTTCCAGAGGATAGCAGCACAACCCTCCGGACTGATGACCGAATAGTAGGCATTTTCCAGAATCAGCACCCGGTCGGCCACGCCAATGCCCAACGCCCCGCCTGAACCCCCTTCCCCAATGACTGTCGCGATGATAGGGACAGAGAATAGCATCATTTCCCGAAGATTTATCGCGATCGCTTCTGCGATGTGTCTTTCTTCCGCGCCGATGCCAGGATAAGCCCCCGCCGTATCGATGAGGGTAATGATGGGCAGCCCAAATTTATCCGCCAACCGCATCAAGCGGAGCGCTTTGCGGTAGCCTTCCGGGTGGGCGGAGCCAAAATTGCGCCGAATATTCTCCTTGGTGTCACGGCCCTTCTGAGTGCCGATAACCATGACTTTGTGCTCGCCAAGACGCGCAAAACCCCCTGTCATGGCGCGGTCTTCGCCGAAAAGGCGGTCCCCATGCAGTTCACTGAAATCCGAAAAGGCGCTTTGCAGATAATCCAGCGTGTAGGGGCGTTTTGGATGCCGGGCAAGCTGGACGCGCTGCCAGGCGGTTAGATTCGTAAAAATCTGTTTCCGAGTTTCGGCGATCTTTTTTTCGATCTGGGCAATTTCTTCCTTGAAGCTGATGCTCAGGGAATGGGTTTCAGGATGCTTTTTTAACTCTTCCAGCTTGGTTTGCAGCTCGGCAATAGGTTTTTCAAAATCAAGCTGATGTCTCATATCGGAAGGAGGTTAGTTTTTCCTCCCGAAACAGGCAATGTTGAATTGCCTGCTGACAGCAACCCTCATCCCGACGATTCGAACGGGCCGTCCGGAGGCAGCCGGCCTGCGACCGTTAATAGATTGATCTGTTGCAGCCCGGATAGCCCTGCTTTGTGGGGCGTAATGAGAATTCTGACCCATTGGGCAGAGCCAAGCGCACTCTAGCTAGCAAAGAGCCCAGGCTCCGAGGAAGCTTTTGCAGCTCAAGCAAGGTTTTCAGGGCAGAAGCCGCGCGCGATAAAACGCCTTGCCCACGCCGGGGTCCAGAGACTTTGGGAACTCGAAAGTGTCGCTTTCGGCAAACTGGGTGACGAGTGTCCTCCAGCTTTGGAGATCGCTCGATGATTCGAGCGCATAGGAATAACCTCGAAACCCGGTGGCCCGCGCCTGGAATCGGCCGTTCATTGGGCTTAGAAAAAGGATTGGGTCCGCCCGCAACAATGGCAACAATTGCTCGGGAATTTTTTCGTAAACTTCGTCCGTAAAGCCAAACGTCTGGATATCTTGAGCGGAATAACCTGATGCCGGATCGCCGTTCAAGTTTAAGTACGGAGATTGAGTGCTCAACTCCGGGGTTGCCAAAATGTCCCCCACTTGGCGGAAGTATTGGGGGGTGCGAAGAGAGCGTGTGTGGTCTATTCCCGCGGCCACGGTTTCGGCCTGAGGGGAGTTCGGGTCGATAAACAGATAATCAAAATTGGTGGGAGAAGTGTGAGCGATGGTGGGCAGTGTGTTTGAAAGCACGGTCATGCCGCCCAAAATGTTTTCCCATGCCATCTCGCTGGTTTGATTAATTGAGAATAAATTCCGCGGATCGTTTGTGTTCAGAAGGGAAAGGACAAGGCCCGCGATTTTCCAGTCGTTGGTCGGATGAGTGCGTATGTCTGGGGATTGGATCAACCACTGAGCGGGATCGGCCACTTCCGCCTTCAAATAAATCGTCTGCCAGGGCGTCCCTCTGTGCACATGACCCAGCAGGCCGGCATTTGCCAATAAATTCGTCGGAAAAGTCCAATCGTCGGAGCCGAACACGCCCGGATCCTTGATCCCTGGATAACTGTCGTTAGAATCCGGCACGTCACTGTTTTTGAGCGGATTTCCCAGCCAGGGCTGATAACGTTGATTGAGCCGGCCAAGGTTTACGTTGTTAGTAAACATCTCATTGGGCCTAAGGAATCGAAGTTCGTTCGTAATACCGCTTAAATCCCAAGGAGTATAATGCACTAGAGGATCATTGGCCTGCCAAGTAACTGTATGGACGAAGCGGCGCGTGGCGGCGAAAGGAGCCTGTTGGAATAAATTGCTAGTCGATGAGTTGCGGAAAAAAGCCTGGAAGTTGGCGATTGAGACCGTCTTGTCATTACTTTCCGCATTGAAGATCCTCCAATCCGCAGCCGAAAGCTGCGGGTTCCCGAGGGAGATTCCCAATTGAACTACGATTCCTCGGGTTGGGGTGGAACCAGTGGAGGGATCGGTGATACGATTCGTGTCCCAAAGCGAGGCGACTGCTGACGGCTCTGCAAAAGTTCTATTTTGGCCGAACGAGGCCAGGTTTAAGTTGGTTTGAAAAGTTAAACTCACCGCATCCACAATCCTGCCCTCAGAACTCATGATATAAGTGAGATGATTGGAGAGGATCAGCCTCCAATCTGTGTCAGCCAATTGTCCTGTCCGAGGGAGGAATGAGTTCGTCATTGAATCAAATCCAGTCCCGTTATAGCGAGCGTTGGACAACGAAACCACATTGGTGTAAAGCGGAACCATAAATCCGGCCGTGTAACCATGCCGTGCGGGAAACGCCTGGCTGAAATGCCAGTCGCCGTTGGTCCCCGCCAGGACAGTGGACCCCTTCCCGGCCTGAAGAAGTAACGGAAGGGTGAAACCATCGACCGCATTGCTCAACAACCCATAACACACATTGGAAACATAAATTTGAAAACTATTACTGAACGCGTTTGGGTAGGAATTCCAGGTTTCGACCCCAAAAGAATGGGAAAGGCTCAGCAGGATGATCTGGTTGGTTTGGTTTGGTGGCGAATTGGTGCGAGGCCGGCCCACCTCCAGTTTACGGGTAAATTGCCCAAAGGTCTGGAAGACGAATTCGTTGAAATTCGGCAATCCCTTTTTTACGCCGATGATCAGCGGAATTCCCTCAGGACTGTTCGCGAACCAGCTTTGGGCTGTGCTCGCATCGTTGTCATTGGTATAGCCGCAAATAAAAATACCCGAACTATCATGCATGAAAAGAGGTTTGAAAACCGAAGGGAAGGCGAGTTGGCAGGTCGAATCAAAATGGTTGGTCGTGCTGTCGTAAATATTTGCGGCCACCTGAAGCAACCGATGGACCGCCGGAGTGTACTGATTGGTCGGAGAAACTTGAATCCGAGCCAGACTCAGGTTCAACTGTGATTGCAACAAATGCTCGGCCAGATTGGTAAAGAAGGAACTCGGCGTCTCTCCTAAGCTCCCGCCACGGCCAGATGAGATCGCACTCATCCAAACCACAAACATGATAACTTTGAAAGAAATCTTCGACATGAATGGAGGCTAATCACCCTAAATTATCTGCTTGAATGCTATGGCGGCAGCAAGGCTGCGCGATAGAAACGATAGTTGCGGCCGCTCGCTGCTGGATCCAGGTATTTCGCCGTGTCGGTTCCATCGGCCACCACAGTGGAAAGTTGATCCCATGTTTTTAAATCGATCGAACCTTCAAACCGATACATCCGTCCGGCGAGGCCGGCGGCGATGACTTGAAAGCCCTGATTTGAGACGGGAGCACCCGTCAAATGCGGGGGCGTAATGGGATTAACAGTTATTTTGCCCAGGAGCCTCAGGTGGTTGTTGGAGAGGTCTGGATCGGAGTAACTCGAACTGGCAGCGTGATCCACTCGGTAAAAAAGATAATAGCTTCCAGAGGCATCGGATGGAATGGTGATCTCCGCCAGCGTTGAGTGGTCCGATGTGAAATTAAAAACTTCGCCCGCTGCCAACAGCCCGAAAAATTGTTCGCGTTCCCAAATCCGAACATCGTCAGCGTCTCCCAGGATGGAATTGCGCGAGAGAACCAACTTCGAGACCGCGGAATCGGCATCGATGTCATCCGGCCCGGCATTTCCAAAGGAGTAGGTCATGTTGGTGGGATGGCCACCCGCGTCGATCGATTGAGGAGAGAATGTGAAATCCAAAATCGCCAAATCAGCCTCCTGAGCAGGAGCGTGCCAGACTACGCCCAAAAAAACCAGCGCGGCGAAGGAGAGGATGATTCTGCCCCGGCCCAAGGCTGCCCAATCGAACCGATTTTTGAGGGCGCAAAGCCTCGAAGATTGTGAGGAGAATGGGAAGAGGTTTCGATGTTGGATTTCAGGGGTCATAAACGTCGCTTCTGATCTTTGTGGAAGTTGAAATTCCTTTGTCAGGGGAAAACTAACAAATAGAAATTCGACATTATGAAGATCCCACTGAAAAGGCAAGCCAATAGTGAAACAATTTGGGCTTGCAGGCTGGGCTAGTGACAAAGTAGCGGAGCGCCGGCCGGGGGGACTTTTTGACTGGCCCTGGGCTTGTAGGAGCCGACGTCAGGAGGCTTGCTGCTCTTGTCTTCCGGGGCTCCTTGGATCAACCGCAACGGCATGGTGAAAGTCTGTGATTCTTTGTTTTTTTCAGACGGCATCGGCAGCCCGGCCTCGCATCGGATTTATCCCTGGGAACGGTCCGCAGGTCGCCGCCAGCCTTTTTTATTTGGACCTAACAGGAATAATTTGCCGCCTTTGATTTGCAGGGCGGTTCTATGCATAACGACTACAGGTTCTAAATCAACGAGTTAAGCTTGGTGCTGGACATGAGCCAGAAAAGTTTTTTTACTCATTCGCATGAAAAACAAGCGATTGAGTTTAACGGACG
>JBBRPK010000187.1:0-9595 GCA_038228235.1 Verrucomicrobiota bacterium
GCCACTTTGCGCCGCCTTGCGCTAAATCTGCTCCGACGCGAGAAAACTAAAAAGCGAGGCATCAAAGGCAAGCAACTCAACGCAGGCTGGGATAATGCCTATCTACTGAAATTGCTGGAGATTTAAATGCGTCTGCCCTGAAGAGCTGAGACGAATTTGAACCACGGATAGACACCGATAAACACGGATTTCCGAGAAGCATTTTTTGACGGCTTGCGGATTATTCAATGGAACGCCTCTATATTCTCGGGCATGTTCTGGAAATGAAATCAGATACCCGCGCTCGCCCAATTGATCCTCGGTGGGGATCGGCCACGTTCATTTGAAGGTTGCGGACCTGGATCGCGCGCTGGCATTTTATCGAGATGTGCTCGGCTTTGAACTGACGCAGCGGTACGGAGGCCAGGCTGCGTTCCTCTCCGCCGGGGGTTATCACCACCACATCGCACTGAATACGTGCCAAAGTTTAGGCGGCTCGCCCCCGCCTCCGCGTGCCACGGGCCTTTACCATTTGGCCATTGTTTATCCCACACGAGCGGAACTGGCTGAGGCCCTGCGCCGCCTGCATGAGGCCGGGATTCCTCTCGAAGACGCCTCCGATCACGGTGTCAGCGAGGCCCTTTACTTGCGGGACCCTGACGGGAATGGAGTGGAGCTTTACTGGGACCGCCCTCGAGCACGATGGCCGCGCACTCCCGGCGGCGGCTTGGCGATGACCACAGAACCCCTTGACCTGGAGACTCTTCTGAAGGAAGCGCCCGCCCGGATGGAACTGCCTTGAAAACCCTGCCTGACAGATTGCCAATCGGGGATACAGCCGACTGTCCGTCGGCGTTACGATGCATCATTGATGTGGCTGGGTTAAGTATTCCAGCAAGGCGCTCAAATCGCCGGCGGGCAGGGCCTCGAAACCGTTGGGCATGATGGAAAGTTGAGAACTTTCCATCGACGCGAGATCTTTGCGCTGAATTGAGTGCTTTTGGCCAGTGGTATCCAGGATTTCCACTGAAGTTTGCGTCTCTGTTTCGAGACGGCCCGAGAAGGTGTCGCCGCCTTTCGTGGTGACGTTCCAGAGGCGATAGTTCGCTTCCACTGAACGGTTAGGATCGAGGATGTCCACCAGGATTTCCGAGCGATCTCGAGCCGCAATGCCAGTCAGATCGGGGCCGACCTTGCCCCCCTGCCCGTTGAACAAGTGGCAGACCGCGCAAGTGGCGGTGAAAACTTGCTGGCCGCGGGCCGGATCGCCTTTGTCTTTGGCCAGCGGCAGAAGCTTCTTCACAATCTCCTCACGGTCCGCCGAAATGGCGGGGCCGGTGTTGGACAATCTTTCCGCTCGCCGGGCGATCATCCGGTTCGGATTTTGTTTCAACTGTGACCATTGTTCAGTGGCGAGGTCCGTCCTGGTGATTTTTCCTTTCTCCACGGCATCGAGCAGCGCGGTGGTCCACTCCGACCGGCGCATCAACGTGGCGATGGCAGCGCGGCGAACGGACGGCGTGAGTTGCGCCCAGCTTTCGATGAGGGCCCCCCCCGTGTCCGGATTGCGACTTTCCGTCAGCGCGTTGATGAACCCGCCGGCCAGAGAGGGAGTGGTCAATAACGTGACTTGCTTGAGCACAAATTCAATCACCTCCGTTGTGGCATCCAAGCCAATGAGCCTTTTGGCGGCAGCAACACGGGGTTCGTCTGCGGCATCGGAACTAGTGATTTGTTTTTTCAGATAATCGGTGATGTCGGTGATTTGCGCGCCAAACAACTCCGCTTGACCCCACCGCTGAGCGAGCGCGAGCAACCGGTCTCGGATAGATTCCGGCATGGCTTGCATTAAACCGGCGAGCATCTTCTTTTCCGGCTCGGCTAAATGGGGAGAGATGCCTTCGGGCCAACCCAGGACTAAACCATCAAGGATAGGCACCGCCAGTGCCACCGGCGCGCCCTTCAATGCTGCGAGGGTGGGAACGATGCTTTCCACTGGGCCGCGTTGAGCGTAATGCGTCGTCACTAACCGAACGACATGCCCTACTTCTCCCGCTAACTCCGAACCGGGCGCGGGGATGAGCTCGAGGTCATCAAACCACGCTATCCCTTTGACGCGGCCCCAGCCGCCCAACAGGCAATTGATGGTGACCTGTGTCATCTCGGCGGAGTTGAAGTTCAGTTCTACTTGCGTCCAGTCATTGTCGCCCGCCAGCGCCCTGGTGCCCCCGCGCACAGGGTCTTGCATCTCATGCACATTTAACATGGCTCCATGAGCAGCGCCCAGCTTGAGCACGTTCTCCGTTTTGATCCAGCCGGTGAGCCGGTAATCGGTGCGCGGCTTGACCGGGACTTGCGCGGCCCAGCTCACATCATCACCCGCATCGGAAGAAATCTTCGCACTATGCCCTCCGCTATGGCTGATGTCGGCGATCGCCAATTGTCCTCGCCCGCTGTGCGTCGCCGCTCGCCAGGCGGTTGGCTGGCCGTCGCGCTGCTCCTCGAAAGAAGCATTTGGAAGCAGGTTGGTCAGCATTTCGGTCGAAGCCCCGGCCGCTTCGGGTTTGTAGGTAGAAAGCACTGCTCGGAGAAACCCGGCGTCATTGCGCGCGGCGGCGGCGGTGGCAGCGTCAGGAATCCACCGGTCCTGCGAATTCCGCGGCTCCTGCAGCATGGCGAAGATGGCGCTGCCGGCAGATGTGGAAACCGGCATTTCCGAGGCCGCCAACAACGCAGCCATGCGCACCTGCGCGTCGGGATCGTCCAACATTTTGCTGCTCAGAACAGCAGTCAAAGACGATTCATCCCGGGGCAACACCATCAAGGCAGCGCGACGCACGCTTGGGGAAGAATGCTTCAAGGCCGCGCGGGCTGTCTGGCTGGCTTTTGCGTCTGAGCCGTCTAACACATTGAGACCACTCAAAGTCCACAGGGCGTGAATGGCCGCCGGATTGAGGCCAATCTCATCCTCGCTCTGGTCGCTTGCGAGCGCGCACAAGGCGGGCACGACATCCTTGTCACCGCGCGTGACGAGCAACCTTTGCGCAGTCATCCGCCAGAGCATGTTGTCGTTCTTCAGCGCGGCCAGGAGTTGTTGGGGGTCAGACGCGGACAGCGACCCTGCGCCAGTCCCTCGGGTTGGCTTTGCCTTGTTATAGACCAGGCGGTAGATGCGGCCATGGGTCTGGTCGCGCAGCGGCGTTTCGTAAGCCGCGCCTTGGCCGGTCCGAAAACCCTTGGGAGTCGGATTGTGCTGGATGACATAATTGTACCAATCAATCATCCACAGTGCGCCGTCAGGACCGACTTCCGCGCAAATCGGAGCCGTCCATTCATCGTCGCTGGCTGCGAAATTACGAGCATTGTGCGCGAGGAAGTCTGCGCCGCGAGGCTCGAAGAAAAACTGTCCCAAGAGATGCCCGGTCGGTTCAGCCACGAACTGGGCACGATTCCAGTATTCTCTGGGGAAATTACGGGCTGTATAAATTCCGCTGCCGGCGCCCGCCGTGTAACGGCCAAAATAATCCACCTGGCGGACTTTGTCAGTGAGCGGATAGAAGCGCTGGCTATCAGCGATGCTCCCCAGCACCGTGGAAGACCAACCGCTGACCGCTTCGTAGTAACGGTTCGGAATCGGCATGTACATGCTGGCATTGCCGTTAGCCGTGGAGCCGAAAATGATGTTGTCCTCCGTGATGCCCAACCCCCAGGTATTATTGTTGCTGGAGCGAACAAATTCGAGCTTGGAACCGTCCGGCTTGAAGCGATAGATGCCTTGGCCAAAGCGAATTTCCTTTCCCCCGACCGGCCCGCGAAAGCCCGAATACCCGACAGTGCCCCAAACCCAGTTGTCAAATCCGTAGCGCAAGTTGCTCGGTCCCGCGTGCGTGTCGCCGGTGCCCCAGCCGCTGAAAAGCGTCTGCCGCACGTCGGCCTTGTCGTCGCCGTCGGTATCTTTGAGAAATTCGGTCCTGCCGGAATGCACTACCACGAGGCCCCCATTGGCAAAAGTGAAACCCGTAGGGATGCTCAATTTATCGGCGAACACCGTGAATTTATCGGCCTTGCCGTCTCCATCCGTGTCTTCGCAGATCTTGATTTGATCATGTCCCTGGCCAGGCGGTTGCATGTTGTTAGGGTAATCGAACGTTTCCGCAATCCAAAGGCGGCCACGTTCGTCCCAGGCCATCCAGATCGCTTTAGCGATGTCCGGCTCAGCCGCGAACAGCTTCACTTCAAACTCAGGGAAAGTGGACAGGTGCTTCATCGACTCGGAAGGCTCGAGCGGCTTTTGCATGGTGCGAATAGGCTCCGATTGCGTCCCCCAGGCGGCATTGGGAGTGTAATTTGGCAGGGGCGCGGGCGCCTCGGCGTATTCAAAAGGCTTCAATCCTTCCCGTTTTTTTAACTGCGAGGGTGAAATCTCGGCTGACGACAAAGTCCGGCTATCCCCGGCATGGGCAATCGGCTCAAAGCTAAAAAGACCGACGCCAAGAGATGCGGCCCATAACCAGCGCGCCGCGCAAGAAAAGTTGCAATGCTTCATGGTTTCATTAGCTGATGGACTAAGAATAACGTGTCACTGTTCAGGAGCGAAACGCGGCTCTATGAGCCGCAGCAAGGCGCCAACGTCCAGACCCTTCGATCCGTTAGCGCGCTTCAGCGCAAGCGAAGCTGCTGCGGGTCACAGACCCGCGCTCCATCTGAACAGTTACAATAACGTTGAGGGCCTCCGCGTCCACGATAAAAAGCAGTGAGAGGGGATCATGCAAAAAATCATTGTGGTCTCGCCTGGATGCTGATCGCGCGGTTAAGCCATTGCATTGGGCTTGGTACAAGGCGGGCCGTCATCTAAGATAACGCCATGATGGATGCGCTTCCAGAAGCTCTGAGGAGGATGCTCCGTGAGACTCTCGAACTCCGGCACTCCTACCTGGTCGGAGGTTGCGTGCGGGATGGCCTGCTGGGCATCCAGAACAAGGATTTTGATATTGAGGTGTTTGGTGTGGCCTACGAAAAGCTGGTCGATGTCTTGTCGCGATGGGGGAGAACAGATCTAGTGGGCCGCTCCTTTGGGGTGGTGAAGCTCAGCCTCGAAGGAGGAACGACTTTCGATTTCACGGTGCCAAGGCGCGACTCCAAAATTGGCCCGGGCCATAAGGGCTTTGAAATTAGTTTTGACGCAGATATTACCCCGAGAGAGGCCGCGGCCCGGAGAGATTTTACCATTAATTCGCTGATGTATGATCCGCGCGGCGATCAGGTGCTCGATTTTTTCGGAGGTGTTGCGGATTTGGAGAAGCGCTTCCTGCGCCACACCAGCGGCGCTTTTGGCGAGGATCCGCTGCGAGTTCTGCGCGGGATGCAACTTGTTTCTCGTTTCAATCTCTCACCCGCGCCGGAAACCATCGAACTTTGCCGCCAAATGAAAGGCGGCTACGGCGAGCTGGCCATCGAGCGAGTGCGCGAGGAATGGTTCAAGTGGGCGGCTAAAAGCACTGTGCCTTCGGCGGGATTGCAATTCCTCGCTGCCACCCACTGGTTGGAGCACTTCCCCGAGATTCAGTCCCTGCAAGGCACCCCTCAAGAACCGGCCTGGCACCCGGAGGGAGACGTGTTCGCGCATACCTGCCATTGCTGTGATGCGCTGGTGAAGCTGCCCGAATGGCAGACCGCCGAGGGAGAAACGCGCATCGTGTATAGTCTGGCGATTCTCGCGCACGATTTTGGCAAATCGAAAACTACCCATAGCGAGATGAAGGATGGTGAACTAAGACTCGTTTCCCCCGGCCATGAGGAAGCCAGCGTGCTTTTGGCAGAAGCCTTCCTTAAACGCATCAACGCCCCCGAGGCCATCCTCCAGCGGGTGCTGCCCCTGGTGCGAAACCACATGGCCCATTTGGATACTGTGACCGACCGCGCGGTCCGGCGTCTGGCCAAGAGACTAGAGCCCGAGAACATCCGGGGGTTGTGTGTGGTGATGACGGCAGATGCGATGGGCCGGCCGCCAAAACCTCCAGCGGTCCCGCGGGTGGTGACGGCTCTGCTCGGTAAAGCGGCCGAATTGCAAGTGCAGGCCAGCGCTCCTAAACCGATCCTGATGGGACGCCACCTCATCCAGCTGGGAATGAAGCCGGGACCCGAATTTGGAGCCATTCTGGCGGAAGCCTTCGATGCCCAACTAGAAGGAATTTTTTTCGATTTACCGCAGGCTCTAGGGTGGCTTGGGAATCAGCGCGATTTAAAACTGCGGGCCGAAGCGCGATCCACACTCGATGCCAGCCCGGGCCCACTATTTTCCTAAATCTTGTAAAGGACAGTTGCACTTCGGCCGATATAAACGATGGTGGACTCGGTCCGCCGCCTACGCCGGGTTAGAGCCGAATTCAAGTGCATGAAGAGAAGTGGCTGAAAGAAAGATGAAGAGCGCGATTTTTGCCAGGCCGAACCTGAAGGCGCTTCTGCTGGGAGCAATCCTGATAGCAGTGGTGCAGAATTTTATCGCCAATGGCCATTCGCAGGCCACGCCCCTGCACCCCAAAGCTCCGGACAAACTCGACAAAGCATCGGATAGAACAGTGGAGCAGCTTTGCGCCCAGGCAGAGGAGGCCCCTGATTCCCACTTTTATATGGATCTCAGCCATTGGTATGAAAAGCGGGGGGAGATGAAAAAGGCGCTCATTTACCTTCGCAAGGCCCAAATTCTCGCTCAAATCGAGGAAGCTAACGAATAGCTTCGCCCGCTGGGGTCTTTTCCTTAGTTGATATCCGCGCTCAAATGCCCACCTTGATCGAATGGTCAAGACCTCAAGGCATAAACCGCAAGGAAGAAGGAAAAGAAAATTATGACAACTTCTAATGGAGCAACGGAACTGGATCGAGTTCGCGCAAATACTAACCCCGAAGTGTTAAAAGAAATCGATGCCCGGATCGAGGACCGGATTCGCTTTTACGCGACTCAGCCCTCGGAAGTCCTTTCAAGGCGCATCGAAGAGTTGGAAAAAGAGTGGGACCTCCAACGCTGGCTCGAAACCAATACTTCCGCCCTTGCTCTGAGCGGACTGTTTCTTGGCGCGGTGGGAAGTCGAAAATGGCTTCTGCTGACTGCCGGTGTTCTGGGGATCGTCCTGCAGCATGCGCTTCGGGGTTGGTCCTTGCCGGTGCCGGCCATGCGCCGGATGGGCATCCGAACGCGAGGGGAAATCGATCGGGAAAAATTCGCGCTCAAAATCCTGCGGGGAGATTTTACATCGATCAGCGCAAACCTGGAGCAACTTAGAAGCAATCCGGCAAGTGAACTCTTGGGGGCCGTGAGTTCCTAAGTGCCTTCGCTTACTTCAGGAGGCGACCGTTTTGTTTGAGCCAGGCTTCCGCTTGGAGGTAATCAGGACACACCTGCTCGACCTGACGCCAAAAACGGCGAGAATGGTTCATCTCTCTTAAATGCATCAGTTCGTGCAGGATGATGTAATCGCTCACGAATGCAGGCGTCTGGATGAGACGCCAATTGAGCGAGATGGTTTTTTTCCCCGAACAGGAACCCCAGCGCGAACGCTGACTGCGCACGCTCACTTGTTGGATAAGCACCTGATGGCGCGTGGCCAGTTCCCAGGTCCGAGGGACCAGCTCTACTGCCGCCAATTTCCGAAGGTGCCGCTCAATAGCCGGCCTCAGGTCGCCGAAAGGTTGCGCGATACAAATTAACTGATCGCCCAACTGGATTCTGTGTTCGTCCGGCTGGCCTTCGATCCGGACGGGGTTGCCACGAAAAAGAACCTCGGTCCCAAGCGTCCAAACGGAGGGCACAGTTGGTTGCATGTTCCTTTTCTGGAGCTGCTTCTCAATCCACCCCAGGTGTCTGGCTACGAACTGCCGCGCAGCTTTGAATGAGCCCCGGCGAGGAATGGTTACACGGGCCGAGCCGTCCTCGCCGATCCGTAAAATGTAGCGGCGGGCCGATTCATTTCGCAGGAACCGCAGCGGGACGGCGCTCGAACTGAGTTGTAGAAAATCCTCTTCAGATTGGCTTCGGGCGAAAGTTGGAAAAAGGAAGTCCAACTGTTCCCTCACGGAACTCCCCCAGGCCATTGGTTGGAAAATCCAGTTTTCTTCCACATTCCTTTTCTCTCAATCGAGAACCTTGATGCGCGCATTTCGAATTTCGACATGGCCGCCACCCCGGCTTAATTCCTGGAAACCGATATGGCCCCTCCGAGGCCGCTCTCTTAAAGGTGGGGCGTCAGTGCCGTCGTGACGTTTAGCCGGTTTTGTCTGCTCGTCGAGTTTAACATCAAGGATGCTTTCACCATTGAGCACGACTTTGACCGAGGCTCCCTGGCAGGTAATTTGATACCTATTCCATTCAGCCGGCTTATAGACCTGCGCCCGAGGGGGGACAGCTTTGTAAAGGCTGCCGGTCAATTCTGCGGGCGTCACACTCATCTCAGGCGGATAATAGCGCGGGTCCACCATCTGCAATTCCATGCCGTCAAACGCCGGATCTCCGGAGAGTGGAGCGCGCAGGGCGGCACCGCTGTTCCCGCGCTCGCCCAATTTCCACTCGAATTCCAGGACAAAATCGCCATACTCCTTTTCGCTGAGCAGCCAGGTGCCGCGTGGTTCGCTGCCGTGGAGAACGCCATTTTGCACTTTCCAGACAATACCTTCACTGGGGGCGTTCTTGACGTTGTCCCATTTACGCACCAGCCAGCCTTGCGGCACACCTTCTTGGGGAAAGAGCGCCACAAACCCCGGTTTGTCCTCTGCCGCAGCCATTGTGAAAGACAGGGAACCGTAAATTGCCATGCCGGCAAGGAGTGTAAAAATTCCGCCTCCGTAACTTGATTTCATTCAGAAAGAGCTACTCAAAGGCCAGACGCCTGTCAATCGGAAGCGGCAGCGGCAACTGGACTGCCCCAACATGAACCTCGGCTGGAAAATCGACTCCTCACCCCGCCCTTTCCTCGGTCGAGAAGGAGAGACGGAGGAAAAGGCGTGGGTTTGGGTTGAAGGTTTCCAAACCCGCCGTCCGAGTGTAGAATCCATGCGTGAGCCAGCAGCCTCCATTCAAAGGCCGGGGAGCGGCGGGCAATCCGGCCAATCGGTTTGTGGCCATTCATCTGGAACGGGATCTCGATTGGAATCCAGAGGAAGATCCGGCGCCCGCCACCCAATTCTTAAAGGACAATAGCCGCGCCATTATTAACTATAACGACAGCCCTGACATCGGTTTCAATGCCAGCATAAATCCTTACCGCGGCTGCGAGCACGGCTGCATTTATTGCTATGCCCGGCCCACCCACGAGTATCTCGGTTTTTCAGCAGGGCTGGATTTTGAAAGCAAAATCATGGTCAAGGAAAATGCCCCGGAACTGCTGCGCAACGAACTTTCGTCTTCTAAGCCGTAACGATGCAGTTGAGGCTGAAAAGAGTCCGGCTCAATCAGCGGAACAGGTAGGATGGCAATGACTTACAGAGCCAAATCCTACTGCATTGCAGTCGAGCTTTGCCCACTAAAAGGTGAACACGATTCTGCCGTAAAATGATAGGGGTGAGATATAGGCTGCGGGGGTTCCTCCCATTTCGGAGAAAGACTCTACTGAATAGTTACGGCTAA
>JBBRPK010000188.1:0-9593 GCA_038228235.1 Verrucomicrobiota bacterium
CCGGGCGGCGGGTCTTTTGTCTGCGGCCTGCGTTGACTCGGCCCTCACAGCCCGCTGCGGGGATGCTCCGGCCTCGCCGCCTTGGCCACAGCCAAAATCCCTCGCCGCAGGACCCCACGCAATTTTAAAACAGGCTCTTAGGTGCGGCTGAGGGCGTTGGTGTGTCTAAACAGATTTCACTTCGACGGAGTTTCTCGAAAGACGTGCCGGGGCGAGAAACTCTATCCCGAAGGGATTGCGTCCATCAGCCCAGGGTTGCGAGGGACGAGCTACCCTGGGTAGGTCCCTGCCGAAATTCTCAACCCTGCATGGGTTGCAGCGGTCTGTTAGGGTTTGGTGCGGCCGGAGGAAATGTGCTCGGCATAAACAACGATCTTTTTGGTTTGACGCGGGCTACTTTGCGGTACAAAGTTAACCGTGATCAAAATACATATGAAAACGAAATGGTTCAGACGGTGGGGTTGGTTTTACGTTCCGATCGCAGGTCCGGGAGTGATTGCTTGGGTGGCGGCGGGCCTTTTCTGCCTGAGCGTTTTTAGGGCGGTGGACAGGCATTCGCACTCGGTGAGCGATACCGTGTATGGCGTGTTCCCCTTTCTCGTTTGCACTTTTCTGCTCCTTGATTGGATTGGGGGGCGCACAAGTGACGGGCCACAACAGAATGGATAGCGGCGAGGGCAGGGCGTTGTGGATTCTCTTGCTTTTGTCTCGGTCGAAGTTACTCTGGATCCATGAGTCTGGCGCCAAATCTCTCTCGGATTAGCGAGGCCGAGTATCTTCGCTTGGAGCGCTCGGCAGTGGCTAAAAGCAAGTATTTCAATGGCGAAATATTCGCCATGGCCGGAGGCTCACCCGCGCACAGTGTCATTGCAATCAATCTGGGAGGAGAACTCCGTAGCCGCCTGAAAGCCACAGACTGTGTTGTTTACAATGGTGATCTAAAAGTAAAGGTGCAAACCACAGGTCTCTTTACATATCCGGATGTCTCCGTGGTCTGCGGCGCGCAACGATTTCTGGATGAAGAAACGGATACTCTTCTAAGTCCCGTGGTGGTCTTTGAAGTGCTTTCAGAGTCCACGGAGGCCTACGATCGGGGCAAAAAGTTTGAAAACTACCGCCAAATCCCATCCTGCAGGGAATATCTGCTCGTCAGCCAAACCGAACCGCGCGTCGAACAGTTTATCCGGCAACCAAACGGGGAATGGACCTTGAAAGAGGCCGCCGGCTTGGACAGCAAAATCACGCTCCCATCCCTGAAGATTTTTCTTCCCCTGGCAGAGGTTTTCTCGAAAATGAAGTTTACTCCTGGCCGGCTGCGCTCAAAAATCGTCTGAAAGGGTTCACACTTTATTCTGTGGTTTGGCGACAATTCTTGCGCGATGGATGATCCTGACAAGAAACCTCAGGCTATCTGCGAAGCTCTCGACTCGGCGACAGGCAAGCTGCTGTGGATATTTCGCGAACCGCACCTGCCAGGCTCGCTGAAGGGCGAAGGTCAGACCCCCGCTGTCACGATGGTGGCCGGCGAGCGTTGCGTGCTCATCTCCGCCGATTGCCAGCTCAGAGCCCTTGCGCGTGCGCGATGGCCGCGAGCTGTGGAGATTCGCTTGTCTGCGTCCCGAACTCCGCGGCAGCTCGCCGGTAACACCGCTCGTCGTCGGGCACGGCATCGTGAATCTGCCCCACAGCGACCTGATGCAGGTCATCGAGTTCGATCGCGAGACGCCTGGCGCTGCCGCGAAGATTCTGTGGCGGAAAGACCACGCCACTTACACCGCCGTCCACCAGTTCCGCGAGCACAACGGCTTTCTCTTTGGCTTCACCGGTCACCAGCCCGGTGACAGCGATGTCATCGCCAGCAGCGCCCATCTCGCGCTCACCTGCATGGGTTACGTAACCTGAGGTGGACCCCATTGTCTGAACCACGAGAAGCACTTTTTAAGCTTATACTTTTCGAGGCTGTTCCTATTGTTTTTCTGTTTCGTTGCTTTCCCTCAGAATCCATTTCGGAAAAGAGAGAGCGACCAACCTTACCACCGACCGCTCCCTCTCTCCCTTGTTTCTGGGTTTCTGTTCTTACTCCAACCGCCCTCCTTCGCGCAAGCCCGTTCAGAAGTCCTCTCCTCCTTTCAAAACGCTTTTCACTTCTCCACCCGTCCTGCCACCCGAACTTTCCTTCGGCTTGGGCTCCATCGCATACCAGGCCGCCGGCAGTCCTCCATGCGACTCCGGCACCTGATACACCTCCGCCGGGGTCGCGTTCTCCAGCGCTTGATGTGGACGTTCCGTGTTGTAATGCGTGAACCATTTTCCTAACTCTCTCCCAGCCACCAACCCGTCCCCGTAATCGTTCCGGTAAACCTCTTCGTACTTCGTGCTCCACCACAGCCGCTCGATAAACCGATTGTCCATCCACCGGCCTCGTCCATCCATACTCACTTCCACCCCCGCCGATTCCACCGCCTCGATGTAACCCAGACTCGTGAACTGCGCCCCTTGATCCGTGTTCGAGATCAGCGGCGCTCCCTCTCCATGGGCCAACGCTTCTTCCCACGCCCGAATGCAGAAGTCCGACTCCAGCGTGTTGCTCAAGCCCCACGCCAGCACGTAACGGCTCCACCAATCCATCACCGCCACCAGATACATAAACCCATAAGCCATCGGGATATACGTGATGTCGCTGCACCACACCTGGTTGGCTCCCGTCACTTCCAATCCCCTTAACAGATACGGGTAGATCGTGTGTCCCTCCCCAGGCTGACTCAACGAGCGGCGCGGGTAGAGGGCCTCCAATCCCATCACCCCAAGCAGCCTCTGCACCCGCTTCCGGTTCACCAAATGTCCAGCTCGCTCCAGCATCACTTGCAACCGACGACTTCCATACACCGGATGCTTCAGATGCAGCTCGTCCAGCAGCCGCATCAACCCCAGGTTCTCTTCGCTCTCCGGGCAGGCCTCGTAGTAGTAGCTGCCTCGACTGATGTTCAATAGTTCGCATTGCTCTCGAATGCTCGGCTCATCCGCTTTCTCGATCAGCGTTCGTCGCTCAGGGACAGACCCAACTGTTTGGATTTTTTTTTGAGCCAGTCCAGGCTCACTGTCAGCTCTCCGATCTTCTCATGCAGCGCCGCGATCTTTTCCTCGCTCCCGTCGCCGACTGGCCGCCCGCGGTCGAAGAGTTCGGGCAACCGCTCCCGAATGATCCCCTTCCACTGCGTGATCAACATCGGATGCACCTGATATTCCCGGGCCATCTGGGCCGTCGTTTTTATTCCCATCATCGCTTCCAAACCGACCTTGGCCTTGAAAGCGCCACTATATGTTTTTCGTTTTCGTTTCATCGATCTGTTCTTTCTCATTTTGAACAGACCTCGAAAAGCTCAGTTTAGCTCCTGGTCTAAATTTTGGGGTCCACCGCTACCCATAGGCATCGAGTTCCTACGGAGATAGCTTTTCTTAGGGTTGTAGTAAAAACCAAAACCACCCAACAAAGGAAAACAATTATGAAAACTGACGTTTATGAGGAAAAAGGCAAAGGTCAATCTCAAGCGGGGAACAAATTTAGTTCCTCGAATCCAGATGCTGGCCAGGAGGAGATGATGAAAAAGATGGAGGCGGCGGGAGCGCCAGGGCCGGGACACAAAGCACTTCAGGCCCTGGTGGGAGATTGGAAGGCCGAGGTAAAGTGTTGGATGGATCCGGCCGGAGCTCCCGAAGTGACCCAGGGAACTGCGAAAGCAAGCTGGAAGCTCAATGGGCGCTTTTTGGAGGAGGACTTCCATGGCCAAATGATGGGCAAACCGTTCACGGGACGGACTCTGTTGGGCTTCGACAATACGAAGCAGACGTTCAACAGCGTGTGGATGAGTGACATGCAAACCTCGATGTTTACGAGTGAGGGGAAGGGCGACAGCGGCAATAAGGTCATTTCCCTGGAGGGAAAAGCGAGTTGCGCGGCGACCGGTCGGAAGGACATCCCCATGAAAACGGTTTTGCGCCTGATTAGCCCTGACAAGCACGTTCTGGAAATGTTCGATGGGAGCAAGGGGAACGCGAAGACGATGGAGATCACGTACACCCGGCAATGAAGTTTGGGCAATCCAAGCACAGCGTGCCAAGAAATCGCTGTGCTTGGTTTGTTTCCCCGGTCTGAGTCTTGACGTAATAACATCCGTGGCTACACTGCCAGCATGATGCTTGAACTGAAACTTCGCAAGGTGGGCAACTCGGTGGGCCTTGTTCTGCCTAAAGAAGCGCTGGCGCATCTCAACGTGGAGGAAGGCGACACGGTCTCCGTGACAGAAGGGCCGGAGGGCAGCCTGCGCATGAGCCCGCACAAGGCCGAGGTCGCGCGCCAGATGGCAGTGGTGCAGGATGTCATGAAGCGGTATCGCCACACGTTGCGCGAACTGGCCAAATGAAACAGCCGGTGTGGGTGTTGAGGGAGGTAGGGTCCATGCTGCACGAGCAGTCGCTGGCGGAGTTCGGCGGCTCGGCGGGCGTGCGCGACGAGGGGTTGTTGGACTCGGCTCTGGCCAAGCCCTTGACTCTTCTCGCCTACGGGAAGCCGACCCTTTTCGATCTGGCGGCGAGTTATGCCTTCGGCATCGTGAAAAATCATCCGTTCATTGATGGCAACAAGCGCGCGGGCTTCATCGTGGTGGTCGTTTTCCTCGAATTGAACGGCTACGATTTTCGAGCGGCTGAGGTGGACGCGGCGCTGCGCACTCTGGCGCTCGCCGCGGGGGAAATGAGGGAAGCGGGCTACGCCCAGTGGTTGAAGGCAAATTCGAAACGCGCATGAGCAATCCGTCCGCCGTGCCCAAGGCTCATGCCAGGCTGAGCTTGCTGGCGGGCGACGGTGACGAATTTGAGACGCATTATCGGCATGCGCTCGAATCACCCAGCAAAAAGACGGGCTCTGCAACAATTCGCAAATCGTGGAGGATTTGAAGTGGTTTCCTCACGGAGTGCCGTCTCATCTAATCCACGCGATTTTGATTTCCTTTTCCAACGTCTTGAATTCCGGGTCGCCGGTGACGAGTTCTGCTTTCTTCTCCTTTGCCAGCGCGGCCGCGAAGGCGTCCGCCAGGCTGATTTTGAAACGCGCTTTGAAGTCGGCAGCGATGTCGGCGAGGCGGCGGTCGGCGGGATGGAATTGAATGGGAGCAGCTACGAGTTCGGCCGCAATCGTCCGCCATGCCGCGTCACCGTCTTTGCGCCGAATCATGTATTGCACCTCAGCGTAGTTGACCTCGGTCATGTGGACGGGTTGGTCGCGCTGGCCGGCCTTCTCAAGAATCTGCGCAACCGTCTCAGCGCCCGGCTCGTCCCGCAGGAGTTTGAGGAGAGCGTGGCTATCGAGAACCGGTGCTGCGGGCATATTTGGCTCCCTCCAGTTCCCTTTCCTCGCGGTTGTGCTCCGCCCATTCCTCATCAAACGACTTATCGCCGGGTTTGCGTTTCAGAATCCCCCGCAGACGCCGAATCGTGACGGAGGTCACTGGCTTAAGGAGAATTCCCTCCGGCGTCGCCTGCACCACGGCTTTGGTGCCGTCCTCAATCTGGAACTGTTTGCGCAGCCACGCGGGGATGACGACCTGACCTTTGGTGGTGAACCAAACGGAATCTGTTTTTGTTATCGTGCTCACGGATTAAACTCTGACTTATTAAATAATTTCTGTCAATAGTTAAAAAGTATGAATTTATCTCAATTGGCGGAACTGATTGTTTAACCGAATGGGGGTATACTGTTGACGACAGTACTCGCGGCGGATGCCCTGCCTGGTGCTGTTTCGGTAGCTCTCCACCACAACTGGCGGTGGGTACTGTCGTAAAGTGCATAGCCCTATAACCGAATTGACGCGGGGAGTTCGAAGCGCGGCCCGCGCGCTACGCCAGCTTCCAGCCCTTGCGATACTCGCGGCGGATGAATTTGTCCGCCGCTCGCGTGTTGGTCGCGCGCAGCCTGGCTGAATTCCACAGCAGCTTTTGGCCGACGCGATAGGCCACGTTGCCGAGGTGGTTCGCCTCGGTCAGCCAGCCGGCATATTGGAAGTTGCAGGTGGTCGGCTCGCCAGTCTTGCACGCGTGAATCCATTCCGCGTGATGGCCGATGGATTTCGAGATGAATGGTTCGGGGCGCGTGAAATCGGAAAACTCTTTCTCGGGCAGCAGCAGATGCTTGTCGTAACTGGAGAGCAACATGCGCCCATTCGTGCCGATGAAGAGCACGCCGCTGTCCCACTGCGGGATGCCGCCGACTTTCCAAATTTCCGGCTTGTCCTCTCCCTGATGCCAGCTCAACCGGACCGGGGGCAATTCGCCGCGCGCGCCGTACTCGTAGGTTGCATACATCGAGGCCGGCGCGATCTCAGGATGCGGCGGCGGGCCGCCAGCCTCGATGCTCAGCGGGGCCTGAAGTTTCAGCGCCCAGAACGGCAGGTCATTCCAATGCGAGCCAAGATCGCTCATCGTTCCATTGCCGAAATCCCACCAGCGATACCACTTTGGCCCCGGGTAATAGACCTGGTTGAACTGACGGAATGGCGCCGGCCCCAGCCATAGATCCCAGTCGAGTCCTTTCGGCACAGGCGACGTTTCGGAGGGGCGCTCATGCACGCTGATGATGTCATGGTTCTTCTCGGCAGCCTCCGGTGACTGCCAACCCCACGCGCGTCCGACCCAAACATGCACTTCACGCACCGGGCCAATGGCGCCGCTCTGCACGAGTTCGACGACGCGCCGGTAATTGTCGCCCGCGTGAATCTGTGTGCCCATCTGGCTGGCGACCTTCGCCTTGGCCGCAGCTTCACGGATGATGCGCGCCTCCCAGATGTTGTAGGTGAGCGGTTTCTCGCAATAAACGTGCTTGCGCAACTTGAGCGCTGGCAGCGTCGCAAAGGCGTGCGTGTGCTCGCAGGTGCTCACCACCACGGCGTCGAATTCCTTCTCGACTTCGTAAAGCTTGCGAAAATCTGTAAAGCGCTTCGCCTGAGGAAACTTCTGCTGGGCCGCGTCGAGTGCGGCCTCAGCGACGTCGCAAATGGCGACGATGTTCTCACTTTTGCCGACCTCACCCACGTTGCTTCCACCGCGCCCACCGGCGCCGATGATCGCGACGTTCAATTTGCTGTTGAGATTTTGCCCGCGCAGGAAAGCCGGCGCCACCAGCGTGCCCAGTGCGGAAGTGGCGAGCAGTTTGGAAAAGTGACGCCGCGACCATGGGGATGAAAGTGACGCTGGTTTCGTGTTCATGTGCTTTGAGGAGGACCGCTGATTCCCATTTTTTTCAAGGCACCTGCGACCCTACTGTCAATGTCTTGCGGCGATAGACCTTGTCGCTGCTGCAGGCGTAGAGCCAGGCGCGGCCAGGGCCGGCGAAGGCGCAGCTCACGGTGCCCTTTTCCTGTGGGCGCGCCACGATGCCACCCATGCGGCCATTGGCGTCGAACATCTGGATGCCGAGGTGGCTGGTGATCCAGGCGCGGCCCTGGGCGTCGGTGGTCAGGCCGTCGCCGCCGCTGTCGGGCTTCCCAACGGGCGCGCGGAGTTCCATGCTCTTCTCGCCGCCGCGCAATGAGCCGTCGTCGGCGATGAGGAACGTCCACGCGTTAGTGCCGCCGTATTCGCTGACGATGAGCTGGCGCTGGTCGGGCGTGAGGCCGATGCCGTTGGGCTTGTTGATGCCGCCGGCGACGGGATGCGGCCGGGGCATGTTCCGTGCGCTGGTGGGCACGCCGATGACCTGGCCAGCGCCGGTGTCTGTGAAGTAAATCCAGCCGGCCTTCGAAACAATGAGGTCGTTGGGATTTACGTCGGTGGCGACGGTTTCGATCTGCTTCGTGGCGGGATCGATCATGACAATTCTCTTGGCGTTGTTCGTGCCCTGTCCCTGCGTGGCCGCGTAGAGCTTGCCGTCCGCGCCGTACTTCAGGCCGCTAATTTTGGGCCCGCCTTCGAGCCAGACGACGGGTTTGGTTTCGTTCGCGCCGACGCGGTAGAGGAGCGCTTTCGGTAGGTCGCTGAAGTAGAAATTGCCTTCGCTGTCACCGCACGCGGCGTCGGTGAAAGCGTAGCCTTCGCCGACGAGCTCCCAGTCGCCGGGCTTGCCGCCATTAGCGAGCACCTTGGAGAGCGCTTCGTCGCCGCCAAGATTGTCCTTGGTGAGCGGCTTGGGCAAGTCGGCGAGCACAGGCCGCCAAAGCCAGCGGAGCGTTTCGGGCAGGATCGCGCCGCCGTGCTGGCCGCTGTGGCTGCCGGTGCCGAGGACGAACTGATGGTCGTAGCCCATGAAAGCGAGCGCGCTCGCCATCTCCTGGTTCGCGAGCGGCCAGTTGCCGTGGAGATTGTTGAGGTCATTCGAGCCGTCCTGCAGGAACACGCGGATGGCTTTGCGTTCGGTCTTCCGGATCCACGATGGATAGACGTTGCCGCCGCGGATGTTCGTGAAGCTGCCAATCTGCGAGAGCACCTTGCGGAAGGAATCCGGCCGCTCCCACGCGACGGTGAAGGCGCAGATCGCGCCGCTGCTCATGCCGCAGATGGCGCGCAACTCGGGGTCGTCAGTGAGCTTCACGTTGAACTTCTGCGTGACGAATGGGAGCAGCTCGTTGATAAGGAACTTCGCGTAAGCGTCGCCGAGCGAGTCGTATTCGAAGCTGCGGTTGCTGCGATTGTTCACGCCGACTGCGGACGAATCGGACGCCGTGCGGTTGCCGGGGTTGATGAAGACGCCGATGGTCACGGGCATTTCGCCCTTCGCGATCAAATTATCGAACACGATCGGGACGCGCTGGCCACCGGTCTCGCTGACGTAGCCACCGCCGTCCTGGAACACCATCAGTGCGGCGGGCTTGGACCCATCGTATTGCGCGGGGATGTAAATCCAGCAGTCACGCGTCGTGTCGGGAAAGACCTTCGACTCGGTAAGCAGGAACTTCTCCACGCGCCCCTTGGGCACTCCGGGCGCACGCTCGGTGGACTCTGGCCCGAGCTTGTATTCATCTGCGGTATAAGCCGAGAGAGCAACCAACCAGCAGAAAAAAACAATCAATGAACGCAGGCGGAATTTGGCGGGTGTCTTCATACACAGAACGGGAGTTGCGGCGACGTTGGCATAACATCGAGATTTTAGCTAAACCAAAGAAGGATGGCAACGCTCGTGAGGCCGCTGGATTTCTAGGTATTTTAGGTAGGGCGCGTCGCTGTCCGCGAAGCGCACGAGCCTATCTGTTGTTCTAGTTCCGCGCGCCAGGGTATTTTAGGTAGGGCGCGTCGCTCCGCGCGCGCCGTGCATCGGAAAAAAGTGTTCGCATGGCGGATAGTTCGACCGGCGCGAGCAGCCAACCGGTTTTTTTTCACCACACCTCGCGGCGCGCGCGGAGCGACGCGCCCTGCCTCTGGGGAGCCGATCTATTCCCGCACTTGCCGTTCGAGGTAGAGTTTTCCTAAATATCCTCGATGAACCACCGACAACGGGCCCCTCTCCCGCGCGAAGTTCCGGCATGGGTCGCGGAAGGATCATTCTTTTTCATCACCATTACCTGCGCTATGCGCGGTCCGAACCAACTTTGCCGCTCGGGCCTTGGCGA